>PLPU01000525.1:0-26378 GCA_003159975.1 Acidobacteriaceae bacterium
CATCCGAAAGGGCGATCTCCTGGTGCCCGAATTCGTCAGCGGAGACAACTATCGGCTTCTGTCGTCGCTGGAAATCCCGGTGGGGACAGGTCTCTGCGGCTGGGTCGCGCAGAACTCGATCCCCATCGTCAATGGGAATCCCGCGGTTGAGCGGGGATTCGTGAGTGACCCGAGGAAGGCAGTGGAACTCCGCTCCGCCCTGGCCGTGCCCCTCGAAGGTGTCACCGGGCCGGTAGGCGTATTGGCGCTCTATCAGGCCGAGGCGGATGCGTTCACCAGCGACCACCTGCGCATTCTGCAGGTCATTACTTCCAAGGTTGCCCTTTTCATCGAGAATGCATTGAAGTATCGCCAAGCGGAGAACTCGGCCACCATCGACTACCTTACGGGGTTGGAGAATGCAAGGGGTTTGTCTTTGCATTTGGAACAGGAGATTGCGCGTTGTAAGCGGGAGCATGCGACCGTCGCAGTTACCGTGTGCGACTTAAATGGATTCAAAAACATCAATGATCGCTATGGTCACCTGGCCGGAGACAAAGTGCTCAAACTTTTCGCCAACTTGATGCGCGAGGTGTGCCGCGAATACGACTACGTGGCGCGAATGGGCGGCGATGAGTTTGTAATCGTCGCGCCCAACATGTCGCCGGCTTCGGTCAGCGAAAGGTCAATCCTTCTCAGTGCCCTGGCGCAAGAGGCTGGCCGCGAAGTGTGTGGCAAAGATCTCTTGTCCCTGAGCCTGGGGGCGGCTTTCTACCCGCAAGATGGGGCGGACTCCGAGCAACTCCTGGCCGAAGGCGACAGAAGAATGTATACGGCGAAAAAACTTCACTACGAACGCCGCGAAACGATGACGCCTAACCTTGCCCAGCATGCCAATTTAGCATCCGTGAATTGAGACACGGCGCCGATAGGACCATATCGAGGAAAGCCACAGGTGACAGGTGAATTGGGCTGCATGGGGCCTTATTTCAACAACTGCAGGCTGACGTGTTGACGCCTGAAGCACTTGAGCGAGTCAGCGAAAGGGATATCGGGTCTTATATCGTCTTGCCAGCGCCAAAGAATCGGAAAAGAAGTGACTCTTCGACTTCCTGCGTGGAATCTTCCAAAGCGAAGCCCAATTGACACAGGATACAGGGCAATTGAAGGAAGCCATCGGCCGTGGATACTGCACGCTGAGTGAGTGGAAGCCTTTTCTGCCATCGAGAGAAATCGTCGATATAAAATGGCCGTCGCAAGCTGTTCAAATGCGATTCCGTGAAACAGTCGCATTGATTCCCGGAAAATTGGCGATGCTTCGGGGATACTTTACGTAGCGTCTTCAACCGGTAGCATTGCGAACTCCCGACTTTCGGACCCGAAGTAGCGCTTGCGCATCCAGAAGGCGACATTCACGAGCCCGATGAGCGCCGGCACTTCAATGAGCGGACCGACAACGCCAACAAATGCCTCGCCGGAATTCAGGCCGAAGACGGCCACGGATACGGCAATTGCCAGTTCGAAGTTGTTGCCAGCAGCAGTAAACGAAAGGGTTGCTGATTGAGCGTAGTTTGCACCGAGTCGCTTGCCCATCCAGAAGCTGACCAGGAACATGATGAGGAAGTAGACGACCAGCGGAAGTGCAATGCGAAGTACATCGAGTGGCAGCCGCACGATCAGGTCGCCCTTGAGGGAGAACATCACGAGGATCGTAAAGAGCAGGGCAACCAGCGTGAGCGGGCTGATGCGGGGAATGAAGCGCGTCCGGTACCACTCTTCGCTCTTGATCCCAATGAGAGCGAAGCGTGTAATGAACCCGGAAGCGAATGGGATACCAAGATAGATGCCGACACTCTTCGCAATTTGGACGATGCCTACATCGACAACGCTGCCCTGAAGGCCGAACCACTTTGGGAGCACTGTGATGAAGACCCAGGCGTAGACGCTATAGAAGAGCACCTGGAAAATGCTGTTGATGGCGACAAGTCCGGCAGCGTAATCCGCGTCGCCATTCGCCAACTCATTCCACACCAAGACCATTGCTATACAGCGAGCGATACCGATCAGGATGAGCCCGCGCATGTAGGTCGGCTCGCCACGAAGGAACACAATGGCAAGGCTGAACATGAGTGCCGGTCCAATGAGCCAGTTCTGGACCAGGGAGAGTCCAAGAACCCGCTTGTTGCGGAAGACATCGCCCAGCTTCTCATATCGGACTTTTGCCAGCGGCGGGAACATCATGATGATTAGTCCGATGGCAATTGGGATATTCGTTGTTCCACTCTGAAAGCGCTCGACAAACCCTGCTGAGCCTGGGACAAAGTGGCCGATGGATACTCCAATGGCCATTGCGAGAAATATCCAGAGAGTCAGGTAGCGGTCGAAGAACGAGAGTTTCTTTCGATGCAGTGGAGCGCAGATCTGGCCTTGCGTATAGGGTGTGCTGGCCATGTTCACTTGACCTCCGCCGCGCTTGGGCAGCAGACCGGAATTGGTAAGGGCGCGCCTTGAAGAGCAGTGAACTTCGCGGGACTGCAGCAAGCCTTTGAAAGACGCGCCCGGTCCGACTGCATCGCTCGCTCCTCCTTCAGCCACGCGAGCGTTTGGCGCAGGATCTGGGACGCACCGATGTTCGGCGGCATGACGATCCGATAATGCATCCACTTGCCGTCGCGCCTCGCCTCAACGATCCCGGCGCGGCGCAGATAGGCCAGGTGCCGGGAAATCTTCGGTTGGCCCTGCTCCAGAATCTCCACAAAGTAGCAGACGCAAATCTCCTGCTCTCCCATGAGGTTAAGGAGGCGGAGTCGCGTGGTGTCGCCGAGGGCCTGAAAGAAACGTTCGATGTTAAAGGTTGATGTTTTTCCCGCCATACCCTACTTATACGCCTTGACGAATGTGTTCGCAAGGGATATATTTGGTTTTGCGAATATATCACCCTATTGTGTTTTTGAGGAGAGTGTCATGGCAGAACAGATTTTGGAATCGGTCAAATCGAAGTATGGAGCGGTGGCGGAAAGCTCTTTGTCCAACGATCACGCAGGGGTTAAGGCCGTAGCGGAGGCCTTTGGCTACAGCCCTGAAGAACTCACCTCCATCCCGGCGGGAGCCAACATGGGCTTGTCTTGCGGCAATCCCACGGCAACGGCTCACATTAGACCCGGTGAGGTCGTGGTCGATCTCGGCTCCGGCGGTGGTCTCGACGTATTTTTGGCAGCGAAGATGGTTGGGCCGGAAGGCCGCGCGATCGGCATCGATATGACGCCAGCGATGATTGAACGCGCCCGAGCGAATGCCATGTCCGGCGGTTATCAAAACGTGGAGTTCTACCAATCGACCATCGATAAAATTCCGCTTCCTGTCGCCTCGGTAGATTGCGTCATCTCCAACTGCGTTATCAATCTCGCGCCGGACAAACCCGCAGTCTTCCGCGAGATCGCACGCGTGCTCAAGCCGGGTGGCCGCCTCGCGCTAAGCGACATCGCGTTGAAGCACGAACTGCCGGAGGCGGTTGCAAAGAGTGTTGCCGCTTACGTCGGGTGCATCGCTGGGGCAATCAAAATTGAGGACTACAGAGCAGGCCTGCTCGCAGCGGGGTTCTCCTCGGTCCAGATCGTCGATAGCGGCGCCAACCTCAACGCCTACGCCAAGGTTGAAAATCAATCGGGCTGCTGCTCACCTTCAATGTCCGCAGATAACGTCCAGGAGGCAACAAGCTGCTGCTCTCCTGCTCCCATCGCATCACCTTCACTTCATGAAGAACTGACGACGCTTCTCTCGCAGTATGACGTCAATGCAGCCGCAGCAAGCGTCAAGATTTATGCGATTAAGCCGGGCGGCCCGGTAGCGCAACCGTGCTGCGGTCCAAACTGCTGCTCCTAGAAGCTAGTTTTCACCGGAATTCAAAAGGAAGCCCATGCCACACTTCAACGTGTTATTCCTCTGCACCGGCAATTCCGCCCGCTCCATCATGGCTGAGGCAATCATGAACCGGCGCGGCGCGCCGAACTTCACTGCATTCAGTGCCGGGAGCCAGCCTGCTGGCGTCGTCAGGCCTGAGGCTCTGAAGATGATTCAGTCTGCAGGTCTCGGCACCGAGGGGCTTAGAAGCAAATCCTGGGAAGAGTTTTCGAAGCCTGGCTCTTTCCATCTCGACTTCGTCTTTACAGTCTGCGATAACGCGGCAAAAGAGACTTGCCCAATTTGGCCTGGACAACCCATGAGCGCCCATTGGGGTGTGCCAGACCCCGTGCTTCTAGCCCCTGGAACACCGGAATCTGCTCGAGCCTTTAGTCAGGCTTTCCAAATTCTCGAACGGCGGATATCGCTATTCTTGTGCCTTCCTTGGGAGAGCATCAGCAAAATTGCACTTCAGAGGGAAATCGAAGACATCGGAAAGCGATAGAATCCACGCTTCCGGTTCCAAATGGCTCGCATCCTGAGATTGCCGAAAGGCCCTGGCAATATGGGCTCACAGTTGTAGTTGCTAAAAGAGGTTGAATGACGCGAATTGGCATCAATGGATTTGGGAGGATGGGGCGGCTTGCGTTTCGTGCTGCGTGGGGACGAGACGATTTGTCCATCGTGCACATCAATGAGATCAAGGGTGGCCCGGGCACAGCCGTGCACCTGCTGGAATTCGATAGTGTGCACGGAAAATGGCCGAAACAGATGGAAGCAAGCGACGTCAGCATTTCGGTCGAGGGCTCTGAAATTGCCTTCACTGACAAAGATCAGCCCGGCGATGTTCCGTGGGAGACCTCCAGCGTCGATATAGTGCTGGAATGCAGCGGGAAGATGCTCACGCCGGAAGCTCTGAATCCATACTTTGCGCGTGGCGTCAGGAAGGTTATTGTGGCTGCGCCGGTCAAGCAGCAGGCCCTCAACATCGTGATGGGAGTAAATGACCATCTCTACGACCCCAACGTCCACAATATTGTCACTGCGGCTTCTTGCACGACCAATTGTCTCGCTCCGGTAATCAAAGTGATTCATGAGGGCATCGGGATTCGTCATGGCCTCATCACCACGATTCATGACGTGACCAACACGCAAACGATGGTCGATGCTCCGCACAAAGATCTTCGCCGCGCACGCTCTGCTCTCACATCACTTATCCCAACCACGACTGGCTCGGCAACCGCGATCACTCTCATCTACCCCGAACTCAAGGGAAAGCTCAACGGTGTCGCAGTGCGAGTTCCGCTGCTCAACGCCTCGCTCACGGATTGCGTCTTCGAGGTAGAGCGCGCGACGACTGTTGAAGAGGTGAACGCACTGCTCAAGCGTGCCGCCGAATCTGAACTTAGCGGAATACTTGGCTATGAAACCAGACCTCTTGTTTCGGTCGATTTTCTCAACGATCCGCGCTCCTCCATTATCGATGCTCTGTCAACGATGGTCATCGACGGTACTCAGGTCAAGATTCTGGCGTGGTATGACAATGAATGGGGCTATCTGAATCGCATGACCGAACTCGCGGCGAAGATCGCAAATTCGCTTCCAGCAAGGGCTTGAAAGGTTCTCAATCTTGAATGGCATGCGCAGCTACGCTCTGGTAACAGGCGCTTACTGGGGCTTTACGCTCACAGACGGCGCGTTGCGGATGCTCGTCGTTCTGCATTTCTATAGGCTCGGATATAGCGACATCACCATCGCATTCTTGTTTCTGTTCTACGAGTTCTTCGGTATCGTCACGAATCTGCTTGGAGGCTGGATCGCATCGCGGTCCGGCCTCAAGACCACGCTCTACGGCGGCCTCGCGCTTCAGATTGGCGCTCTGCTCATGCTCGCGGCATTGCAGCCTTCTTGGGCGCGCATTCTGTCCGTCACTTACGTGATGGCAGCCCAGGCACTGTCAGGCATCGCCAAAGACTTGACGAAAATGAGCGCGAAAAGCGCCATCAAGGTGGTCGTGCCGGAGGGGGCCGACGGCGCGCTCTTCAAATCGGTTTCCCGGCTCACTGGTTCAAAGAACGCCCTCAAAGGAGCGGGCTTTTTTGTCGGCAGCGTTTTGCTCGCGTCCCTTGGCTTCATCGGAGCACTCATTGCGATGGCTGCAGGGCTGGTTGCGGTGCTTCTCGGCACTGTTGTTGCTTTGCCATCGGACCTCGGTCGCTCGAAGAAAAAAGTAACGTTTTCGGCACTCTTTTCCAAAAGCCCGGCTATAAATTGGCTATCTGCGGCGAGACTCTTCCTCTTTGGAGCGCGTGATGTTTGGTTTGTGGTGGGCCTGCCCGTGTTCCTATCGCAGCTTGGCTGGACCTTTGCAGGAGTCGGCAGCTTTATCGCCCTCTGGTTTATCGGCTACGGCATCATTCAGGCCTTCGTCCCAGATATTCTTCGATCAATAGGACAAGAGAAGGTGGACGGACCGGCAGCGCAGCATTGGGCCTTCATTCTGCTCGTTATTCCACTCGGCCTGATTGGAGCCCTTCGCGCAGGCCTCGCCCCAAGTGCCTCCCTCATGATCGGGCTTGCCGCATTTGCCGTAGTGTTCGCCATCAACTCTGCGGTACATTCGTATCTGGTGCTTGCTTATACGGACGAAGATAGCGTCGCGCTCAACGTCGGCTTTTACTATATGGCGAACGCGGGAGGCCGGCTTCTGGGAACGATGCTTTCCGGGGTCATCTTCGAATGGGCGAGCTTTCAAGGCTGTCTTTGGGGTTCCGCAGCAATGGTCCTTCTAGCCGCTATCATTTCACTCAAATTGCCGCGCGGCAATCCCGTTAAGCTTGATGTCGCTGTGGAAGGTGCCGAGTAAGATCACGCGACTAACCATCGTAAAATAGATTGTTTGTTAAGGGAGGATCAGCCACGGAATTTGCTTATGAGGAGTTTATGGGAATTGCCGAAGATCGATGTAGCTTATAACTCAGAGTGAAAAAGGCTTGCAGTCGAAGATGAAATGCGACCTTTGTGTTTTCCATGCAACGGTCGTTGGAATTGCTCATCCTTAAGTGTAGTTTTCCAACTTCCAAATTGGAAATTGCAGCCTGCAATGAGTTCACGCAAGGTCAGGATATTGCGCTTCTTCTCAAACTCGCCATCCAGAGCGAGCCGGCCACTCAGTCGAAGAGTCTGGCTGAGGGACTGTCGATTTCTCCGTCCGAGGTATCGAAGGCCTTGAGGCGGTGCGCGGATGCGGGCTTAGTTCACGTTGAAGGATCTAAAAAGAGGGTGAACCGGACTGCACTGATGGAATTCCTGTCGCACGGATTGAGGTACGTCTTTCCGCCGGAAAGGGGCTCGATGGTTCGCGGCATCCCAACCGCGGCAGCGGCGGAACCCCTCAAGTCACGCCTTCCGGAGGATAACGAACCTCCTGCAGTCTGGCCGTATGCCGAAGGAAAAGTGCGCGGTATTTCTCTCATCCCCCTTTATCAGGGCGCGCCTAAGGCAGCTCTACGAGATCTAAAACTCTATAGTGTCCTGGCGCTTTGCGATGCGATTCGAAGCGGTAGAACGCGCGAACGAAACCTTGCGGTCGAACTTCTCGGAAAAGAGATCAATGCCTGATCCCAATCTCCCCATGCTGGAAGACGCGATGCGAAAACTCGCTCCGTTTTTGGGCGAGATCGTATTCGTAGGCGGCGTCACCTACGCTCACTTGATCCCTGGCGCAGATGTCTCCTTCGTAGATCTTCTTGACCAGAAGCCGGCCAAAAAGCGGGCCGCCACGCAACAAAACGCAACGCCCGCGCAACTGAAGATAGTCACGAGGGCTGGGAATGCGGCTTAAGTTGTTGAATTGATTGGTTGCGGGGGCTGGATTTGAACCAGCGACCTTTGGGTTATGAGCCCAACGAGCTACCGGGCTGCTCCACCCCGCATAACCAGTTTAGCAACCTGGATCAATGGGGTCAATCAAATGGGCTCAATGAATCGGAAATGCCTTCAAGTGACTGCATCCGGTACACTGTCCTGAACCCACGACAGCCACCAGAACTCAGGAGCCGCTTTGACCTTTTCCAAACGTTTCCACGAAATTCGCACCGGGTTTGAGCGGCCGTTCTGGGTTGCCAACATCAGCGAGCTCTTCGAGCGGCTGTCGTACTACGCGGCGTTTGCCTCGCTGCCCCGGTATCTGCATGAGAGCCTGAACTTCGGCGTCGAGCGGGCCAGCAGCCTGGCGGGATTGTTTGGCGGGTTGGTGTGGTTTCTGGCGGCGTTCGGCGGTGCTCTCGCGGACCGGATGGGCTTTCGCCGGGCGCTGTCGCTGGCCTACCTGATTCTGACCATCTCATACTTCCTGCTGGGCTCCATCGGTTCGCCGTGGCTGGCTCCGGTTCGCGAAGCGATGCCTTTGGTCGTGCTGGTGACGCTCATCCTGATGCTTCCGGCCCTTGGTATCGCACTGGTGAAGCCGTCCGTGGTTGGAACTACGGCACGGGCTTCCAAGGAAAACGTGCGCTCTATCGGGTATTCGATCTACTACACCCTGGTGAACATTGGCGGCGCCGCGGGACCTTTTCTGGCGGGATGGGTGCACCAGCACCTCAGCGTGGAGAAGGTCTTTTACATGGCGGCATTGAGCGTCTTTCTAATGTTCTTCGCCGTGTTGATCCTGTTCAAGGAACCTCGACGCTCCGGCGAGGCGCAGACCGAAAGCCTCGGCCAGGTTGCCAGGAACTTTCTGACCGTCACGTCGAACTGGCGCTTCATGCTGTTTCTGATTATTTTCTCGGGCTATTACATCGCCTTCTGGCAGCAGTTCATTATTCTTCCTATCTATATCCATGACTACGTGAACGCAAGCACAAATACTGAAATGCTGCTCATGGCGGATTCACTGACGGTGATCGCATTGCAGATGGCGGTCAGTATTCTCACGCAGAAAATGCCGGCGTTTCGCGGCATCACGCTGGGCACCCTGATTTCGGGCCTGGCCTGGCTGCTGCTGGTTTTGCATCCCAGCGTGATCATGGCAGTGGCAACGCTGATTGTAGTGGCGATTGGCGAGATTACGCAGCAGCCGCGCTACTACGAGTACATCTCGCGCCTCGCGCCCTCCGGGCAGCAGGGAACCTATATGGGCTTTGCCTTCCTGCCCATTGGGATTGGGTCGCTGGTGGGCGGATGGTTTGGCGGGTTCCTGATTCATCACTTCGGGGAAGTGATGCATCAGCCTGGACTGATCTGGTGGGCGGTATCCGGAGTGGGCGTGGCGACGGCCGGGCTGCTCTGGGTTTATGACCGCCTGGTGCGGCGGGACGCAGGGGAAACAAAGCAGATTTCACACGCGAAATAGCCCCATGAGTGGTGCAAAATGACGGCTTTGCCGCATTTTGGTTCCTGTAACTCCTTTGTTTTCTTGGGCCGCGAAAAACTATTTCGGTTAACTTATTTGTTTTCAAGCAGATGATAAAAGGGGGTAGGGGGGGGGTGCCTATTTTTGGGGGAGATTGCCCGGTTTGAATGGGGCCGTGTTCGTGGGAATTCCGGGCTCTGTTCTTCACAGTTTTAATTGTGCGCTCTTTGTATTTAATTATCGGCAAAACACTGCACGTTTATTTCGCCGCGTCCCCACAGGACGCGAACGTCATTTTTGGTTGCATACCCCGGTTGCGCCCTTCGCTCTGCTTCGGGCTGACCCGGGGCTATTATCCTCCGGTCCCTACGGGACGGCCACCTGCGGTGGGGCCAAACGCTCGGCACCTGCGGTGCGGCAGACGCTCGCTATCCGCTCGCAGTGACTTGGTTCCGATTGCGCCAGAAAAAAGGCGCAAGGATCTGCGTGGCTGGACGAGAAAAAGTGCGCTCGCCTTCCGCGAATGGACTTAAACTGTCGTGTAACAATCCTCGAATGCCATGCCGGTTGCCCAGCTTACACTCGAAATTCGGATTGAGCATGCCCAGTCGCTCAAGGACCGGCGGCAGGTGGTGCGCTCGCTCAAGGACCAGTTGAAGCAGGGATTCAACATCTCTGTGGCGGAGATGGATGAGGCGGTCACCTGGCAGTCGGCCACTATCGGGGTGGTGGCTATTTCATCGTCGCGGCAGTATCTCCACGGGCTGATTGAAGAGGTGGAACGCGCCGCGCGGCGGATGCTGAACGAGCTGGGCGCGGAGCTGGCTGACTCGTATTGGGAGTATCTGGAGAGCTGAAGGGAGCGAGTGAGCGGATTCAGCTAGTCAGCCCCGCTTGCACGGGATAGGGAGTTAGCGGCTTTGCTTGTCCGCGATATCTCTGCGGTTTGTCGTGGGGGTTCCCGGGCAAGTGGACGGCGCGGCGCGCACTCAAGAGTAAATAGCATTCTTTCCTGCGCAAATCACTTAACCCGCTACCGAATGTTGAATTAGCTTGCACTGCAAATGAGGCAGGATCACAATCAAAAGAAAGATCGGTAAATCATGGGGATTGATAGAGAAGCGACGCCTCCAAGTCAGATTGATATCTGGCGCAGTGTTGCGTCCGAAACTCAGCGCCTGGAGTTCAAAGAAGCTAAGAACCAATACGACAACGAAAAGCTTTTTCAGTATTGTGTAGCGTTGGCAAACGAAGGCGGAGGCCATTTCTTACTCGGCATCGGCAATAGCCCTCCTAGGCCCGTGGTCGGAACCTTAGCTTTCCGGGACCCCTTAAAAATGGAAGAGAAGCTATTCCAGACACTAGGTTTTCGCGTGGATGTCGAAGAGGTCTTGCACCCCGATGGAAGAGTCGTTGTCTTTCATATTCCCTCCCGCGCGCGAGGAACGGCCTTTCACCGCAACGGCGCTTACATGATGCGATCTGGTGAATGCTTGGTGCCGATGAGCGAAGATCAACTGCGGAAAATATTCGCGGAAGGAAAACCTAGTTGGCTTGAAGAATATGCGGTGAAGAATTTGTCGACGGATGATGTCGCAGATTTATTGCATTTGCACGCTTACTTTGGGCTTATCCCGCTTCCATTCACCACAAAGGAGGCCGCGATTGATCGACTGAAAGGGGAGAATCTCATAGCTGAGATTGACGGCAAATACGCCATCCCTCGGGCTACAGCGTTGCTGTTAGCAAGGGATCTTGATAGGTTTTCAGACATCAAAAGAAAGAAGCCCCGCGTCATTGTTTACAACGGCAATTCCAAATTGGACACCAAACTGGAACGGTCCGCAGTTCGAGGTTATGCAGTCGGCTTTCAAGGTCTCATCAAGTTCATCGGAGAACAACTTCCGCAAAATGAGGTTATCGAAGACGCTGTTCGGACGGAGGCCAAACTTGTACCAGAGAGCGTCATTAGAGAGATGGTTGCTAATGCTGAAATCCACCAAGACTTTGAGGTGTCCGGTACATCGGTGATGATCGAGATTTATTCAGATCGATTGGAAATATCGAATCCAGGACTTCCGCAAATCCCTACGGATCGGTTCATCGACGGATGCCAGTCTCGGAACGAGCACTTAGCGATGGTCATGCGAAAGCTTCGAATTTGCGAAGAAAAAGGTAGTGGGATTGATCGTGTAGTGCGGTCGGCAGAGTTGCTGCAATTGCCAGCACCTGATTTCAGGACTGGATACCAGAGCACCACCACTATTATTTTCGGCCCGAAACCCTTTGACGAAATGGCAAGGGATGATCGAGTTAGAGCATGCTATCAACACTGCGTTTTGCGTTATGTGATGACTATGCAAATGACAAATCAATCACTGCGAGAGCGCTTTAATTTGCCTGAGAGCAAGAGCACGATTGTTTCGCAGATTATTTCTGCAACACTAGACATGAACTTAATCAAACCAGACGGGAAAGCGGGGGGCTCAAGAAAGTTTGCACGTTACCTGCCATTCTGGGCATAGATTCTGCAAAACCTTTATCAAAACTGTACCTGCAATTTACTCCGTCAATAACACTAAGCCTATTAAATTGAACAATTTGCTTATTTAAGGGGAATCTTTGGGCATTTGAATGCCATGTTCTCCCAGTGCGTTTCTGCGATCAGCATGGTGCGTCAGATTATGTTTTATGCGCACATTTGAGAAACCCTTCGGGGAAGGCAATCGGATTGCCCGCCTCTGCTATCCTGAATCGTTTACGTCGGATGAAAAGGAGGCGCGATGCCGGAGCACAGGGCGCGGAAGCATCATCAGGACCGGGTAGCGGAGACGCTGCGTCTGGAGATCGGAATCATGATCGACGGCGAGCTCTCAGACCCGCGCATCGCCAACTGCTATGTGAGCGAGGTGGCGCTGAACCCCGGCGGCAAATCGGCGCGGGTGTACGTGGCTGTGGACTCGGCGGTGAAAAACATTGAGCAGGCCGAGAAGGACACGGTGGCCGGTCTGGAAGCCGCCAAGGGCTACATTCGCTACGAATTGAAGGAGCGGATGGGCGTGCGCCACGTGCCGGATCTGAACTTTCTTGCGGACCGTTCGGGACGTTTCCAGGCGCGGATTGTGGAGTTGATGGACCGGTCGCGCAAGCGGCAAAAGGCTCCCGCCGAGCAAACGCCGGCAGCGGAGCAACAAACGCCCGCGGCGGAGCAGGAGGCGCAGGCCGAGTAGACACGTATGGATGCCGATCCTGAAATCTCGATCCAGAACCCGGAAATTTCGACGCTGAATCCGGCAGATGAGCTTCCGGCGGCTTCGCCTGGAGGCGAGCCTGAAACCTCTGGCGAGGATTGCATGGACGCGATTCTCGAGGTACTGCGCCGGGGAGAGCGGTTTCTGGTTTGCTCCCATTCGCGGCCGGACGGCGATGCGGTGGGCAGCATGCTGGCGATGGGAATGCTGCTCAACCAGATGGGCAAGCACGCGGACCTGGTGACCGCCGACCCGATTCCGCCCATCTATCGCGCGCTGCCGGGAGCGGGCGACATCCGCTTCGCGATTCATGTACATGGACACTACGATGCGGTTGTGCTGCTGGAGTGCGACGGACTGGCGCGCACCAAGCTGCGGGGCCTGGAAGAGTTTTTTACCATCAACATCGATCACCACCTGACGGGCAGCGATTTTGCCGATCTGAACTGGATTGACCGGGACGCGGCGAGTGTGGGGGAACTGGTGTACCGGATGGTCAAAGCCGCCGGCGCGGACCTGACGCCGGAGATGGCCACCTGCCTGTATACGACGGTGCTGACCGACACCGGGAGTTTCGCCTACGGATCAACCAGCGCCGCTACATTCGCGCTGGCGCACGAACTGACGCTGGCCGGCGCAGACCCGGTGCGCATTGCCCAGGATGTGTATTTTTCGACGTCCGCGGCCAGGATGCTGCTGCTGGGCGCGGCTCTCGGCAACCTGAAGCGGGAGGGCCGGCTGGCGTGGCTTTGGGTGACCCACGACGATATTGCGCGCTCCGGAGCCACCGAGGACGATTGCGAAGGGATTGTGAACTATGCGCTCTATATTGCGGGGGTTGAGGCAGCGGTGTTTCTACGAGAACTGCCTGAGGAGCGAATTCGGCTTAGCCTGCGCAGCAAACGCGCTCTCAACGTGGCCGCGATTGCCCAGCGGCTGGGCGGCGGAGGCCACGAAAATGCCGCCGGCTGCACCCTTGAGGGCCCTCTTTCGCGGGCTCGCGACGAGATTCTGGAGGAGTTGCGCACGGCACTGGATGGATTTGAGGGCCAACGGCCTTTGAGCCCTTGAGATTCGGCGTGAATCTGTTAGCCTTGTCCCTGTCGAAACGTGAGCTCGCCTGGGTGTGTTTCGATGCGGATATGTTTACGCTTTCATGAGGTAAGGGACCTGACCCGGCCAGCAGGCTCCCAGGCAACCGGAACCCATACGGATCAGACGGCGCGGGGAAGACGCCGAGCTTGAGCCTTCAAGAAACGCCGGAACCGGAGAATTGCTGGAAGTGGAAAACGCCTTGGAACCCCCTGCGCCGTACTCGCCACCTGGCTGGCGCAAACGACTGCCCCGCTGGGCTACTTTCGCCGAGGTCTCCGTCTTTCTCGCTTTCGCCGTCTTCTTTCTTCTTTATGGGGTCACTCCTTACCTGGGCGGCGACGGCCTGGGTCTGGTGGGCGCCGACGAACCCCGCTATGCCCAGATCGCGCACGAGATGCTGGACCGGTTCGACTCCGCGCACACGCTGGGGGAACGGCTTTCGGCCTGCGTTACGCCTTACCTTTACGGGCATCCCTGGCTGGAGAAGCCCGCCCTTTACTACTGGCGCGCCATGTTTCTGTTTCAGGACTTCGGGGTGCATGACTGGACCGCGCGGCTGCCATCGACGACATTCGCATTCATCATGGTGGGGCTGATTTACCTGCACATGCGGCGGTTCCGGCCGGGTGGACACATGGATGCGGCGCTGATTACGGTGGCTTGCGCGGGGATCATCGGCTTTTCGCGCGGGGCTTCGACGGATATGCAGATGGCCGCGCCGCTGGCGATCGGCCTGCTGGGCTGGTATGCGTGGTACGAAACGGGGTCGAAGTTCTGGCTGTACGATATCTACTTTTTTACCGGGCTGGCGACGCTGGCGAAGGGCCCGGTGGCGCCTTTTCTGGCCATTGCGATTCTCGCGGCGTTCGCCTTCCTGCGCAAGGAGTGGTCCATTTTGTACCGCTCGCTGTGGGGGCCGGGGATTGTGCTTTATTTCGCCATGGTGCTGCCGTGGTTTATTGCCGTCCAGCTTGAGAATCCAACCTTTTTCCGCGAGTTCTTCCTGGAACACAACCTGCAGCGCTTTGCCACCGACCGGTATCAGCATGTGCAGCCACCGTGGTACTACCTGATGGTGGTGGTGCTGGCCATGATGCCGTGGACAGTGATCGCGGTGCGCGCACTGGTGGACGGCATACAGACCTCGGTGGCGGAGTGGCGGCTGCGGCATGCAAGCTCAAAAAAGCCCGCGCCGAATCGGCCCGGCGATGCTTTTCCAGAGTTTCTGGTGCTGTGGGCGTTGATTCCCATCGTATTTTTCTCCTTTTCCCAATCCAAGCTGCCGGGCTATATTCTTCCCTCCATTCCACCCCTTGCCATCCTCACGGGAGACTACCTTTTCCGCAGACGCAAACCCGGGTTGAACCGCTGGGTGCTGCTGGGGCATGCGGTCGTTTGCGGGATTATGACGATGTTTGCGCTGCTGCTGCCTTGGTTCGTGGTCCACGGGCACAGTATGCCGCCGGCGCGGGCTCTGGTCGCAGCGGGACTAGCCGCAGGCGGGGCGGTGCTGCTGATTCTGATTGTGGTGAAGGGCTTTGGCGTGGCCCGCCTGCGGCTGGCGACGACCGCGGTGCTGGTGGTGCTGATGCTGTTCCTCTATGGAGTGGGACCGTTCTTCGGGATTCCGCCGGTGGAGGCGAGCAAGCGGGTGATTCACCTGCTTGACCGCGCCTATTCCGCGCGCCCGCTGGCCGAACAGCTTGCGGCCAGCGCACCCAATGTTGAAACGGTTGCCGTTTTTCGGGTTCGGCGCGACATTGAGTATGGACTCTCGTTCTATCGCAATCGCGAGGTGGTGAACTACGACGAGAGCGGGGTTCCCGATGAGCAGCACCTGCTGGTGGTGCGGGTTACGGGCAAGCAGGCGGCGGACACCCAGGGCGCGCTGGAGGAATATCTCGAAGGCCGGCACTACGAACAGCTCTTCGCCTGGCCGGAACAGGGACTCATGGTCTACCTGGTGGGCAGCCGGTAGCCGATATAAAGCGAACTTCCGGTTGCACTTGAGCGCTACTCATGGCACAGTAACCGGAAGGATTCATGCAGCGCGGGCGCGCCGCGAAACCTGGCCAGGCGGAGTCAGGCCGCGCGAAAACGGAGAATCATGTCCTCGACGGCTTCCATTGAGATCCTCGACTTGCGGCACTTTGCGGCGCCGGTGCTGAGGCCTGTGCTGGAGGCCGAAGGGGAACTCTGGAAGGAGCGGCTGCACTGGGACTATCGCACCTCGACGCGGCTGCTGATGCAGTATCTGGACAGCCACATGCTGCCCGGCTACGCGGCGCTGGAATCCGGCCAGGTGACCGGCTATGTCTTCTGCGTGTACGAGGAAACCAAGGCGGTAATCGGCGACGTGTTCGCGCTCAGTCCTCCGGGCGGGGCCGGCCCGGTTGAGCCGATGAAGGATTTCCGCGGCGCGCCGTCGGGCGATGGGATCTCCGGCACTGCGCAACCTGTACAGGTTTCGGCGCCGGTTGGCCAGGCTTCGGCACACGAGATTGAAGAAACTCTGCTCAAGCATCTGTTTGAGACGCTTTTGAATTCGCCGCAACTGGACCGTATCGAATCGCAATTGCTGCTGCACCCCGCCGGTGCGCACGCCGGGTTGTTCCGGCAGGCAGGCTTCGAGATCTTTCGCCGCCTTTTCATGGTGCAGCAATTGAAAGGCATCTGGACGCCGCCTCGCGTGGAGCTGCCCAGCGGCCTCGAGCTGCGCCCATGGCGCGAGGAAGACCTGATCCCCGCCGGCCGCCTCATCTCCGAGGCGTATCGCAATCATCCCGACAGCCTGATCAACGACCAGTACCGATCGGTGCACGGCTCGCAGCGCTTTCTGCACAACATTGTCCGCTACGCCGGTTGCGGGGTTTTTTCGCCGCAGATATCGCACGTGGTGGTGGAGCGGCACAGCCGGGAGCTGGTGGCGCTGGTGCTGGGCTCACGCGTAAGCCCGCAGAGCGGCCACATTACGCAGGTGTGCGTGCATCCGGAGTTTAGGCGGCGCGGGCTGGCGCGGATGCTGCTTGCGGTGGCGGCGTTTCACTTCATGCGCCACGGGGCCACCGAGATATCGCTGACGGTGACCGAGTCGAACGCCAACGCGATCGATCTTTATCGCGCGGAGGGGTACATCTGCGCGCATACATTCGACGCGGCGGTCTGGCAACGGGAAAGGAATGGCTAGAGAGCTATTTTGAGTTTTCTACCCAAATTTCAGCCTCTCGCGGAATCTGCGACTCATCAACCTCTTCAGACAACAAGAAACCGAAGCGCAGGCCCTGGTTCCCTGTTATCCACTCGATCTGCTTAACCCGTGCATTCAAGCAAAAGTTATGGTTTCGCAGTTGGATTGCGTCTCCGGCTCTTACTCGTAGCTCTGGGTCAGTGAGGGCAACCGGCACGATGACGCAGCCGCGCGTCCGAACGGTGAATGTGACTTCTATCTTTGAGAGAAATACCATCACGGATCAAGGTTTACGCCGCCATGCGCCCATTGAATTCAAAGCGTTTGTAGCCCGGCTGCACAGCTTGCTGAAAAAGGGTTTAGATTCGAGCAATCCAAGCAGAAGGCAATGGGGCTGAAGCCCCATCTCTCTCATTTAGAGTAACTTATGGCACGACTGAAGTCGTGCCCCTTTGCACATCTACGTCAAGCGGGAATCTATCGCGCGATTAGGAACATGAGCCAGCTCAGCACGATTGCCGACCCGGCGAAGAGCACAAAACAATAGATGCCGAAGCGAACCATGCGCCGCGGCGTGTCGCGCTGGGTGATGCCGAAGACAACGGACGCAAACAGGGCAAAGAGCAAAACCGCCGTGAAATGATCGGGACGGAACACTAGGCTTTCCTCCCGGTGCGAATGTTATGCGCGTCGACGGCCGCAATCACGTTGAGCAGGCCGGCAACCACAATAAAGGCTCTGCCGTAGTCCGCCGTTGTGACCATCACCTGGTCCGCGCCGAGCCCGAGCACACGGGCCACAACGTAAAGCAGTCCGTTGCCCAGGTCGCCAACGAGTCCCAGCATCTCGAGAATGTCGTGCGCACCGCTATAGATCTTGCCCTGCATGGCGATGCCCAGTGCAAACATGCTGATGATCGACACGGCCAGCAGCGTACCGCGGACCCATTTGCCCAGCACAAAATGCCCTGCTCCAGGGACCAGCCAGCCCGCAATCAGGGGAAGGTAGACGAACCCCTGCCGCGTTTCCTTTTGTGCCGCCGTCAGCTTGTTCGGTGTTGTTGCCATTCCTTTTTGACTATATCGCATTGGGCTCAGAGATCAGGGGTCAGAGATCAGAGATCAGGGGTCAGAGATCAGAGATCAGAAGCTGCCGAGGTGGTCGCAGAAACGCTGCCTTGTACGCGGGCGGAGTTTCGCAGCGGACCTCCGGGACGCGCAACTGATGGGGATGCCTTCCCAGGGTTCCGCTGCGCTCCACCCTGGGCTATTCTCATGTCTTCTCTACGGGAAGCTACTGTCTACTGATCTCTGACCCCTGATCTCTGACCCCTGTTTTCAGATGCGGATGAGTTCGCGCTGAATTTTGCCGGTGACCCAGGCCTTGCCGGGCGCGGTCAGCATGTCCACCTCGCTGCGGACGCCAAACTCGGGCAGATAGATGCCGGGCTCGACCGAGAAGCAGGTGTTGGGCAGAATCAAACGCTCGTCGTGCGTTTCCAGGTTGTCGAGGTGCGCACCGGGACCGTGAATCTCCTGGGCGATATTGTGGCCTGTGCGGTGGGTAAAGAATTCGCCGAATCCCGCCGCGTCGATCACCGCGCGCGCGGCATCGTCGCCCTCATAGCCGCGGATCGGCCGTCCCGCGGCAAAAGCGCTCTCGACGGCCGCAATGGCAGCGTCGCGCGCGTTGCGCACCGTCTCAAACACCAACTGCTCGCGATCCGACGGTTCGCGGCCCACCACGCCGGTCCAGGTGATGTCGTAGAAGATGCTGCCCGGTTTTTCGAGCTTGCCCCAGATATCGATCAGCACAAAATCACCCTCGGCAATCGGCGATGAGCGATCCGCGGTGGGCTCATAGTGCGAGTCGGAGCTGTTGGCGTTGACGCTCACGTTGGGACCGTTCTCCCAAATCAGCTTCTCGCGCCGCATGGCCTCGCTGAGCCACCGCACCATATCGAATTCCGAAAGCGTAGCCGGCGCCCCACCCCACGGCCGCAAGCACCGAGCCATTTCCCGCCAGGCGCCCACCAGGATGGTATCGATGGCCTTTTGCGCCCCCATGTGGCTTGCTACCTGTTCCTCGCTCAGAACCGCCTGAAACTGACTGACGAGGTCGGCGGAACTGACGATCTCTTTGCCCAGGCCGCGTAAGAACTCCACCGTGCCGGCATCGACCATGGAGACGTACATGATTGCGTTGTTGGGGGAGTACTGCATGGCCAGGAGGCGCGCGCCGCCGAGCATGGCCTCGAGGCCGACCGCCAGCTCCTGCCAGCTTGAGTAGAGCCCCTTGCCGCCGGGCAGCGAATCGAGACGGCCAGCCTCAATGCGATGCACCAGCTTGCGCGGCTCGCCCTCGGCGGGGACAAAGTAGTACCAGCGCCGCGTGATGTGCGCTTTTTCGTCGAGCCCGAGAATGCGCGTGCCGATGGGATCGCGGTGATGATGGTCGTAGAACAGCCAGCCGTCGAAGCCGGCGTCGCGGATAGCTGCCTGGATCGCGTCGAGGTTCATGAACGCAATGATACTCAATTGCGGGGCAGCGCAATGCACCGATGTTACGAAATGGTGATGACAACCTTGCCGCGCGCATGGCATTGCTCAAGATAAGCGATTGCGCCGGCCGTTTCACTGAGAGCGTAGGCCCTGTCGATGACCGGAACGATCTTGCCCTCTCGCAGTAGATCTGCAAGGAAAGTGAGATCGGAGGTGTTCACGTTCGCGAAAAGCCCCGGCATCTTTTGAGTTGTGAATGGAGCAATCACCAAGGGATGGAGCATGCCGGCAAGGATGTCAATGGTCCCGCGGTCAGGGCCTCCGCCGCCGCAACCGATGTAAGTGCCTTTGGGGTGGAGCACACGCAGGCATGCCGNNTTGTCGGCGCCAATGGAGCGGACGAGTTCGATGTTTCCGGTGCTGCACACTCCGGTGACGCGGGCGCCAAACAATTTTGCAATCTGGACAGCAAATGTCCCTACGCCTCCGGCCGCGCCGTTGATGAGGACTTGCTGGCCAGCCTGAACTCGGCCTTTATCGCGCAGGCCCTGCAATGCCGTAATGCCGGCGATGGGCACGGATGCAGCTTGTTGCCAGGTGATATTCTCCGGCTTCAGAGCCAGCTTCGACTCGAGAGCACATGCGTATTCGGCGAACGAACCGGTCGCTGCGCCGAAGACCTCATCGCCCGGTTTGAGGCCTGNNCTGGATTTTGGCGCGCGAAGTCCGGTGAGCAGGCGCACGAAAGACGGCTTGCCCCGGATAAAGTGCCAATCGTAGGGGTTTACAGAGGATGCGCGAACCTGGATGAGGACCTGGTTGTCGGCGGGTGTGGGCTTTTCGATCTCCTGATATTGCAGCACGTCAGGCGGACCGTAGTGGTCGTAGACGATTGCTTTCATCGGCTGCACTCCGTACTGCTGAGGAGTACGGAATGGCATGGAAGCAAGTTCCCGCGAAGCTTAGGCAGTGTTTGACGAATCGAATGGCGGCGAAGATCAGCTCGCGAAAGCGTGCCTCAGGGGCTAAAGCCCATTCAATTCTGTTGGCTCTATCGGCACGACTGAAGTCGTGCCCTTTCGCACATCTACGTCACAGTGGAATTTTTTCCGCAGCCCGCAAAGCCCGGAGTTACCGCGACGCGCGGAGTTCCGATTCACCAAACGCTGACTACAGCGCTGCCAGCGCTTCGGCCTGCCCCGGAAACAGCCCTGCATATTTGGTAATGCCCACCATGGTGAAGACCTTGGTGAAGTGCGGCGACAGTCCGAACGCGTACACCTTCTGGCCGGCGTTGGTGGCTTCCATCAGAAGCTGGATGACCAGAGCAATGCCACTGGAGTTGATGTAATCCACCTTGGTGAAATCAAGGAGGATCAGCTTGACGGCGTTTTTCGGGAGTGCCTGGTAGGTGCCCAGAACCGCTTCCTTCGAGGTGCTGGCGATGTCTCCCTCATACCGGAGGACGGTCACCGGATGCCCGGCCGGGGAGGTAAGCTGGTCAACGCGCGACTTCGTTTCGCTCTGCACGATCAATAGTCTCCATATTCCTTTTGGGTTAAGGCCCGATCCCAGGCCATTTTCGCTTACGCTTCCTTATCCAGCCGAATCATCAGCCGGACATAACTGGCCTTGCCCCCGGAGCCCGCGACCCACTCCGCTTCATCCACCAATGCCTGGATCAGGAACATTCCCATACCCCGCGGATCTTCTTCACCGTGCATCTTGCGGTCGATGTCCGGCTTGGACGGCTGCTTCTGCATGCCTTTTCCGTCGTCGATCACCTTGACTTCAAGTGAATCGGCGCCTGCCGACAGCACCACTCCCACGGACAATTTTTCGTTGAGCCGGTTTCCGTGTTCGATAGCATTGATGCAGGCCTCAGCTACCGCCGTCTTCAGGTCTTCAACGCGGTCATCGGGAAAGCCCATCAGCTTGGCTACGGCCGATGCGGTGCTCATGGCCACTTTCTCGAAGCCCATCCTCGACGGCAGCCGCACCTCCACGGTTGTGGTCTTTTTCTCGCTCATGCCGCTATCTCCGTCGATCCCGTGCCGCGGCAAAGCGCCAGTGCGGTCATGTCGTCTCCCTGCTGCCCGCCTTCTGAGAACTCTTCAATGGCAGTCCATATTGCATCGAGAATACCATCGGCATTCTGCAACGAGCACGCAGAAAATTGATCTAAAAGCCTTTCGGGGCCAAATTCTTCATCTCCCTTGAAGACTTCAGTGAGGCCGTCGGTGTAAAAGAGCAGCCGCGCGCCCTCAGGAAACGCGCGCCGCTCGCTGACATAGCGCATTCCGGGCAAAAGCCCCAGCGGCGTTCCGGCGGCATGAAACTGGTGCGGCGGCGCACCCGGCGCAACCAGGAATCCAGGGTTGTGGCCGGCGTTGACGACTTCAACCTCACCCAATTCGGGATGGAGACGAAGAAAGATTGCGGTCACATAACGGCGGCGGGCCTCTTCGCCTTCCGCCCAGTGGTGCTGGTTCATGCGTGTCGCGAGTTCGTCGAGCGGCATACCGGTAACGGCCATGGCTCGGAAGGCGGAGCGAAAGCTGGTGGCCATGATGGCGGATGCCAGGCCTTTGCCGGCTACGTCGGCCACGGCGATGAGCAGGCTGCCGTCGGGCTGCGCGACGATATCGAGGTAGTCGCCGCCGACCTCATAACAGGTGACGGAGCGGAAGCTGACCGAGTAACCGGCAATCGACGGCAACTTTTGCGGCAACAGGGACCGCTGAATGAGCCGCGCCGCGTCGAGATCCTGCTGCACGCGCGCAAACTCGACATTGCGCTTGTGGTTGCGTGCATTTTCAAGAGCGACGGCGGCCTGGAGGGCGAGGCCTTCGATGAAGTCCGCTTCGTAGAGAGTCAGCGCACGTCCACCGGGAGCGACCACCGCCAGCTCCGTCATACGGTGGCCGTCGCGGTCCAACAGCGGATAGCTGGCCACGGCGTTGTGGGAGACGGATGTATCGGGCGAAGTGGAAAGCGACACGCCGGCGTCGCCGTGGGTTCCGGCAATGACCTCATCGCCATAGGCAAGCCCGGTGCCGAGAAAGGCGGCGCCGGCCATCTCCAGTTCCCGCACCACGATGCGCAGCACCTGCTCCATCACTTCTTCCTCGTGGATGGTGGAGTGGACCTGCCGGCTGGCCTCAAGCAGCGCCTGCAAGCGCGCCACCTGCTGCTGCAGGTCGATGGTCTCGCCGTTGCCGGGTAAGTGCACACCAGCCGCCATTGAGTCGAATCCTCCGTGGATTTCCCACTCTACCACGCTCCGCCGGTAGTGGCGAAGGGTGTTGTTTGTTGGACATTCGGCTCGCGCGCCTGGCGTAATCAGGCCGGGACCAGCGCAGCATACTCAATTGGCGCAGGTAGAGATGGAGAAATGCCGCGGGCCCGGCCAAGGCTCTGTAGAATGGTCCGCGTGAGGTCAAAGGCCCATGAGAACCCCGACGCGCAGGTTGCTGCTCGCCAGCCTGCTGCTTGCCATTCCCGCGGCCGGGGCGCAAGGGGACAAGCTGCGCTCCCCCTGGGACGATCGCAAGATCGCGCTGACTGCCGTCCCCTACGAGTGCCCCGCGCCACCGCCGTTTGCGAAGACGCAGGAGATCGGTTCTTACTACATCGACAACCACGCATCGGTCATCGACCCCAAAAAGTTCACAGAGTTTCAAAAAGCTTCGGAGGCTTCCGGGCACCTGAGCCAATACGTAGCGCTGGCTGCCGACGCCTATCTCGACAAAGGCAGCCGCGCCGCGGCCCTCTGCGTGTTTTCGCTGCTGGACGCGGCCGCGAAAGCCGACGCATGGGACGGCAAGATGCCCGGCTTCCAGGGTGTTTACCTGCAGAACTGGCTGCTGAGCGCCGTAGGCATTGCCTATCTCAAGGTTCGTCCCAGCGGGCTGGGCACGGCGGCGCAGCAGACAGACATTGAGAAATGGCTTGGCCTGCTCTCCCTGCGCGTAAGGGAATTCTTCGATGCCGAATTAGCCCGCATAGGCGCCGACCATGAAAACAACCACCTCTACTGGGCGGGCCTGGCTGTCGCCGTCGAGGCCATCGCCGATGACGATCAGGACGCCGGCGGATGGGCGTTGACGGCCTTCCACACAGGCCTCGACAATATCCAGCCTGACGGCTCACTCAAAGCGGAGATGGATCGCGGACAGATGGCCCTGCACTACCATCTCTACGCGCTCGCGCCGCTGATCATGCTGGCCGAATTGGGCGAAGCGAACGGNNATCGGCTGGGCGGTTACCTACGTGCGGCGGTTTCCGAATGCGAAGCTGTCGGCGCTGATTGCGAAGGCGCCGTGGGTGCGGTACACCACGTGGGGCGGGGCGCCGCCGGAATAGCGAAGGGCTCGGAGCATGAGCGTGCCGTAACCGCGGCTTGATGATGGATACTCGTGGTGTGCGCGGGATGAAGCTTATTGCGGTGTTCTGGGGAGGTCTGGCGGGAGCCTCTCTCTGCGCGGCGCAGGTTGTTCCCGCATGGCAGTCCGCGGTAGCTCATGCGGCAAAGATTGCGCCGCAAGCGCGGATTATAGTGCTCGATTCGGCCACTGGACGGCTGGTTGCGTCAAGCCATCTGGCTGAAGCAGCGCGCACTCTCGCTTATCCCGGATCGGCCATGAAGCCGCTGATCCTTTACGGGTTGGTCGCCGGCGGGCGCTGGGATCCGTCGCGCCGCATCGCCTGCAGCCGCGAGCTGCACATTGCCGGCCACGCGCTGAATTGCAGCCACCCACCCGCGCCTGCGATGGACGCTCGACAGGCACTTGCGTGGTCGTGCAACACCTACTTTGCTACTGTGGCGGCCACGCTGGGACCGGGCGAGTTGCGCACGCTGCTGGCGCCCACCGGGTTGCTGGGACAGACGGGGCTGGCTGGAAGCCTTGGCAACGAAGCGACTGCGGATTTCCGCGACCCGCAAACGAACGACGAGAACAAGCTTGCGCTGCTCGGAATCAACGGCGTTCGGGTCACGCCGCTGGAGTTTGCCGTGGCTTACCGCTGGCTGGCGCTCCAGCTTGCCGCGCATCCCGAGACTGCGGCAGCGCAGGTGGTTCGCGCCGGCCTGGAAGACTCGGCCAGCTTTGGGATGGCTGGAGCAGCGGACCTGGGCGGCGTTCCCGTCGCCGGGAAAACCGGCACAGCCAGCACCGAGACCAGCGGCCACGGACCCACCCATGGATGGTTTATCTGCATCGCTCCGGCGCGGCAAACGAGCGCTATCATTGTTGTCTATCTACCCACCGGGAACGGGAACGATGCCGCCCATGTGGCTGCCGAGCTTCTGGCCCACTCGCCGTTAAGCCAGGCGAAGCCATGAAGCTTCTTGCGCACGCTGTTTTGTTGGCCGCAGTCGCGGTCGCAGGAGCCGGTCGAACTTCTGGGCAGACGGCAGCGCGTGTTCCCGCAACACTGCACGTGGGGCTGTGGACCCTCTGGCACGACAAGCAGATTTCGATTTCCCCGTCGCGGGAATCCGGCGCAGGTTTCAGGCTGTGTGCAGATTGCGCTGAGACGCCGCTCAAGCAGCTTTTGCAAGTGCGCGCGGAGGGAGATCGGGTGAGCGCCGAGGGCAAAGGCGAGGTTGAGTCTGTTTTTCTGGACGGCCCCGTCACCCTGGGCGCACACGGCGAGACGCTCGCGCTGCACAACCCGGTCCGCATCACGGCGCGCAAGGGTGAACTGGTGATGGCGGTGACGCTGCCGGTGGAGGCGTATGTCGAGCGCGTCGTGGCGAGCGAAAGCGGGTCCGCGGACAGTGTTGAGTCGATGAAGGCGCTGGCGATTGTGGTGCGGTCGTTTGCGCTGCATCAGCAGCACGGACACGCAGACTACGACCTGTGCGACTCGACGCACTGCCAACTGCTTCATTGGGTAGGCGGGTCGGGGCCCCCGCGGACAGGTCTTCGTCCGTGGGGTGATGAGTCTTCGAGGCAGACTGCGGCGCATGTTGCGACTTTGGCGACGGCAGGCGAAACGCTCTGGTTTCACGGCCAACGCACGCAGGCGTGGTTTCATCAGAACTGCGGCGGACGGACTGCTTCGCCAGAGGAGGTTTGGCCGGCAAGGATGCCGGGATCAAAGACGATGCCCTGGCTCGCCTCGCGCGCGGATCCATGGTGCACGGCTGGTGGCGCGCGGGAGTGGATGGCCGATATCACGCTTGGCGATCTCACCGCTGCGCTGGCTGCAGCGGGACTGGCGCGGCCGGGATGGAAGACGCTGACGGTTGCGCGACGGGGCGAATCGGGGCGGGCGGTGACACTGGCAGTTGGGGTGAATCAGGCTTCGGCGCCGATTTCAGCGGAGGATTTTCGGCTTGCTGTGGGGCGCGCATTGGGCTGGAACAAGATTCTCAGCACATGGTTTGAGATTGCGCCGCAGGGCGGCCATTTTCTCTTTCATGGGCGCGGGTCGGGGCACGGGGTGGGGCTTTGCCAGGCGGGAGCGGCGGCGATGGGGGCGGCGGGGCGCGACTCCGCGCAGATTCTTGCGCAGTATTTTCCCGGCGCGATAGCCGCGGACGAGGCGACGGGGCGGGAGTGGCAGGTTTTCAATGCGAAAGGCTTTGTACTGGAGACGCTGGACGCTGCGGATGCGGCTTATCTGCCGCAGTTGACGGAGGCGCTTGGCGAAGCGGAAAACCGGTCGGGTATTCCTCCAGGGCAGCCTGTTACGGTGCGCGCGTTTCGGTCCACGGGGGCGTTTCGCGACGCGACGCTTGCGCCGGGGTGGGTTGCGGCGTTTACCGAAGGCAACTGGATCGCAGCGCAGCCGCTGGCGACGCTGGCTTCGCGCAAGTTGCTCGTGCCCACTTTGAGGCATGAGTTTTTGCACGCTTTGGTTGAGGGTCAGGTTGCGGCGAATACGCCACTGTGGCTGCGCGAGGGGTTGGTGGAGGCGTGGGGCGGCGACGCGCATGCGGCCGGACAGGCGCCGGCGCTGAAATTCGACGAGGTTGATCGCGCGCTGGGCCATGCGGCGACGGAGGCCGAGTCACAGGCGGCGCATCGGGCCGCGGGGTGGTATGCGCAGCGGCTGCTTGACCGCTATGGGCGCGGGCAGGTGCTGGCTTGGCTCCAGAACGG
>PLPU01000525.1:26451-28738 GCA_003159975.1 Acidobacteriaceae bacterium
AAGACCAGTTTCCACGCGTTTGGCGGGCACGGCGAGCAGAAAAACGTCGCGCTTGATTTGTGCACGTCGGACTGGATTCTCCTGCTCGACGCGGATGAGGTGCTCACGCCGGAGTTGCAGAATGAGATTCGCGCGGTGCTGGCCTCTGAAAAGCCGGCGTTTGACGCGTACTGGATTCCGCGGCTGAACCTTTATTTTGGACGATGGATCCGGCACGGAGGGTTTTATCCGGATCACAAGCTGCGGCTTTTCAAGCGCGGGACGGCGCGGTTGAGCGAAGGAGTGGGGCCGCATTCGACTCCGCAGTTTGTCGGGCCCAGGGGCAAGCTCAAGGGCGATATGCTGCACTACGCCTATCCCACGCTGGGCATTTATCTCGAACACATGAACCGCTACAGCAACGAGATTGCGAAGCTGCTGGCGGCGAAGGGGCGGACGAGTCGGTCGCTGGCTGCGTTCGTGTGGAACGCGGTGGCGAACCCGGCGGCGACGTTTGTGTATAACTACCTTTTCCGGCTGGGATTTCTGGATGGGCGCGAGGGGCTGCTGCTGCACCTGAACCATTCCGTATACATCCATTGGAAGTTCATCAAGGCCTGGCGGATTGGGATGGGGAAAGAGTAGTCCCCACACCATCAAGCTCACAGTTTCACAGTTCCAAAGGGAGCCCCCCCTCCCACTCCCTCCCGGTGTGTTTGGAGCAAATTGTCTGTTTTCAATGGGTTGGCGGCAGGGTTCTATCGTAAGTACTTTGTTCTTGAGGAACCTGGAAGCCAAATTCCTGAAAACGGAGAACTTATGCGGAGTCGTGCGCGAGACCGAGCCGGGCGAGATGCCACGGAGGGTTTGCGCGCAATGCATAACTCTCAACTACATGGTAGCGGATTGAGAGATATAATCGGCAAAGGCGGTGTCGACGTAAGACGCTGATTCAAATACAGATAGATTGTAGGTCGAAAGAATTCTGGTTGACTAACCCAAATCTGGGTGGCTTTCGTCCGGCGGCGGGACTTCCGCCTTCGCGCCGAGTGACCGGTCGGGCGGCCCGGACAGCACGGGAACCGACACTTCGGCTTCGTCGGCTGGGGGTTGATTCGCGGTTGGCGCTTGATGGCCGAAGAGCGTCGCGGCCCAGGCGAGCAGCAGGACCCAACTGCCGACGGCAAGAATATAGGCGGCGGCCAGTTTCAGGCTCACATGCCAAATCTGTGTGGAGACGGCGCCGCTGGGCATGGCTTCAAAAAACTTGCCCGGCAGCCAGACGCCGATGACTGAGGCCGAGGCGACGCCAAGCCACCAGCGTCCGTTCCAGAGCATGCGCAGGAGCCTGCGGAAGGGCAAGCGCCAGCCCCATTGGGCAGACGCAGCGGCAAAGGGAATGAGCTTAGCGGGCACGACGATCCAGCGCAGAATCCACTCCGCAATGGTGAGCCAGCGGGTGATGTGATCGTAGGTGAACAGCGTTGCCCGCGCGTGGGCCGAAGCCTTCGAGTTCAGATATCCGGCCCAGAGCGGAATCTGGTCGTCGCACCAGTCAAGCAATGCCCAGAGAGCAACGCCAATCGCGATCCATACCAGCAGGGTCATGGCGCCCCAGACCAGCTTGACGCGCCGCCCATCGTCGCCGGCCAGTTTGCGGAGGGTGCCGGCTTCGAGTTCGAGCGCACTCACAATCAGCAGGAGCGGAATGAGCAGGCTGAGCACAACTTGCCAGCCATGCTTGTCGGGGAGGCGGGTCCAGGCGAGGCCCAGCAGGATCAGCAGCAGCGTGAGGCCGAACTGCAATGCAACCCAAATGCGGGCGTGGGAGAGACGGTGGACGAAGTTCTTCACGTTGCTCACGGCTGCACCTCGAAAAACTTAAAGAAAACCGCAGGTCCTTCGACTCGCTGCGCTCGCTCAGGATGACATGCATTTTTGTGGAGCGTCACTGCTGCACCTCCAGGGTTGCGGGATCGGTGGTGGCTTGCACATTGCTCTGGTACATGGGGCCTGCCTGCGCGGGGCTGACGGCGTACTTGCCTGGGTTGACCACCTTGAGTAGATACACATACTCGCTTCGGCGGCTGAACTCAGTATTGAAGAACGCGGCGCGGTCGTCGTGGAATTCTTCGCGCGTAAACCAGTCGGCCCACCAGTCGGGCTTGTTGTTGAGCGTGTAGAGGCCGCGGTTAGGCAGGAACTCGGTGCCCGCGGGGATGGGGTCTTCGGCCAGCAGGTACTTCCAGTCGGCGCCGTTCACGGCAAGCTTGACGGCGATGATATCGCCGACGTGGACCGGCCCCCG
>PLPU01000362.1:0-14060 GCA_003159975.1 Acidobacteriaceae bacterium
GAGATGCTGGACAAACTGGTGCCGGACATTCAGCGCACGGCGGAACTGGTGCAGGAGATCAGCGCCGCCAGCAAAGAACAGGATACGGGCGCCGAGCAGATCAACAAGGCGCTGCAACAGTTGGAGCAGGTCATTCAACAGAACGCTTCCGCGTCGGAGGAGATGGCTTCGACCACCGAGGAGCTGACCGGCCAGTCGGACCAACTGGTCAGCGCACTGGCGTTCTTCCACACGGGCGACGAAGACGGGGCACCGGTGAGGAGCGGCGCAGGCGCGAAAAGCAGGAGACCTTCGCAGGCCGCGCCGGCAAGGGCAGGGAAGCCGAGCGGCAACACCGCGCCGGCGAATCAAAGAGCGGCGGCGAAGAGCGGAGTCAGTCTCCGGCTCAAGGACAAACACGATGAGCTCGACGGAGAGTTCGAGCGTTACTGACCGGGCGCTTGCCGCATGGGCGAACTCTTGCCGTGCGGCTTAGGCACTGAGCGGTTCTCCGGGCAGGAGGGCCGCTCCAGTCTTCAAGATGCGAAAGGAGCAGAAGCATGAGCGTTACGGAAATCACGGAGACACGGCAGTACCTCACCTTCAAGCTGGGCAACGAGATCTTCGCCACCGATGTGGCCAAGGTGAGAGAAGTGCTTGATCTGACTACGATCACGGCAATCCCCAGGACGCCTGATTTTATGGCTGGGGTCATCAATCTGCGCGGAAGCGTTGTTCCGGTTGTCGATCTGCGGCTCTGCTTCGAGATGTCGAAGACAGAGAGCACGCGCAACACCTGCATTGTTGTTGTTGAGGTTCTGCTGGACAACGAATCGACAGTGATCGGCGCGCTTGCCGATTCTGTCGAAGAGGTGATCGACCTGGAGCCGGATCAGATTGAGCCGGCCCCGCGCATCGGAACACAAATCCGGACAGACTTCATCAAGGGGATGGGAAAGCGCGACACCCAGTTCATCATGATCCTGGACATCGATCGCGTCTTCTCCGCCGAGGAGCTTGCGGTGGTGCGCGGGCAGGAGTCCAACAAGCAACTTGTGGAAGTGGCGGCGTGAAGGAGGAAACTGAGTGCGAATCGCGCTCCGTTCACAGAATGATTACTCATGAGCAATCGATTTCAAGCAGGGACTACACGCGGGTCTGCGAGCTGATCTATCGGGAAGCGGGGATTCGCCTCGGTCCCGAAAAGCAGACGATGCTCGAGGGCCGGCTCAATCGGCGGCTGAAAGTTCTCGATCTCGAGACCTACGGCAAGTACTGCGACTACCTGTTCGGGCGCGAGGGGCTGAAGGAAGAGCTTGTTCACCTGATCGATGTGGTGACCACCAACAAGACTGATTTCTTTCGCGAGCCTGGGCATTTCGAGTTTCTGGTCCAGAAGGCGCTGCCCGATCTGACGGCGCGCAACGAGAGCGGAAGGCCACTGTTGATCTGGAGCGCGGGCTGCTCGACGGGGGAAGAGCCCTACACGCTGGCGATCGTGCTCAGCGAATATGTGCTGACGCATCCCGGCTTCCGCTTCAGGATACTGGCGACAGATATTTCCACGACCGTGCTGGCCAAGGCGGAGCTTGGAGTTTATTCCGATGGAGTCGTGAGTCCTGTGCTCTCCGCGCTCAGGCGCAAGTACTTCATGCGCAGTAGCGATCCCAGTTCCGATCGTGTGCGTGTGGTGCCGGAGTTGCGCCGGCTCATCGAATTTCGGCGGTTGAATTTCATGGATGCGGACTTTGGTTTGGTCGAGAAGGCCGATGCGATTTTTTGCCGCAACGTCATCATCTATTTCGACCGTCCTACTCAGGAGCGCATTCTCAGGAAGCTGTCCAGTCATCTGGCGCCGCGCGGGTACATGTTTGTCGGTCACGCCGAAACGCTGCACGAAATGGATCTTCCATTGATTCCAGTGGCTCCAGCCCTTTACAGGAGGAAAGATGCCGGAACCTGACGGGTTGGTTTTGGAAGTCTACGTGCAACCCGGGGAGTCGCATCTGGTATCGGAACCTGCGATTCTGCGGACGGTGCTCGGCTCCTGTGTCGGAGTCACGTTTCGCGTTCCCCGGTTGGGCGTCGCGGCGCTGTGCCATCCCATGCTGCCAAGTTATCCGTCGAGGGGGGCGGTAAAGCCGAGTCTGGCCGCTGGCCGGCGGTATGTCGATTTCACCATTCGCGATCTGGCCCGGCAGTTCGACACCCTGGGGGCCAGCCGCAGGGAAATCGAAGTGAAGCTCTTCGGCGGCGGTGACGTTCTGATATTTGACGATCGCTCATCGCGGCCAACGGTAGGCAGGCTGAACTGCGAAAGCGCACTCAAAGTGCTCGGGGACGAAGGCTTCGCGGTGTCTGCGTCAAGTCTGGGAGGCACTTCCGGCATTCATATCGAGTTCAACACAGAGTCAGGAGAAGTACTGCTCAGGCGCCTTGCCTGATATGTGACACAGAACTCAATAGGTGAAAGGCACAAGGGCAGAGAGGCGGCGGCCGTGGGCATACCGAGGATTCGCGTTTTGATCGTAGACGATTCCGCAGTCGTTCGCCGTACGCTGAGCGAGGTGCTCTCGTCCGATCCTGCGATCGAAGTGATTGCCACCGCCGGAGATCCGTTTGTTGCAGCCGAGCGCATCAGCGAGCAAGTTCCGGACGTGATCACGCTCGATATCGAGATGCCGCGCATGGACGGGCTCACGTTTCTCAAGAAGATCATGTCGCAGCATCCAATTCCGGTGGTGATCTGTTCGAGCCTGGCTGACGAAGGTGCGCAAAGCACATTCAAAGCCCTGGAATACGGCGCGGTGGAAATTGTTACCAAACCGCGACTGGGAACCAAGCAGTTTCTTGAAGACTCGCGTGTACTGCTGTGCGAAGCCGTGAAGGCCGCGGCGTCCGCAAAGCTGCGAACTCTCCGGCCATGCCACACGGTCGAGCCCAAACTCACCGCCGACGCAATTCTCTCTCCCGCTACGCATGCCATGGCCGAGACAACAGAGAAGGTGGTGGTCATCGGCGCCTCGACCGGTGGCACCGAGGCGCTCAAGTCTGTGCTCGAAGCGCTCCCTGCGGATACTCCGGGCATCGTCATTGTGCAGCATATGCCGGAACTGTTCACGCGCGCTTTCGCCGACCGGCTGGACGGCTTGTGCAACATCACCGTGAAAGAGGCCGCGACCAACGACACTGTACTGCGCGGACGAGCGCTGATTGCGCCGGGGAATCACCATCTGCTGCTCAAGCGCAGCGGAGCGCGCTACTTTGTCGAGATCAAAGACGGCCCGCTGGTGTGCCGGCACCGGCCCTCGGTGGATGTGCTGTTCCGCTCCGCTGCGCGTTATGCCGGACGGAATGCAGTGGGTGTTATTCTGACCGGAATGGGGGATGATGGCGCACGCGGCATGCTTGAAATGAAGCAGGCCGGCGCCGCGACGATCGCGCAGGACGAGGCAAGCTGCGTGGTCTTCGGCATGCCCAAAGAGGCTATCAAACTGGGTGGCGTGGACAGGATTCTGCCGCTGCATGCGGTTGCCGGAGCGATTCTTTAGAAGACCATTGTTTTGACTGCCGGAAACCGGCTTCCGAATCGGCTGGTAGGATATTGTTACCTCGAAGCGGGAGTCTTCAATGAAACATTTTGTTCTGGCAGCGGCGCCGTTCCTGTGCGTTGTTCTGGCGGCTGGCCAGGCGCCGACTGCGACGCTGCCCGCGTCGCCCACAACGGTTGTCTGGGGCTACTATTCGGCCAAGGCCAAGCCGGCGCTCACGGTTCATTCCGGAGACACGGTGCGAATCCAGACGCTGTCGACCTGCGGCTCGACGGAACGGCTCGAAGAGGAGGGCGTTGCCGCGACCGACATCCCGTCGTACAACGCGGACATCTATCGCGAGGTCAAAGACAAAGGCCCCGGCGGCCATATTCTTACCGGTCCGGTTGCGATCGCCGAAGCTGAGGTCGGCGATGTGCTCGAAGTGGACATTTTGAAGATCGATATCGATGTGCCTTTCGCGTGCAACGGGTTTGCGGCAGGGCGCGGATTTCTACCCAACGATTATCCCTACAGCCGCAGGAAGATCATTCCATTGGATCGCGAAAAAATGATTGCCCACTTTGCGCCGGGAATTGAGATTCCATTGCATCCGTTTTTCGGGAGCATGGGCGTGGCGCCGCCTGAGTCGGCAGGCCGGATCGATAGCGCTCCGCCATGGATGCACGCGGGAAACATGGACAACAAGGAACTGGTTGCGGGCACCACGCTGTACATTCCAGTCAATGCGAAGGGAGCGCTGTTTGAAGTGGGCGATGGGCACGCGGGGCAGGGAAATGGCGAGGTGGACATCACCGCCATGGAGACGTTTCTGTCGGGGACATTTCGATTTGTCATCCACAAGGACCAGCATCTGCTGTGGCCGCGGGCCGAGACGCCAACCAGTTATATCAGCATGGGATTCAGTCCCGACCTGAAAGAAGCTACAACGCTTGCGGTGCGCGACATGATCGACTTTCTGGTTGAACAGAAGCACCTGAGCCGCGATGAGGCCTACATGCTCACCAGCGTGGCCGTCGATGTGGACATTACGCAGCTTGTGGATGGGAACGTGGGTGTACACGCCATGTGCCCGAAGATCATTTTTGCCAGGTAACTCAAGCACCGCAGGCGCAGGATGACTTGACATCCCTCAGAATCATCAACTCGATCAGCGATATGCGTCGAAGAAATTCGGCTATCATGGATTCGACAGAGCTTCGCCGCGGTCGCGACAATTCTGTGGCTTCCAGGACGAGTATTGCGCCGCGAAATAATGAGCGATCCGGCCCGCAATGCATGCTACAGCTTTTCAGCGCGAAAGGAATCCTGAAAAATGAATTCCGCAACTTTGTTGAAACACTCGCTCGAAGGGCGTTCTTTAGTTGCAGGTGAGGTTGCATCGCAAGGGGTGCGCCGTTCTTCGAATATCATCCAGCCGACGGACGCGCCCTCGAACCCGCGTGGGATTGCGCGGCTATGGAATGGCGCGTGGCAGGGGTTTGTGCGATAGGGAATGGCGCCGCATAGGAAGTTGGCGCCGAAGATCGTCGTATTTGGCTGGAGACTCATTGGCTGCGGGCTCGATCGATTTACAATGGCTTCACACCCGGCAAGAGCACAAACAATTGACTTGATCCCCATTAGCTATCCCTCGCAAGAAACACGAAGCAAGCAAAGGAATCGGCAGAATGTTCAGAATGAATGAAGCGTGCTTTAGAGCGGCTGGGTTAGTCTTCGCCGCATTGAGCCTGTGCAGTGCGACTGGCCTGGGGCAGCAGCCGCGGCAGTACACAACAAAGGACTACGCCGAGGCCGAGCGGTTCATGAATTACAACGTGAATCCTCTCGCGGTCAAAGGCGTGGTGCGGGCGCAGTGGCTGGACGATGGGCGCTTCTGGTTCCGCGATGTCGATGACCATGGAACAACGTATGTGCTGGTCGATCCGGCAAAGGGAACGCGTGTGCCTGCGTTCGATCAGGAAAAGCTTGCGGCGGCGCTGAGTGAGGCTTCGAAGGGCGCTATCAAGGACGATCCCAGGCATCTGACGATCTCCGAGTTTAGTTTCACGGATGGGGGCGGTTCGCTGGAACTGACTGTCTCGGGAAACTCCTATCACTGCACGTTAGGGGCGGATGATACCTGCAAGCGGAGTCTGCCGGAGGACGCGGACGGAAAGTCCGGTGGCCATGCCGAGAAGCATCCTCCGCTGGCAATTTCGCCGGACAGGAAATTGGGCGCATTCGTGCGCGACTGGAATCTTTGGGTGCGGGACCTGGCGACAGGGACTGAGACCCAGCTTACGACCGATGGTGTCAAGGATTACGGCTATGCGACCGACAATGCAGGTTGGAAACACTCGGATGCGGCCATTCTGATCTGGTCTCCGGACTCAAAGAAGATAGCGACATTCCAGCAGGATCAGCGGAAGACGGGCGAGATGTACCTGGTGCCGGTTACGAATGGCCACCCGGAGCTGAAGGCGTGGAAGTACCCCCTGGTTGGCGACAAGGATGTCACGATGATTGAGCGGGTGGTCATCGATGTGGCCTCGCATAAAATTGTTCGGCTCAAGATGCCGCCCGATCAACACCGGTCAACTTTGTGCGACGACATTGCCTGCCACGGAACCACATGGGATGACAACGAATGGAGCCCCGACGGATCAAAACTGGTATTCGTTTCGACCTCTCGCGATCACAAACAGGAGTGGGTGCGGGTTGCCGATACAGCGACCGGGGATGTGCGGGATGTGATGGGCGAGACGACCGCGAAGTTCTACGAGAGCGGAAATGGAAAGATCAATTGGCATTACCTGCCGAAATCGAACGAGATCCTGTGGTTCAGCGAGCGCGATGACTGGGGCAATCTTTATCTCTACGATTTTGCTACAGGCAAGCTCAAGAATCAGATTACCCATGGGCCGGGCAATGTTACACAGGTGCTGCATGTCGACGAAGATGCGCGAACGATTTACTTTGTCGGAGTGGGCGAGGAACCGGGCCGCGATCCATACTTCGAACATTTCTATAGCATCCATTTCGACGGCACAGGGCAGCGTTTGCTGACTCCCGAGAATGCGGACCATAACATCAAGGTTTCATCGGATGGCCATTACTTTGTTGATTCGTGGTCTACACCGACCGAGCCGCAGACCACCGTGGTTCGTAGCAGCGACGGCAAGACGGTGATGGAAGTCGGCAAGCAGGATATCTCGAAGCTGCTTGCGTATGGATGGGTTCCGCCAACGCCGATCACCGTGAAGGCGCGAGACGGTAAGACGGAGTTGTATGGATTGATGTTCAAGCCCACGCATTTCGACGCGACCAAGAAGTATCCCATCATTAACCATGTGTATCCGGGACCGCAGACGGGTTCATGCGGCAGCCGCGAGTTTGCGGCCTCTCGCGGCGATGCTCAATCGTTGGCTGAGTTGGGATTCATCGTGGTGTGCATCGACGGGATGGGCACGCCGTGGCGCTCAAAGAGCTTTCACGAGGCATACTATGCCGACCTGGGCGATAACACGATTCCGGACCAGGTTGCGGGGATGAAGGACCTGGCAACGCAGTATCCGTTCATCGATCTCGATCATGTTGGGATCTATGGCCACTCGGGCGGCGGCAATGCAACGGCCGCGGCGATGTTTCATTTCCCGGACTTCTTCAAGGTGGGGATTGCCGAAAGCGGCAATCACGACAATCGCGACTATGAGGATGACTGGGCAGAGAAATGGGCAGGCATCGAAGAGAAGCAGGCCGATGGCACAAGCAACTACGACTCACAGGCAAATCAGAACACTGCGAAGAACCTGAAGGGTCACTTGCTGCTTGCGCACGGGACCATGGACGACAACGTTCCGCCNNAATGTTCCTCACGGCTACATGGCTGCTTCTCAATACATGATGCGGCGGCGTTGGGATTACTTCGTGCGGTATCTTGCCGGCGATGAACCACCGAAGGAGTACGAGATGAAACCGTGGTCCGCGGTCCAGGCGGCGACGCGCGGAGGGCCATCCAATCCTGATGTACCGGATGAGGATATTCAGGGCGACCCGAACCTTTGACCCCAAGGGCATAGCCAGCGCGACACCCTGTACCCAAAGCGCTGAAACACGGGGCTTGCGAGCACCAGCGATGGCGTGCTTTGAAAGCTGAAAACCGATCTGCGCGAGTTCCGGCATCGTGATCCATTCAGGATGTCAGGCTTTTAGAAGGGGCGCAGGAGAGGGGGCCGGGTCCAGCGCCAACTTTGGTGTATCAAACTGCACACCACCAGCCGGCCCGATGGATGGCACACATCCGCCCACTCATGGTAATCTCACATTAGACACTTGAAGAGTGGATCTGAGAAGACAAGAGGAGTAACACACGCCGTGCTGGCGACTGCTAAGAAAACTACCCTGATCGAAAGCTTCCGCACCCATGATTCGGACACCGGTTCACCGGAGGTCCAAATCGCGATTCTGAGTGCGCGTGTTGCTGAACTGACCGAACACTTCAAAACCCACAAAAAGGATCACGCATCCCGCCGTGGATTGTTGCAACTGGTCAGCAAGCGCCGCCGCCTGCTGGATTACCTGAAGACGCACGATGCAGATCGCTATCGCGACGTGATCGGCAAACTCGGTATCCGCAAGTAATCAGAAGGCAAACCCAGAAAGCCAACTTTGACACGGAAGCGCTCAGACCGATTGTTGGTCACGGCCCCCGTTCTACCCAGAACCTGGGACCATGGTGTACCTGGCGAACCGAACCCGCTGCCAGGGCTTGCGCACAGCTATCGTCTGCGCGCGGCCCGGGTGCACAGCCCGAAAGACAGAATGGGAGAATCCTCTCCCGCGCGCGGAACCCACTCATCTGCGCACCCTCTGCTCCTTCACGGCAGCTTCGGACCTTTCCCAACGCCCAACGGCGCCTTCCCACCACAAATTTCCCAAGCGAAAAAAATGAAACGAGGACTCTATGTCTAAGCATGAAGTATCTGTCGAGCTTGCCGGCGGCAAGCGGTTGGTCTTTGAGACCGGCCGCATGGCCAAGCAAGCCTCTGGCGCCGCACTGGTAACCACGGGCGAAACCGTGGTGCTGGCAACTGCTGTNNGACCCCAGGGAAGGCATCGACTTCTTCCCCCTGACCGTGGATTACCGCGAATACACCTATGCAGGTGGACGCATTCCCGGTGGCTTTATCAAGCGTGAAGGCCGGCCCAGCGAAAAAGAAGTGCTGACCTGCCGCCAGATCGACCGCCCCATCCGCCCGCTCTTCCCTGATGGTTTCCGCAACGAGACGCAGGTCATCGCGCTGGTTTTCTCCGCCGACAAGGAAAACGATCCCGACGTGGTCGGCATCAACGCCGCCGCGGCAGCGCTGGCGCTTTCCGACATCCCCTTCAGCGCCACGGTTGGCGCTGTGCGCGTAGGCCGTGTGAATGGCGAGTTTGTCATTAATCCCACCTACGCCGAGCGCGCTGAGACTACGGTCAACATCATGGTTGTCGGCCACAAGGACGGCATCGTGATGATCGAGTCGGGCGCCAAGGAAGAGACGGAAGACGTCATCCTGGCCGCCATCGAGTTCGCTCATACGGAGATTAAGAAAATCGTTGCCGCCATCGACGAGCTGGTTGCCGTGGCCGGCAAGCCCAAGCGGGCCTTTACTGCGCCTGTGACCGATGAAGCCTATTACGAAGAGTTGAAGGCCAAGATCGGCGACAAGCTGAAGGACGCGCTCGACACCAAGAAGTACGCCAAGACCGACAGCTATGCGCTCGTGAAGAAGATCAAGGACGAACTCGTGGCCGAACTGCCCGCCGACGAGCAGGGCACGAATCCAGCCGCCAAGAAGAAGTTGTCGCACTATTATGAACTGCTCCGCGAGCGCACCTTCCGCGAGCAGGTGACCAAGGAGCGGATCCGTCCCGATCGCCGCGCCTTCGACGAGATTCGTGAAATCACCATCGAGACCAAAGTTTTGCCCCGCGTGCACGGCTCGGCGCTGTTTACACGCGGTGAAACCCAGGCCCTGGTTACGGCCACACTCGGCACCCAGGACGATGGACAGCGGTTGGAGAGCTATGAAGGCGAGAAGAAGAAGCCCTTCATGCTTCACTACAACTTTCCGCCGTTCAGCGTTGGTGAAACAGGACGTATGACCGGCACGGGTCGCCGCGAAATTGGCCACGGAGCACTTGCCGAGCGCGCAATCACCGCAGTTCTTCCCAGTGCGGAAGAGTCGCCTTACACCATCCGCATCGTGTCCGACATTCTTGAATCCAACGGCTCTTCGTCGATGGCTTCGGTCTGCGGCGCCAGCCTGGCGCTTTATGACGCGGGCATCGCGCTCAAGGGTGCTGTGGCCGGCGTGGCCATGGGATTGGTCAAGGAAGGCGACGATTACGCCATCCTTACTGACATCGCCGGTGCGGAAGATCACTACGGCGATATGGACTTCAAGGTGGCTGGTACCCGCAAGGGCATCACCGCTTTGCAGATGGACATCAAGATCGGCGGACTGACCCGCGAAATCCTGGAGCAGGCAATGGCCCAGGCCAAGCGCGGCCGTCTCTTCCTGCTGGACAAGATGGATGCGGTTCTCGACGGACCTCGCACCGAGCGTTCGGCCTATGCTCCGCGCATTGAAACCGTCATGATCCCCACCGACAAGATTCGTGATCTGATCGGCAAGGGTGGCGCAACCATCCGCGGCATCATCGAGCAGACCGGCGCCAAGATCGATGTTGACGACACGGGTCGCGTCAGTGTTGCTTCCTCCGATGCCGAGGGCCTGAAGAAGGCGCTTGAAATCATCGGCAACATCACTGCCGTGCCCGAAATCGGTAAGGTTTACCTGGGCAAGGTAGTGCGGTTGGCGGAGTTCGGCGCGTTTGTCGAGCTTTTCCCCGGCACCGATGGCTTGCTTCACATCTCCGAGATCGCGGAGCATCGCGTGAAGGAAGTGAAGGACGANNCAGGTGATGGTCAAGGTTCTGGCCATCGAAGGCAACCGCATCAAGCTCAGCCGCAAGGCGCTTATCAAGGAACAGAAAGCCAAGCTGGGCCAATCTGCCGCGCCACCCGCTGCGGAAGAGTCTGAAAGCGCACCCATCGCTGCGCCGGCAGCGCCCGCTCGTCCGCGCAATGAGTTCGACGAGCGTCAGCCAAAGTCGAATCAGAGCACCATCCTGATTGAGGGCGGCGACGACTTCGACGAGGAAGAGGGCGGCGAGGAATTCGATGAGGAGACCGAGCCAAACTTCAATCGTGTTGAAGGTGCTCCGGTTCCAGTCGGCCAGGCGGTTGGCGCAGGCCGGCCCCCGGCGAATAACAACAATCGGCGCCGGCGGCGTCGCAGGCCCGGTGGACCTGGTGGCAGTGGTGGCGGCGGTCGCGGACCAGGCGGACAAAACTAATCGAAATCGCCAAACACTGGAAAGGGAAGGCCCGGATGCGAAATCCGGGCCTTTCCGATTTCAGCGATTGTCAATCGAGAGGTCTGTTACGCGGCGGAAACCATGCGGATCGCGCGGCTTATTGCGCGGATTGAGCGGGGCGGACGTGAGAATGTGAGCCTGTTCATTCTGTTCCTGCTGCTCCCAGGCGTCGTACTTGGAGTCGTACATCCGCAAATCCGCCTCGATGCACAGCGATTGCATATCCTCCCCATCGTCCGGAAACACGGCTATGCCGACACTTGCGCCAATCTTCGCGGATTGCCCGCCTTCCAGTGGAACGGGTTCTGAGAGGATTTGCAGCAATGACCGGGCAACGGAAGTGGCCTGCTGGCGGCTGGTAGGCTCCGCGAGGATAATCGAAAACTCGTCGCCCCCTGTTCGCGCGACGGTGTCGGTGTGGCGAACGCGTGCCTGGAACATGGCGCCAACGCTCTGCAGAACCTGATCGCCCACGTGATGGCCGAGGGTATCGTTGACCTCTTTGAATTGATCCAGGTCGACCACCAGCAGGGCCGCCTGGGTCGCCGAACGGCGAGCATGCTCCAACGCTCCTTCCAGACGATCCTGGAAGAGCCTGCGGTTGGGCAATCCGGTTAAATAGTCATGCAGCGCAAGATGCTTGGTGTGCTCGATCTGGTCTTCCAGCAGCAGCAGAATCATCCCAACCGCAACAACGTATGTGGGCAGATTCCAGACCTCGCTCTCGATTTGGACATTTGCGAAAAAAGCTTCCTTCAAGGGCGCGACCACAAAAACCGCGGACCAGGCCGCAAATCCCGCGATGGTGATAAACGCCCCGGCCGTGGCGCGGCGATAGTTATACCAAAAATGAAGGCAGCAACCGAAGTAGACCGTGAAGAGAACCGCGTCCGCGGCCAGATTGGTTCCATTCGGAGCCCGGTGCTGTACAAGCAGAATGAAAATCGATAGTGCTGTGTACAAAGAAACCAGTATCCAGCGCAATGGGCGGTTGAATCTCTTTATTACCCACAGCGCAATCACCAGCGGCGCAACCCCGAGCAGAGCGGCGGCCGGAGCCAGGGCCCCGGATGCGACCGGACTGATTGTGTTCAGAGTAATGTAGAGCGTATTCGTGATGGCCAAAGCCAAAAAGATCGCGCGGCTTGAAATCTCACGACGGTAGGGAATCGATGCCCACATGAACAGGAGGCCGGCCCATATCAAAGCCGAGAGGCCTATGACTTTTGCCACCGTTCCCTCATTGCCTGGGAGGTTCAGGAAGAGGAATGCGCCGAAATGCACCACAACCATGAGCCAGCCGATGAGCCAGATTCCTGAGACAGGAGTTGGGTTGCGCCGCATTACAGATGCGAAGGCGCAAGCCAAAAGAGCAAATGCTGTCAGGTCAGGGAGCTCGCTCCAATTCACGCGCATACCTCTAGACAGAACGACTGATAGATTACAGAATGATCTATTTCGGTAACACTCAGGATAACTCTTTTGTTTCATAAGTGAAACTATATGGTGTACTTGCGTAACCACAAGGCGTGCGCCAAGCCCGTTAATCGATTGGATAACCGGGAAATTAATTCTGGCGATTCGATCCTTATCTCCGTTAGACTCAGTGCGATGGCAGCAAGTCTTTATATCGTGGTTGAAGGAGAAGATCCGGGATTCGACATCTTTGTGAATGGCCACGCCCTGGCTCGCAACGAAGATGCCCTGGAGGCCTTGGCTGAACGCTTGAGAGTGAGCCCCTTGCTGGAGTTCTTCTCCGCGGACGAGAACTCCATGGCGCTGCTGCTGGAACAGGGAGCGGGAAATCCCGATTGGGCGCGCCATTTGCCAGAGCCGCAGTGGTTCAGCCCCGCGGAAGGCCTTGTGACCGTTCGCTCGTTGATCGGGTTTCTCACCGCCGCTCCCGCTGCCCTTGGATCGGAGACGCATCCAGTTCTGCTCGAACTGCGCGAATATGAGCGCGTCCTGAGCAAGACGGCCCAGCGGGGACTGCGCTGGCATCTCGCCGTAAGCTGGCGCTAGCAGAATCGATCAGTCCGCCGCCGGCTCGCCCTCTCTTGGATTGAAGACGTTGCCCATGCGGCGAATTTGCGCACCCACGCCGCGCAGCTTCTCTTCGAAGCGCTCGTAACCGCGATCCATGTGATAGACACGGTCCAGAATGGACTCGCCGTCGGCTACAAGCGCGGCCAGCACCAGCGATGCCGAAGCGCGCAGATCGGAGCACATCACCGCTGCCGCCGACAGCTTCGCCGGTCCACGCACAATCGCCCGCCGGCCGTCCACCTTGATGTTTGCGCCCATGCGCACCAGTTCCTGGACGTGCATGAAGCGGTTCTCGAATATATTCTCTTTAACCGAACTCACTCCCTCGGCCTGCGTAATCAGCGCCATGTACTGCGCCTGCATGTCGGTGGGAAAGCCTGGGTATTCCTCCGTTGAAATGTCGGTTGCGCGCAGCGGGCCGTCGCCGCGCACGCGCACCGTATCGGCCGCAAGAATATCGACACGAATACCTGCTTCTTCCAGCTTGGAGATGACCGCGCTCAGGTGCGAAGCGTTGCAGTTGGCCACAATCAGGTCGCCCTGCGTGATGGCGCCCGCCACAAGAAATGTTCCTGCTTCAATGCGGTCGGGATTGATGCGGTGGCGCGCACCATGCAGCTTGCGAACCCCATGCACCCGGATCGTCGAGGTGCCCGCGCCCTCGATCTTCGCGCCCATGGCCGTCAGCAGCGCGGCCAGGTCGGATACCTCGGGCTCCCGCGCGCAATTCTCCATCAGGGTTTCACCCTCGGCCAGGACCGCGGCCATCAGCAGATCCTCAGTGCCGGTTACCGTGATCTTGTCGAAGACCAGGTGCGCGCCGCGCAGCCTTTCCGCCCGCGCCTCCAGATAGCCGTGCTCCTGGGTAATGGTTGCGCCCATCTTTTCCAGGCCTTTGATGTGCAGGTCGATGGGCCGGCCGCCGATGGCGCAGCCGCCGGGCATGGCTACCCGTGCCATGCCTACACGCGCAATCAACGGACCCAGAACCAGCGAACTGGCGCGCATGGTCTTCACAATCTCGTATTTGGCTACCGGGTCGGAAAGCGTCTTGCAACTGATCTTGGTGCGGTG
>PLPU01000470.1:0-3269 GCA_003159975.1 Acidobacteriaceae bacterium
TCAGGCAACGACTACTTCGGGGCCAGATACTATGCCAGCAATATGGGCCGGTTCATGTCCCCGGACTGGAGTCCCACTCCCGCTGCCATTCCTTTCGCCGACCTCTCTAACCCCCAGACTCTGAATCTCTATAGCTACGTCAACAACAATCCGCTCACAAAACTTGACCCAAATGGCCATGATTGGTTTCACGTCGATAACAAATGGCAATGGCAGAAAGGGCATACGTATCACGATGCCGATGGGAATGCCACGAAAGATAAAGGATATGCGGGCCTTCTCGTTGCTACGAAGACAGGCGTGAACGCTCAGGGCGCGACGACTTTCCATTTGACCCTGTACGACCAGAACAAAATCGTAGGCCAAGGCGACGGATTCTCAGGAAATAATCACTATGCGGATACGGGAACAATCCCTGATGGTAATTACCACACTCTTGGAAGGCTCGATCCGCCCCCGACTGGCCAAAATCCTTCAAGTAGTCAGGGCGATCCGCCGCAGATATATGGCTATCAGAAAATCTTCCCTAGCGCAGACCCATATTTGTCTCAAGTTTTAGGGGCTTACGGACCGATAAGGGCGCGGCTAAACCCGCTTGAACCGGGCCAGCCCGACGGGGGGTACTATCTCCACGGCCAGGGACCCAACGGGTTCCATGAAGAAGGCTGGACTCATGGCTGCCTTTCGACCGGGAGAGACGCCTCAATGATTTTCTACATGCAAAGTCACATTGGGAGCGCAGGTGTAAGCGTGGACACTCAGGTGGTGAAGCCATGATCAAACCAACCGTCCTATTCGCTTTTCTGTCTATGTTCATTGCGCCGCTGCACGGCCAGATTTCACAAGTATCCGGCGCATGGTGTGAGAGCAACGTCAAATGGACTAAACCGCCCGCCGAGCTTCATCTCGACGAGCGCTCAGCTCAGGCGGGGCTGCTTTACTTCGGCCCAAATAACCAGTTCGCGCTGATCTATGGAACAGTCATACAGGGCGGGAACTGGGAAACACTAAGTCATGGAGATGGACGGGTAGTGTATCTGGGAACGTGGACGCTCGAAGGGACGGTTGTTCGGGTTGAATACCGACTTGTCAGTAGGACGATACACAAAGAGGGTGAAAAGCTCCCTGGCCCGCTTGAGAAGAAGAGCATTCCGTCAAAAGGCGAAGTCTTGATCTTTGATGGTGCGCGCTTCCGCAGAGAGACGCGTTTAGACGGTCAACTGCTGGCCGTTCTACAGGGAGAGAGCGCTCGTCTGGGAAATACTGGCCAGCCATAGATGAACTCATCGATTGGCATAGCGGAGCCTACAGCTACGACGCACATTGCAGTTTGTGCATCCGTAGTGTGCCTTTCGCACTACCAGTTCACCGGCAAAGAACGCGATACCGAATCTGGAAACGACTACTTCGGGGCTCGGTACTATGCAAGCAGCATGGGGCGGTTTATGTCGCCCGATCCGCTGTACATCGAGATGCATCGCCTAGCTGATCCCCAGCAATTGAATCTCTACATGTACGGCAGGAATAATCCGCTCAGGGTCACCGATCCAACTGGTCTTGACATCACCTGTCAAGGAGCGCGCTGCACTGACTATTTGGCCGGTTTGCAGAAGGACGTTTCGTTCAACATTCAATACGATAAAAACGGTATGGTGCAGACCGAAGGCAACATTGATATGAAAAGTCTTTCCAAGAGCGATAAGGCTTTCTTGAGTGCCATCGACGATTCAAAGCATCACGTCACGATCAATGCCATCGGAGGCGACAAGGACTCCGGTACTTTCTTCGGCTCTTCTCAAGGCTCAACCCATACCATCAACTTCGACCAAGCGGCCCTTCTTGATGGATCGAAAAATGCCGGTGGTATGACCTCTGCTAGCCTTGTTGGACACGAGACACTTGAGGGGTACGACGAGTCGAAAGGCAACAGCATGGCAGACGGCCACAACTGGGCTGCTACCTTGGGCTTTCCTGGTATGAGTCCAATCGCCGGAGGAACATTTAGCGTTCAAAACGGAATGGTCATTGGGATGACAGCCAACTTCCAAATCCAGGGTACAAGCACAGTCGAAAGCATCGGTATGCGGTTCGTAACGCCGATTCCCAAGGCCGACTTCCTCAAGAATGCGCAGAGCGAACACCCGACGCAGTCTGCGGTCTACCCAGTCAGCGTGGAGAAGAAGTGATGAGAACGCGACATATAGCTTGCTGGTTGGTTGCGCTCTGTGGCATCAACGCGGTTGCTGCGGGAAGGGCAAACCTGACTTCAATCCGTGGGCACGTCGTTGCTATTAGACCAGCCGAGCGACTGGGACAAGTTGTCTCCGGAGTGGTGAACCGAGAGACCTTCCTTCTGCGGGTTGATGGGAAAGCCGGAGAGATCGTCAAGGTCGTGTACGAGCATGATGGCTACTCCGAACTATCCGGTGCAGCCGCCGAGAGGAATGCGGGGCTGGCACTTGAAGTGCGAAGAGATCGCTCGTGTGACGGGAACTATGGGCAATTCGTCTCCGAAGCGCCCGTCATGACCAGTGAAGATAAAACGGAATCTATCCCCCCTGTGACGATGCTTGAGGGCTTCAATGGACTGTCGCAGTCCTACAAGCTGAAATGCTACCGTCTCGCACGGGGCAACATCCGCATCGAGGGGACCAATCCGTGAAGCCAACCGCAAGCCGCCCCGGAGGACGGCTTGCGGCGTGTTTACGTCTGTAAACAGCAGTGGCGCGATCCATTGAAGAGCACGCTGCCTACGGCATCGGTTTTAGGGTGGACACTCCACCCCTGGCAGGGTTGCCGCAGGGATACCAAAAGTATCTCTGGGGATACCGGACAGGAGCGCCTCGGGCCGGCCGAAAATAAAGCCGTTGTGGGGTTGCTTTTCGCGGCGAGCAACTCTTACGCTGGGGCCAGCGTAAGAGGCCACCCGCGGGCGGCTCACGCCGCGTATACACCTACACTATCTCCAGTGCTGCTCCCGCTCATCCACGCCCATTCATTGGACTGCGCACCTGCGGAGACACAAAGGCACGCGAAGAGGATTGGCGCCACCAAGTGTGTTGATTGTTTCGGGATAGCCATTGCGGTTCGCGTGCTGACCGAAACGAATTCGCGGAAGATGCGGTTAGACAGGGTTTCCACTTTCATCGGCAAGAATCCTCGGACACTCGAAAGGGCCTATCTTGCGAGGCATTGGACGGTATTAACGAAAACACATTGTTGCTTGCGCCTTTCAAAGAGTCAAGCGATACTCTTGTCCAACGCAAGAT
>PLPU01000326.1:0-1436 GCA_003159975.1 Acidobacteriaceae bacterium
AGAATGCGCTTGATTTCTGCAAGGGAAGGATGCTGGGGAAAGACGACGCGTTCAAAGTCGTTCTGGATCCAGCTACTGATCCCGGTGCGGACAAGCGCGGACTCAAGAGGTCCGGCCAGGTTCTCTTCATAGGAGAGAACACCGGAGGAGCCGTTTCCCTGCCGACCTTCCGGGATGCTCCCCAGGAAGGCGCTGGCATAGGCGCGACTCAACTCACTTAGTTTATCTGTACTTGCGTCCTGGGTCAAACCTTCGGCGGCGCAGAGCGCGTCCCAGTCGCGAAAGGCCTGGGGAGTGGAGACGCCGATGGGCGGAGTGGCGATGACGCACCAGGTGGGTTCGAAGTCAGGGAGTGGCTGGACTTGCTGGCCGCGATCGAGGCCGAGAACGGCGCCTCCGATGAGGAAGAGGGGGACGTCGGAACCGACCTGGGCGGCGAGGTTGAGGCGCTTCGAATCCCACCCGTCGAGCACAGAACGCTCGAAGGATGGGGTACCCGGAGTTATTCCTAGCTCCACTTCAAGTCCGACCAGCGCGGCTACGGCGTTGGCGGAGCCGGCGCCGAGACCGCCTTGTACCGGGAGACGCTTGTCGATGTGGATGTGGACTTCGGCGGAAAGGCCCAGGGATTCGAGGGCCAACTCGACCATCTTCCAGGCTGTGTTGCGGCTATCGGTGGGGACGCGGGTGTCGTTGGAGGTGAGGCTAAGGGCGGTAGTTTGCGCAGGACGGGCGGAGACGGTTACGACGTCGTAGAGCGCGAGGGTCTGGTAGACGGTGACCAGCCCGTGGAAGCCGTCGGGGCGCGGCGCTCCTATATAGAGGCCGAGATTGATCTTGGCGTGGGAACGGACGGCTGTGGGCATACCAGAGTCATTGTAGAGCGGGGAATTTGTTAAACGACAGCAGTCTTCGACACCATCTCCTTGGCGGCGCGGAGAATGGCAACCGGGTCGCCGGCGGGGCGAAACTCCATAGCTACATTGTGTCGGTACTTCAACTCGGCCAGCTTGCGGTAGATGTTTGCGTAGTTGATTTCGCCGGTGCCGGGCTGGTGGCGGCCGGGGACATCGGCTACGTGGATGAGGCCGATGACGTCGATGTGCTTGTCTAACTTCTCGATGAGATTGCCTTCGGCGATCTGCTCGTGAAAGATGTCGTAGAGGAATTGCACCTGGGGGTGGTTTACGGCGCGGATGATTTCGATGCCCTCGGCGGCCGATTGCAAAAAGTAGTGGGGATTCTCTTCGGGGTCGATGCACTCAAGCAGCAGGCGAACGGGCTGGCCGTCGATCTGTTTGCCGTCAATGATTTCCGCGGCGCGCTTGAGCGAATCGATACAGCTTTGATGCTGGGCTTCGCGGGTGAGGCCGGGGACCACGTTGCCGGAGAGCACGATCATTGCGGGGATGCTGAGGGTCTCCATGGGCGTGAGG
>PLPU01000326.1:1482-1942 GCA_003159975.1 Acidobacteriaceae bacterium
CGGTACTCGTCGCCGACCAGCTCGACGTTGGTGTAGCCGGCTTCGGCAACTTTGGCGAGGCGGTCTTCAAAGGGCAGGCCGGTGAAGACGGTCCACAGCATGACGGAGAGCGGGAAGGGTGGAGCTTGGGNNCGGCGATTCATTTGAGTCTCCTGTTTGGGCCGCGACGGGCCTACGACTTCTTTGCTGCTTTGGACTTGGTTTGCTTCTTTTGTGCACGGCATAGGTCTTCCCAGTCTTTTTCGGTCTGGTCGGCGTAGAGTGCGCCGAATTTGCCGAGGGCCTCGGCGCAGCCGTCTCCGCTGCCAAGATAGCCGGCAATGACTTGCGGGTCGCCGGAGCGGGCGTGGCCGCGCGCGAGCAACTCGCCGCAGACTTCAGCAAATGCCATCAGGGCGCCGCCGGCAAGGTCTTCAAGATTGATGGAGCCCTTGTGGTCGTTGAGCTGGCGAACGAGATA
>PLPU01000326.1:1969-5316 GCA_003159975.1 Acidobacteriaceae bacterium
ACTTTGAAGGCTACGTCGATGGGGCGGTAGAAAGACAGAAGGTGCTGCCTCTGGGGTTCGAGCATCTCGCGGTATGGACCGAGTGAGGCCAGCACGGCGGCGGCCTGCGCGGCAGTGACGCGAGTGAGCATGGGCTTAATTTCTTTGAAGCGGCGCGTGGTTCCGGACTTGGTGGAAACCGGCTCGGTGAGTTGATCGAGAGTGTGCTGGGGCATGGCTCGCTCGGCCTTTAGCAAAGCGTCGTGAATGGGCGTGACCTGGCCCATGCGGTGCACCTGGTGGCGGCCTATCTCGATCAGGGCCATGCGGGCAAAGGCGTGCATCTGCGCGGCATAGTGCTCAATGAAGTGCTCCACTGCCGCTCGCGCCGCGGAGTCTTTGTGGCCGGCGCCGCGGCCGGCAAGCGTTACAGAAGATGCCATGCGCTTGAGATCCCACTCGAAGGGACTGCGGATGGTTTCGTCGAAGTCGTTGATGTCAAAAACGAGGCGGCCGTCGGGCGCGGCAAAGGCGCCGAGGTTGCGCACGTGCGCGTCGCCGCAGAGCTGAGAGACGATGCCGGTATTCGGCAGCAGGGCCAGATCGGCAGCCATGACCGGGACGGCGCCACGAAAGTAGCCGAAGGGCGACGCGGCCATCAACTCATACTTCAGCTTGATGAGCGCGGGAACGCGGCCGTGCATGGAGCGGGCGAGAAGATCGAGAGGCGATGTCTTGCGAGCCTTGGGGTTGAATGCGTCGTGTTGCTGGCGGCCGACCTGCTTGCGCCGCGCCTGGCCCAGATTGCGTCGTTCTTCAGGAGTTGCCCAGTGCATGACCCCCAACCTATACCTTGAGACCCCGGTCTGCAAACCCAGGTTCACATTGGTTTACACTTCTCGGTGGAAGCCCTGCCTTCGCGAGCGCAGCCGGCACCTACGGGTTGGGCGGTCCTCACAAGAGGAGTGTTCTTTGAAACGCGCATCTGTTCTCAGGATTTCGGCACTTGCCGCGCTTTCGCTTGCAACGCTGCCTTTCGCCGCTCAGGATGCGCAGAAGGCGCTCACGGTTGAGGCGATCTACGCTCATGGCTCGCCGGCCGGAAGCCCACCGGAGGATCTTCGCTGGTCCCCGGACGGCGGGCATCTGACCTACCTCGACGGCGGCGAACTGATGGACGTGGATCCAGCGACGGCGAAGCCCCGTGTGCTGGTGAGCCGCGTGAAGCTGGCTGCGCTGTCAGGTGCGAACGATTCAGAGAAGGATCGCGATCACCGCGACCGCTACAAGATGGCCAGTTATCTGTGGGCGCCGGACTCGCTGCACTTGTTGTTCGACTCGGATGGACGGCTGTGGCTCTACGATCTGCGCAACGGCACAGGGCTGCAGGTTGGGTTTACTGGAACGGCTTCGGGAGACGATCCAAAGTTTTCGCCCAACGGCGAGTTCATCTCGTATGTGCGCGACCATGGACTTTTCGTGTTGAGGCTGCGGGAATCCGAGTTGCCTCCGCTTGCGGTTGCCGCCGCGCCCAACCCGACGACGATGAATGGCGAGGTGGATTGGGTTTACGAGGAAGAGCTCGATGTCAGAAGTAATTACTTCTGGTCGCCCGACTCGAAGAGCGTGGCCTTCTTACGCATGGATGAAACCGACGTGCCGCAATATCCGATCACGGATTGGATTCCGACGCATGCGGCCGTGGACTTTCAGCACTATCCGCAGCCGGGCGACGCGAACCCCGATGTGCGCGTGGGAGTGGTGGGCGCGCGGGGCGGCAAGACGGTGTGGATCAGGCTGCCGATTCATGCGGGGCAGGATTACATTCCGCGCTTCGGATGGGTGAATCCAAAGACGGTTTGGGTTGAGACGCTCACGCGCGATCACAAGCACAGGGACATTTATTTTGCGGACGCGACGACGGGACAGGCGCACGCGGTGCTGCAACTGAGCGACGACAAGTTTATCGATGAGGCTTACGACGTTGCGGTGGACTCGGGCGCGATTGTTCTGACCGATTGGGCGGACGGCCACAACCATCTCTATCTCTACAGCTACGACCAGGGCAATCCCGCAGCGGCCACTGCGAAACTGGAGCGGCAACTGACCGAGGGCGACTTTGAGGTGGGGAACGTACTGGGCGTCGATGTTGCGCAGCGGAAGATCGAGTTTGAGTCGAACGAGGGCAACCCGCTGGGGCAACAGTTGTGGCAGGTGAGTTTTGATGGCGAACGCAAACAGCTGAGCGTGGGGCCGGGTACACATGAGGGAAACGTTGCGCCGGGCGGATTTGCGTTTGTCGACAGGAAATCGGCGCGCATGGAGCCCCCGACGCTGCGACTGTGCCAGGCGGCGGGAAAGTGCAATGTGTTCTGGACCGGGCCGTCGCTGAACGAATACCAGTTACAGACGCCGCAGCAGCTTGAGGTGAAGGCGCACGACGGCGAGACGCTGTATGCGACCTTGCTGCTGCCGGCCGGGGTTGCGAGCGCTGCGAGTGTGCCGCTGATTGTGAATCCGTATGGCGGACCGGGGCCGATGACGGTGGTCGACAAGTGGAGCGACAGCCTGCTGTTTGACGAGCTGCTGGCGGAGCATGGATTTGCGGTGTTGCACGCTGACAACCGTGGGACCGGCAAGCGCGGACGCGCCTTCGCGCAGGCGGCGTATCACAACTTCGGGCCGGTGCAGTTGGAAGATCAGCTGACGGTGGTGGACGCGGTGCTCAAGAAGTATCCGCAACCGGATGCGAAGCGGCTGGGGTGGTGGGGATGGAGCTGGGGCGGGACATTTACGTTGTATGCGATGACGCATTCAGATCGCTTCCGCGCGGGGGTAGCGGTGGCGCCGGTGACCGACTGGCGCAACTACGACTCCATCTATACGGAGCGCTACATGAGCGAGCCGGCGGATTTTCCCGATGGGTACAAGAACTTTTCAGTGGTGAACTCGGCGGCGAATTTGAAGGGGCATCTGCTGCTGGCGCAGGGAACGGGCGATGACAATGTGCACCTGGAGAATTCAATTCAGTTTATTCAGAAGCTGATTGAAGCGGGGATTCCGTACGATCTGCAGCTCTATCCAAGGAAGACGCACTCGATTGCGGGACCGGATGTGCGGACGCACCTGTTCAATCGGATCTTGGCGGAGTTTGAGACGTATCTGAAGGCGGCGGTGAAGGGCGATTCGAGGTAAGGCGAACGTTTAGAGCTCACGGCGGCGAAAGAGGTCGTCCTTCTCGCGGGCCGGGCAGTTGGAGCATCCCAGGCAGCAGACGAGGAGTACGGCAACACCCACCGTCACCAGGACTGCGAGCACACTGCCGTTCATCTCGAACCAATGAACCAGATTATGCATAGTCAGGGAAA
>PLPU01000181.1:0-5560 GCA_003159975.1 Acidobacteriaceae bacterium
CGTTTGGCCGCACCGCAGGTGCTCAAATCGCTTGAAGCTCAAGCAGGATTGCCGCACCGTACGGCTCCAGGTTCACAGCCGACGCCCGCCCGTTGTGTTCGCGCAGAATCGACGCGCAAAGCCCAAGCCCCAGACCCGCGATCTCGCCCGAGGCCTGCGCCGGCACAAACGGATCGAACGCGCGTTCCGGATCAAGGAAGCCGGGCCCGGAATGCGCTACCATGATCTGCACGACATTTCCCTCGGCCGCCGCCTCCAGCCTTACCGATTTCACTGCCGGCTCGCTCCCTCCCTGCCCCGCGAAAGTGCTTGGGTTCTGCCTGTCCACGGCTTCAATGGCGAACTGCAGGCAATGCAGCACCGCCTGGCGCAAATGCTGCGCGTTGCATAGAACCTTGGGCAGCCCCGGCGCGATGCTGAGCCGAAATTCGATCGAGCGGCGCAGGAATTCCGAGCGATGCAGTTCCTCCATATCCACCAGCAGCTCGGCCACGGAAACTGCGGTCAAATGGTCAGTGTGGGCACGGGAGATGCGCGACAGGCTCTCCAGCGTAGCCCTCATTCTCCGCGCCTCCGCCATGATCGCCTCCACCCCTTTGCGCTCCTGCGAAGTCAGAGTCGGTGCCTCATCGAGCAGCGCTGCGTACCCCAGAATCACCGTCAGCGGATTGTTCAGTTGATGGGTCACATTGTTGGCCAATTGACCCAGTCCGGCATACTTTTCTGAGTCGATCAGTTTCTCCAGCATGATGGTCTGGCTGCGCACCGCCTGCAACCGCGCAGTCAGCATCTCCACAGGCAGAAAATCGTCGGCGCGCAGCGGCTCTCGCGGGTCGCGCATCCCCGCCAGCAGCAGAGCGCCCTCCGTGGCCGAGCGCCCCATGATCGGCACCGCATGCGCCTCGGTAAAATGGAGCCGCTTCAAATCGTCTCCCGGCTTGAGCCACGGCGTCAGGTCCAGATGAACAGTCTGGCAGTGTTCAACTGCGAACGGCATCGATTCTGAGGCCAGAAACCCGGCAACCGGGATGCGCACTGCAAGCGCCCCCAGCGCGGTCGCCGTCGCGCCCTCCAGACCAGCGGATCCGGCCAGGCGCAACCGTCCCGCGGTATTCAGCAGCAGAGCCGCTTGCGCAAACCGGCTGTGCTCCACCACCGTCTGGCAAATCTCGTTTCCCTGGCGGTCAAAATCCTCCACCTTGCGCCGCGAAAGGATCAGGTTTGCGTAGGCCTCAAGCTCCCGGCGCGCCCTGCGCTCGCGCTCCTGCGCCGCCTTGTTGATGGCCAGCTCATCCTCCAGCGCCAGCATGATCATGCCTACCGCCGCAACCACTTTGCCCATGCTCACGCAACGGTCCAGGTTCATGTGAATCACCGGATGCAGCGCAATCGCATGAATCATCTTCAACACCGTCAGCGACCAGGCGGAAAACCCCATCACGCTCAGCACCACCCCCGGAGAGAATCGCCGGAACACAAAAATGAGCAGCAGCGCGGTCATGAAGTGGTTGGCGCACTCCACCAGGGTGAGCGGCCAGCGGCCTCCCGACGCAAAACAAACCCAAAGCCCCAGCCCGCCCACCACCACACAGAGAAATCCTCCCAGCCATTTCGGCATGCTGCCCTTGGCAACTCCCCAGAAAAAACCCACCACCAGCGCCATCAGCCCCAGTGCCGGGAAGATCAGAAACTTGGGCTCGCCGGGCGTAACACCGCGAAAAACGCCGTGAAACAGGATCGAATAGGCAACCAGCGGAATGGTGAACGGAATGACGTACAGCATGCTGAGCCGGCCGATGCGAAAGCGCAGCGGAGACAGCGACGCCAGAAACATCGCGGAGCAGATTTGAATCGATGTCTGGCTTGCCGCCGCCACCCACGGATGCATCCTGCCGTTCGTAACATCCCACCAAGGCAGCTTGTAGATCAGAAGCATCCGGACAATCGCAAACAGGAATCCCAGGAACCACAGCAGCGTGCGCGTATCCCGGAAACGCATATACAGATAACCGAATGCGGGCAGCAGCAGGGTTGTCAGCACCAGGGCCGGCATGTGATACGAATCGAACATGGACTCTGAAGCGCTCCTTGCATCCCCATCCAGGGAAGACGCCACTCGATGTTAGCGGACAAGGGACCGGGTCCGATATGCTGCTCTTGACCGGGAACCAGGTGGACGACCCCCAGGCGACCCCTGCGGAACATGAGAGTGCGCTCAGTCCAGCAAACCCCGTGGGCGTCCGAGCCTGGATTGTCAATCCACCCTGCGGCGTAGTCTATGCGTCTAATGTTGTAGATAGGATGGGCTTCTGGCCCTCGGCCCTCGTGGCCCAGGCTGCATCGAACCCACCAGGAGGGAGGCAAGGTGCGCAATCGGCAATGGATGGCGATGCTGTTGGCTGCGGGATGCGTCCTGCAGGCCGCCGCGCAAGGTAAAGACAGCTTCACGCCCATGGCGCTCGACTCCGGCTTCGGGCCCATGGACATCACCGCCCCCGCCACGCCTCCCGAGCAGATCATCAAGGAATTTGCCGCCAAGGAGAGCGAGTTCCAGCAGGCCCTCAACCACTACACCTACCGCCGCATCGCAAGCGTCCAGACCGTCGACGACGACACCAACAAGGTAGACGGCGAGTGGTATGAAGTCGACGACGTCATCTTCGACCCCTCCGGCGCACGCACTGAAAAGGTCGTCTACGCCCCCGGCAACACCTTGCAGCGCGTCATGATGTCGCCCTCCGACCTTCAGGACATCCAGCACGGATACCCCTTCGTCCTTACCGCCGAGGACATCGGCCAGTACGACGTAAAATACGTCGGCCGCCAGAAGGTCGATGAAATCGACTGCTTCGTCTTCGATGTCAGCCCCAAAATCATCGAAAAGAAAAAACGCTACCTGCTCGGCCGCATCTGGGTCGACGCAACCGATCTGCAGATTGTAGTCACCGACGGCCGCATGGTCCCCGACGACACCCGCAAGAACAGTGAAGACCTCCATCCGCCCTTCATGACCTGGCGCGCCCAGGTCGACGGGCACTACTGGTTCCCGGTCTACACCAAGGGCGAGGGCGTCCTGCATTTTTCAGGTGGCAACGGCTACCTGGCCAACGACGTCCACATCCGCGACACCATCAAGTATTCCGACTACAAGCAGTTCGGATCAACCAGCAAAATCATCTACAACGGCCAGGACATCACCCCACCCAAGACCCCCAACACCCCGCCCAAACAGTAGTGTGGCGAAGGGAGCCGAAGAAAGTAGCGCGGGTCTCCAGACCCGCTGTACCGCGGACGTCCACGTCCGCGCGCATACACCTTGCCTTCAGTCGTGCCGCAAACGCCGCAAAAAATCACTGGGCTTCAGCCCCTGAAGGATGTCCTCCGTTGCCTCCAGGCTCACTTCCCCGCGCCCACGCAGGTAAAGTTCGCCGCATCGTTCGTGTCGCCCGTGCCCTTGTAGTGCGACCCCTTGGGATACGCGCACAGGGGCCGCGTCATCAGCAACTGAAAATGGTTCGCCTGGTCCGCATACTTTCCCGTAATCAGTTGTTGCGGAGCTGCTCCCTTTTCCACCCACGCTTCCATCGCCAGGTTCACATCGTGTTCCGCATCGTCCGGAGAATTCCCCGGGGGCAACCAAAACTGGCCGAAATTTGTTGCTCCAGGCCCGCCCGCGCAGTGCTGCATCCCCGGAACCAGGTACAGCCGCACCGACGAGTCCGCCAGTTTTTCTCCCGTCGCCGCGCGCACCGCCTCGTAATACTCGATCGTGTTCAGTGCTGAGATCGCGGGATCGTTCCATCCGTGATACAGGATCAGCTTGCCCCCGCGCGAGACGAACGGCTTCAGGTTCGGATCGGTCGCGTCCAACGCAGGCCCCGTCTTCGCAACGGCCGCCTTCAACGAGTCCTCAATCGATGCCGTCTTCAAGTCCCAGTCCGCCCGCTCATACACCATGTCTGCAAAGTACCCCTTCGCTAACCCGGAGATCGCACTCCCCATTGGAACGGGTCCCGTAATCCAAAGGCTCCATCCACCCGGCCCATCCTCCGATCCCGGCAAATATCCCGGAAAAATCTTCTTCCCGCTCGCATCGTGGCTGCCCGCATACAGCACTTCCAGCGTGTGCGCCTGCTTCGCCGTCAAACACTGGTCCGTCTCCGCTCCCTTGCAGATCATCGTCGCCGGCTTGAAGTGGCAGCTCCGCGGATCGTTGATGACCCCGTCCTTCACCCCATCGGCCGCGTCGCACTCGGCCAGCACCGCCGCTGCAATCGCCGGCAGTTTGCTTGATGGAATGTAATCCTGCGGGTCCAGCGTCAGCGCCTGCGTGTTATACAGCGCGGTCGCCATCAGGCGCGTCCAGTTGTTCGCCGGCGCCCCGGCAATAATCCCGTCGTAGTCCTCCGGAAATCGCTGCGCCTCCATCAGCGCCTCCCGCCCACCATCGCTGCAGCTCGCAAAGTACGTGTGCGTGGCCGGCGCGGCGTAGTATGCCTCCACCACCGCCTTGGCCTTCACCGTCATCTCGTGAATCGCCCGGTAGCCAAAGTCGATCACCTTCTCCGGATGACCCAGCGCCCAGCTTGCATCGCCCACCGATCCCTCGTGCCCCGTATCCGTCGCCGCGCTCGCATACCCCTTCGTCACCGCCAACGCCAGCCCCGTATAATCCGTGCTGCCCGCAAACCCGCCATTTCCCTGCCCGCGAAACCGCCCGTTCCATCCCTTCACCGGCATCCACACTTCAATCGGAATCGCCGAGTCGGCGCTGGGCTTGTCCATCAGCACCACGCGGCAAAAGGCCGGCGTCCACGCGAAGAGGGCTTTTCCATTCGCAGACGGCTGTGCCGCCCCAGGGGGTGTAAACGCCCCCGCCGCCACCACCTCCGACGAGACAACCTTCGTCCCCGGCAACGTCAGGCTCGCCAGCTTCGCGCAGTCGGCAGTCTTGATCTCCGCCTGTTGCCCCCAGGCCATCGTCAATGAAAACGTAAAGAAAGCCGCAGCCGTTGCATTTTTCAGCATAAGGTCCTCCGGATCGAGGATAGTCCGTCGGGTAGCCCAGCGAAAGAACGAATCGCATTCAAAGTAGGGCCTGTGCCCCATTCATCGCGGCGTCATCCCCTAAGGGACTGTCATCCTGAGCGACCGAAGCGCAGCGAAGGGAGTCGAAAGCCTGCCCTGAGCAAAGTCGAAGGGGACCCGCGGTTTGATGACAAACCTTGAATTCAACGTAGATGTGCGAAAGGGCACGACTTCAGTCGTGCCGCAAACCGCTTCAAATGAGAGAGATGGGGCTTTAGCCCCATCCCCTTTCTCGCCGGGTCCGCGCAGAATCAGACCTTTGTCAGCAGTCTGAAGGGGACCTGCGGTTGTTTTTTTCCGATCTAAGTGCCCAAAGAGCCTTCCCTGAGCCTGGTCGAAGAGGACGCGCATTTGCTTCTTTGCCCGCACACGCGCCAACACCCCAACGACCCAACCCACAACAACACTCCGCGCCGTCTTCCCAACCAACATCGGCGTTTTCGGGGAGTAATCACGACAATCGCGCGTAACC
>PLPU01000507.1:0-12682 GCA_003159975.1 Acidobacteriaceae bacterium
TTCTTCGTGGATTTCGGAGTCTTCGCAGGTGTCGCGGTCGGGGCATGTGGGGCATTCGCCAGAGTCGCAGATGCGCTCTTGGGGGCCAAGTTCGTCGCCGGCGTCGGTGTGGGTGATGGATTCGACGGTCGCGATGGGGATGATGAGTGGGTTGCGCTCGACGTTTTGCGAGGCGATCTGGATGCCATAGAGGGAGAGGCCTGCGCGGCGTGGATCGAGACGGCCGGAATAGAGGGCGTCGAGTACCTGGGCAACGGCGATCTGGACGGCGCTGCGGTCTTCGAGGACACCGAGCCTGAGGTTCCCATCCACTTCGATGGGCGGCGCGGCGGTGAACTTGTGGAGGCGGGTGTGGAAGTAGCAATAGGGCTTGCCGCGCAGAGCCGGTGCGTGGCACTTGGCTCCGCTGGGCATGATGGGGCGGCATAGGTTGAACATGGCGATCCTCTCCCCTGTACCCTCCCCCCCCCGTCTCTGCAAGGAAGTACCTTGTTTTTCAACGGGATAGGGCATGGGCTTCGTCGTAAGCGGATGATTGCAATGGAGTTCTTTGCAGATAATAGACAGCAAAGGGGTTACGGGCGTTTGCCCGGCGGCCCTGGGTTGTGAAGTTGTCTATGAAACGATTGTGCGCCAAATGGAGTTAATTATCGGCAAAACAGAGGAAACTATTTTGGGGATTCATCACGCCGTCCCTTGCAGGACGGCGGCGTCGGTGGGGGCGGGGTTCCACGGGTTGCACCCGTGGCTATTCTCATCCGGCCCCTCCGGGGCGGGGCGGGCCACCTGCCTGAAGACCCGCTCATCGCGAAAAGCTGCGATGAACGGGCACAGCCCGTGGTACCGTGATGAACGGGGACCCCGGGTCTCCCACCCCACGGACCACCCAGAGGGTACCCGCCTGTCCGCGGGGACCCCGGGTCTGGAGACCCGCGCTACTTTCATGCGTGGTTGTGAGCCGAAGGATCATGGATGACTATTCTCATCGAGCCCCTCCGGGGCGCCTGGGGTGGAGGGGACGCTCGCGGAGGCTCGCGCTAACTTTCGACAGCGCTCAGGGCGGCCTACGGGGCACTCGTCGATGGTTGCAATACGGCCTGTATATACGAAATGTGTTACACACTGACGAATGGAAGGACCGGGTGAACCGGCGCAAGCATGGGGAATCTCGTACGAACTGGCGGCGGGGTGACAAGGCAGGTGGCCCACTCGCCGATTCAGCGGTCCGTCTGAGCTTCGCAATCAGGTGGGTCTGTGCCCAGTTCCCGATACCAGGATGGATGGGCGACCTGCCTTCCATCCCCGGTCCCCAAAATGCGAGGGACCCTTCGGCAAGCTCAGGGCAGGCTCGGGGGCACCCTCGGCGTGGACTGGATTTCTCACCGGGACCGGGGCCACCCGCCACCCGGACGAGTTTTTCACCTAGCTGTGAAAGCGGTGCTCTTTCAAGATCCGATTTAGCCGAGTACTTCTAGCCGGCGAATTCGGTGACTTCGCGGAGTGGCGGCGCTACTGGCTGCTTCAGATTCTGCGTGAGCACAAACATGATGGCGGCGGCGACAAGGGAGGGGAGGGCCAATCCCCGGAGGCCGGCCTGATAACTCCCAGTGTGATCCTTCATGAGACCCATCCAATAAGGTCCGACGAATCCGCTGAACATGGTGATCATGTTCATGGCCGCGATGCCCGCGGCGGCGGCTCGGCCGGCGAGAAACTCTGTCGGCACGGTGAGCGCGGGGCCCTGCATGGACTGGAATGAGATGTAGCTTGCGGCCAGCGCGGCCACCACGATCCACGGCGTGCGCGCATAACTTGCTGTGACAAAACACAATGCCATCACCGCGCAGGGGATGATGCAATGAAAAGCGCGCTCATTGGTGCGGTCGGAATGCGCGCCGCCGAGGAGCATGGCGGCCGCTCCCGCGAGGCCAAGGGACGCGACCAGGTAGCCAACATTGGCTACGCTCCAGCCGGTGGCAGCTTGCAGAATGGCGGGCGCGGAAAATCCATAGGCGTAGTTAGTGGTGAGCGCGAAAAAGAAGAACCCGCCGATCATCCAGACTTTGGGTGAGAGCAGCGCCTGCAGGATGCCTGCCTGGTGGCCGAGGTGCGCGCGGTCGCCTTCGGCTTTCAGTTGATTTTGCAGCCAGGCTTTTTCTTCGGGCGTCAGCCATGCGGCCTTTGCCGGGCCGTCGGGCAGCAGGCGCAGAATGACGATGCTGAAGAGGACGGCCGGGAGTCCTTCGATCAGGAAGAGCCACTGCCATCCGGCCAGGCCCAGTTTGCCGCCCAGGCCGAGCAGCCATCCAGCCACCGAACCCATGACGACCGAACTCAGGGGCATGGCGATATAAAAGCGGCTCACTGCGCGCGCCCGCGCCCGCGCAGGGAACCAGAGCGTGAGGTAGTAAATGACTCCGGGAAAGAAGCCTGCCTCGGCGATGCCGAGAAGAAGGCGCACCGCGTTGAACTCGAATGGCGTGCGGACGAACATCATGGTCGCGGCGAGCAGGCCCCAGGTGAACATGATGCGCGCGAGCCACTTTTTTGCGCCGAAGTGGAGCAGCAGCAGGTTTGAGGGCAGCTCAAACAGCGCATAACCGATGAAGAAGAGCCCGGCGCCGAGTCCATAGACAGAGGCGCTGAAGTGCAGGTCGCGATTCATCTGGAGGGAGGCAAAGCTGAGGTTGAGGCGATCAATGTACGCGAGGCCGTAGCCGATGCCGATGACCGGGAGCAAGCGCAGGCTGGCCTTTCGCTGCGCGGATTTGCCGATGGCGTCGAGATCCGCGAGTAGCTGGGTCGCGGGCGTCTCGCTCGCATCGTCCATATGCGCTCACCTCGGGAGGTTCAGACTGTAGGAAAGGCCAAGCGGAAGATACCGCACAGAGTAAGGCGAATTTATCACATCAAGCCGGGGGCCTCAGCGCTCGACTTTGAGACATGAGAAACCAGGGCCTTAGCGCCGCGTCGCCGCGTAGTATCCTGATCGCGTCAGGACCTCGGACCGCTCGACAGAACAGATCAGCTTGATTCGATGGAATGAATTATCCCGCTTGAGGTCGTACGGTTTGTAAACCAGCCTGTACTGACTGCGCTGATCGCTTTCAATCATCTGCAAATCCGTTTCCATCTGCTCGTCATTCGGCTTGAAGAAAATGCGCCCGCCGCTCTTTGTGACCAGCTCAATCAACGTTTGCTGCCCACGCGAAGCACGGGCCTTCCACTCATTGACGAAGACGTAAATCGCAGTCCGCGAGCGCTGACACCTGTCGATCACATCGGCGATGCGAGCGTGGCTCGAGTTATCCAATCCATCGGTGAAGAGCAAGATGAAGTTGCCTGTCACTTCATCTGAATTTGCCGGCCATTGGTCCCGGCAGGCCTTGTAGATGGAATCGAAGATCGCGGTACCGTCCGCGCCGAGGCCCGCTTCATTTGCGGCAGCGTGCAAGCCGTCTGCCAGAACGCCTGTGTTGTTGTTCCAGCCTTCTGCCACGTTTGTTTCCACATCGAACCGCATCACGAAGGCGCGGTCGGTTTCCTTTCGGAAAAATCGCGCAAGATACTCGGTCGCAATCTCCAGGTTGTGTTGCGCGTCGCTCTGCATGGAGACGCTTGTGTCCATCAGAAATCCAGCGCGGATTGGGAGATCGCGATAGGCCTGAAACTCCACAACCCGGCTCTGCAGCTTGCCGTTGTCGAAGAGTTTCAAGTCTTCCTTCCTGAGGCCATCGATGGTGTTGCCGTGAGCATCCGAGACATGAAAGGTGAGGCTCACTTCATTCACCGGAACAACAAGAGTGAATGGTTCCTCGGCGCCGGAAGCCTGCGGGGAGGACTGCGCTGCGCCGCTCCGGGCCAGCATGAGCAGCACAAAGAGTGCGATGCCGATTTGGGTTGTGTTGACGCGCATGCCTGGGACTTAAAGGGTAGACTCGCTCGGCATCGGCGCGTGAGCCGGTTGTTTAAGCCTGCAACGGATCATGGGCGGATGGATGCCGGTCCGGCCGCCCAACTGGCCTAACGCGCCTCGATAATCCTGAAGTTTCCGCTGCAGTGCATCATGCTCATCAGGTAAAGCATGCCATCGTAATACCGTTTCTCGCCCGAGGGGACAGGGGTGTTCCACAGCTCTTCAACGAAGGCCTTTGCGGTCGAACTGTCGGTGGCGGCGAGGCCGGCTACGGTTGTGGTTGCCAACAGGCCCATCGAGTGGTGGTCGATGAGCGGCTTGCCGTCGAGTGAGTAGCGATCGGCGAATTTGTCGATAACCTGGGCCAGCAGGAATTTCTGAATGCGGTTGCTCAAAACGGTCTCGCGCGGATCTTTGTGCCACCAGGAGTAATCGACGCTCCAGTTGCTTGCGCTGCGCCAGGAGTCGTAGGCGAAGGGAGTCGGTTTCCCGTCCCAGCCAACAACCGGGGCGCCATCGAAGTGGCTGCGTTCCGGGGTTAGTCCTGTTTCAGGTCCGGTAACTTTGTTGAACAGGTCGCGGCTCACATCCGCTGCCGTGGCCCAGAATTCGCGATCCTCGGGCGGTCCCCAACGAGCCCACAGTTCATAGAAGGCGGGTAGATGGTAGCTGGCGTCGGTGTTGGCGCCGCCCATGTTGGGAACAAATTTGATCATGAAATGCGGCTCATCGACCATGGGGCCGATGGTCTCGGTCCAGGGGCCTGTACGAGGGCGGAACATGGGCATGGGCGTGCCTTTGGCGGCAGCTTCGCGAGCGAGTTCGCGGTTGGAGGGACTGGGCCAGGGATGGTCGGGCGGGGTGAAGGGCGCGTCTTCCGGATGAATGCGAAACGGGCCGGTTCCCGAGAGCACTGGGTGATGGCGCATGCCGCGCAGAATCTTGTCCGCCTCGGCCTGGTAGTTATAAATGCCGGTCCCATTGCCCCAGCGGTGGGCCGCGAAGTAGAGGGCCATGGTGAAGTATTCTTCGCCGTCCGGCGCGGCGCCTGTTGAGCGGGGCGACCCGTCGGTGCTCATGGACCATGCAAAGTAACCGACGGAAGGGTTCTGGGGGTCGGTGACCAGCATGTAGGTTTTGGCCCAGTTCCACAGGGCGTCGAACTCGCGCTTCTTGTCGAGCTGGACGGCGATCATCATGCCGTAGCTCATACCCTCGGTGCGCGCGTCGTTGTTGGCCCAGTCGGTGATGTAGGCCAGGGGGCCGTTCTGGTTGGCTCCAGTCTCAAAGCAGACGCGTTCTTCCTGTCCGTCGCCGTGAAAGAGCTGTTGGAAGGCCTTTTCGATTTTGGCGTGGGTTTCGGCGGGTGCGTGGCCTTGTTCGGCAAACAGATCGCGGTACCGGTGGGTCTTGTAGGCGCCTGCGCCGTCGCCGGGCATGCGGGTAATCTGGCCCAGCGGGGCATCCACGTGCGGTGGAGGGGCGGTAACGGGCGCCTGTGCGGCCGAGCGGCGAGCTAGCGCTAGAAAAAAGCCGGCGGCAAAGAGGCACAGCTGAAAACGGTTAGGCAAGGGGACGACCTTTCAGGGTCATTGCACGAGGTGGAAGGTTTCCAGGAACCTTACCAGCGCAATTATTCCACACCATTCAGGTTACGTCCGGTGGGCGTGGGACGCGGGAAGTCCGCTCAAGGAGGGAGCAGGTTGCCGGCCGGAGATCTCTAGTTTGTGCCCCGAGTCACAGGACGTTCACACTCCGCGTGTGATAGCATCCGCTTCTTAGCGATAGACGCTCCGCGGATTCATCCTCTATGGAATCGCGAGGCGTCGGCCCGAGACCCTCTTCAATGGACGAGGCAGACGGCAGACCGGGATCTGTGGCCCTCCAAGCCGGCTGCTTGGACGCCCCCGAGGACGCCCCTCAGGACGCCCCCAAGCATTCCCTGTTCAAAGGCAGTGATCAGTGGTTAGTGGTTAGTGGTCAGTGGTCTGCCGATCGACGACTGAGTTCCATTTTCCAAATGACATCTCCGGAAACCCAGATGCGTGGGATCTTGCTTTCGAGATTTGGGGAGAGCATTCACCCTCGCTCGGGCGTTCCGTCAGGATTTGCATTCTCAAGGAGAACACCATGAAAACGTACCAGGGAAGTGAGATCCGCAACGTAGCTGTAGTGGGGCATGCGCACAGCGGCAAGACGACTCTGATTGCCGCGCTGCTGCATGCCGCGAAGATGACGCCGACACAGGGGCGCGTGGCCGATGGGACCGCTGTGACCGCCTATGACGAAGAGGAAGTTGCCCGCGGGGTAACGATGCAGAACGCGGTCGCGTTTGCCGAGTGGCAGGGCGTCAAGATCAATCTGGTGGACACGCCCGGCTTTCACATGTTCTCGCACGAGGCGCGCGCCGCACTGCTGCCGGTTGAGTGTGCCGTGGTGCTTGTGAACGCCCAGAACGGCATAGAAGCGGTGACGGAACGGGTGTGGAGGTTTGCTGAGGAAGCGAATGTGCCCCGCATTGTGGTGGTGAACCAGATGGATCATCCCAAGGCGGGCGGGGGCGGCGGATTGAGTAAGCTGATCGACGACCTGGTGGACCGTTGGGGACGAAATTGCGTGCCGGTGCAACTGCCGATTTCAGATGCGCAGGGTTTTCACGGCGTGGTGGACCTGGTGACGATGGAGGCGTATACGTATACCCCCGGCGGGGATGGGCGGGGTAAGGTTTCGAACGAGATTCCCGCGTCGCTGGCCGCGGAAGCGAAGGCGCGGCACGAGGCGCTGGTGGAACTGGTGGCGGAGGGCAAAGATGAATTGATGGAGGAGTACTTCGAGAAGGGCACCATCCCCGAGGAACACTTGATCACCGCGCTGCATGAGGCGATTCGCGAAGACCGGATCTTCCCGGTACTGTTTTCGAGCGGGCTCCAGAACATGGCGCTGGATCACCTGCTGGACTTCATCAAGGTGTACGCGCCTTCGCCGGTGGAGCGCGCTCCTTTTCAAGTGCATACGCCTACGCTGGCGGCGGTTTCAGCGGGTGAGGATGCGGGCGATGACGGCGATGTGCCCACGGTGCTGCGCAAGGTGGCGGACAATGAACCGGCGGCGATGGTGGTGTTCAAGACCATGACCGATCCGTTCTCGGGACGCATCACTTTCTTCAAGGTGATCAGCGGCGTGATCAAGAACGATGCCACGGTGGAGAATTACACGCGCCGCTCTCAGGAGCGGCTGTCGCATCTTTCCGTAATGCAGGGGCGCAAAGCTGTTGAAGTGGCTGAGTTGCACGCCGGCGACCTGGGCGCGGTGGCCAAGCTGCGCGACACGCTCACGGGCGACATGCTGGGGCAGAAGGGCGCCGAGATCGTCGTCGATCTGGTTGAGTTCCCTGAGCCGGCCATGACTTACGCCATTGAGCCCAAGAGCCGCGCCGATGAGGATAAACTCGCTCCGGCCATTCACAAGCTTATGGAAGAGGATCGGCTGATTCGCTTTTACCGCGACCCGATGACCAACGAGTTCCTGATTGCGGGCGCGGGGCAGCCGCACATTGAGACGATTGTGAGCCGGTTGAAAAAGCGGTACCACGCCGAGGTCACGCTGAAGGCGCCCAAGGTGCCCTANNCACGGCCAATTCGGCGACTGCAAAATCCGCATGGAGCCTTTGCCGCGCGGCGGTGGCTTCGAGTTCGCCAGCGAAGTCTTCGGTGGCGCCATCCCGCGGAACTTCATTCCCGCCATCGAAAAGGGCATCGTCGAGTCCGCCGCCCGCGGCTATCTCGCCGGCTTCCCCGTCGTCGACTTCCGCGCTGTCGTCTACGACGGCAGTTATCACGACGTGGACTCCAACGAAATGTCTTTCAAGATGGCCGGCCGCATCGCCTTCCGCAAGGGCATGGAAACGGCCAAGCCCTGCCTCCTCGAACCCATCATGAAGGTAGAAATCGAAGCCCCCGACGAGTTTGCCGGTACCCTCATGGGCGACCTCAGCAGCCGCCGCGGCCGCGTCCAGGGCACGGACTCCAAGGGCCGGACAACCCTCATCAACGCGCAAGTCCCCATGGCCGAGATGTTGACTTATGGAACCCTTCTAACATCCATGACTCAAGGCAAAGGCAGTTACCGCATGGAAATGGATCACTACGACATCGTGCCGCAACTGGTGGCGGAGAAGATCCTGGCGAACGCCAAGCGGCCGGTTGAGGAGGAAGAGGAATAACCGAGGCAGCGAAGAAGTGAAGAAGTGAAAAGGCGGAAAAGACTCCTGCGGGAGGCTCGCACCGAGTTGGCTGCGGGCCTTGCGCCAGGAGAGAGGCCCAAGGATCGTTCGCCGCGTCCCTCCAGGACGCGGGCCCTGCGTTTGGTTGCTTTCCACGGGTTTCACCCGTGGCTATTTTCATCCTGTCCCTACGGGACGGCCACCTGCGGTTGAGGGCAGGCGCCTGCGGTGCGGCGGACGCTCGCGGGAAGCTCGCGCTGGTTGAAAACGCCCGAGAGTGGAGGCCAAATATGCTCCAATAGTGGTGCAAAAGGCGGGTTTTCCGCAAAAGGGGTGCGTGTAACTTGTTTGTTTGCAACGGACGAATACGGGCAAANNGGTGCGGCCGGGCAGATCCCTGACATTTTGAACCGACGAATTTGAGATTGGACTTCACAATTTCGATTGTGCGCGTTTGGTGCGAAATTATCGGCAAAAGTGTGGAAGAAAAGTTAGGGCGGTGGGACGGGATGGTGACTTGGGTGGGCTGAGGTGGCTTCACATTCCCAGGTCTGAGAATCCAGACCAGGGCCACCCAGCCGAATCGAATCAGACGTAGCGCCGACCTCCCGGTCGGCTGTAGCGCGGACGTCCTCGTCCGCGCCGGGCTGAAACTGGATATCGCATGGAATCTACTCAGTATCCGATGGATTTGTATTGCTCCAGAAAGATAAAGCGTGGGTCGGGAGACCCACGCTACAGCCGACCGGGAGGTCGGCGCTACTCTGCCATTTGACGCTCAATTGGCTATTCGGAGTACAATCACGCCCATGGCGGAAGACAAACTCGATGCGCGACGCAAATCGTCAGCATACATCAACGGCGCTGTGCAACCGCGTTACGGCGAAGTCCACATTCGCAATCGCGGCCGCCTTCCTCATTGGGAAAAAGATCAAGGCCTTTACTTCATCACCTTTCATCTCGCAGATTCGCTCCCCGATGCAGTGCTTGCGAAAATTGCTGAACGCCACAATATCCTGGAAGCAGCCAAAAATAGCAATGCCAATTCGCTGTCCGAGCAGAAAGCATTGCTCAGCGATTATAGCCGTACGCGCATCGAAGAATACTTCGATCGCGGCGCTGGCTCGTGCGCATTCAACGACCAACGCGTCGCCGGTTCCATGGCTGCGGCCCTTCGCTTCCGCGAGGGAAAGCATTAGAGGCTTCTCGCCTGGTGCGTCATGCCCAATCACGTTCATGTGGTGGTGAGACTCTTCCCAGGCCAGGAGCTTGCGAAGGTCGTCAAAGCTTGGAAGAACTTTTCAGCAAAAGCCGCAAACCTGGCGCTCGGACGAAAGGGCCGATTCTGGCAGCGGGAGTACTACGACCGCCTGATCCGCAATGGATACGAACTCGACCGCGCCATCAGGTACGTCGTCGAAAACCCCGCTAAAGCAGGATTGAAGAACTGGACNNTGGGCCGCATTTGCGGATTCCGTTGACTGGCTGTGGCCTATGAGCTACAGTTGATTTGTGGTCGAGATTCGCGAATCCGCAACCTTCTCGCTCTGGCTGCGATCACTTCGGGACAGCCAGACCAGAGCGAGGATTGCCATGCGCGTGCGTCGGCTGGCCTTTGGCAACTACGGCGACGTAAAACCGGTTGGCGAAGGCGTCAGCGAGTTGCGTTTGGATTTCGGTCCCGGTTACCGCGTTTACTTTATCCAACGCGGTCAGGTCTTGATCGTCCTGCTCTGCGGCGGCGACAAGAGTACACAGGATCGCGACATCGCCGACGCGAAGAAACTGGCGAAGGAGACACCATGAGTACCCTGAAGACCCAACCATTCGATCCGGCCGCGTATCTGGACGACGCTGAATCTCTATCCGCCTACATGAGCGAGGCGCTGGCCACCGAAGACCCGGCCTTCATCGCTGACGCGCTCGGTGTGGTGGCTCGAGCCCGCGGCATGAGTGAAATCGCGCGCGAGTCCGGCCTCTCGCGCGAGAGCCTCTACCGCGCCCTGAGTCCAGAGGGCAATCCCGAGTTCAATACCATTCTCAGGGTCATGCGCTCCNNTGGGCCTCCGCCTCTCCACCACTCCCATTGAAGAGCGAAAGATCGCCTGACCCGCGCTGAGACTGCCCGCTGGTAGCCGACAAAATCCTCGCCGGGTGCCCCAGGTCTGGATTGTCAGATTTGGGAGTCCACGAGCCTCGACCCTCCGTTTCCCTTTTCCCAGCCAGCTGTTTTGCCCCTCGATCTGAACCGCCGTCAGGCTTCCAGTCTCCGCATCAACTGCGCATCCGTCAGAAGATCGATCCCGCAGCTTGCAAGGAATATCGAAGCAGGGGGCTCAAAGAAGTCCCGATCGCCGGAGCAAAGCGCGTCCGCTTCTCCGCTTAACGCGGTTTGCAGAACAAAAATATCGTTTCGGTCGCGAATGGGGGCGTGAGTAAGAGGATCGAGCGCAACGATCTCCGCCGCATCCCGCAGCCAACTCGTAAAATTGTAGATCGCTTCTTCGCTCTCTCCGTGAATCGTCATCAGGCGTGGATAGCGCAGCACCCTGGCCACTTCGAAGAGCATCTCATTGGAGAGAATCAGGGTGTGGTCGCTCTACAGAACCGCCAGCAAGAGATCATGAGCAAGTCCACGCGATGTAACAAAGGACCGCACAAGGATATTGCTATCGAGGACGATTCTCACGGGATCTGCGTGTAAGCCGGGCGCTCACTGCGAAGGGCTTCAAGGAGCGCGGCCTCGCATTCCTCATCGGAGACGCCGGCACGCGGACGATCACCCTCCAGAAACNNCGAAGGCTGATGGCTTCGGCCTCCCGTATCTGCCGCCCCAGGATTTGTTCGATCGCAGATCTTTGCGCCGGCGATAACGCCTCAGCACTCACAATCATCTTGCAATCCGTCCTTCCGCACAGGCCAACTTGAGTTAGTGTATGCCGAATCGTCTTACAGAACAAAATGTTCATGAACAACCCGCCGGGTGCCCCATCCTTTCGCGCACTTTGCGAATTGTGGGATACGACGAACCTCGACCGGCTGTGGCGCATAGCCGATCCCAACCGGGGCGATTCGCACCTTTTCGCCTTGCGCATCCTCAAATGAGGTTTAATTCCTGGGCTGATTCTGCGTTTCGCCGGGCTGGAAGTCTTTGCGCCAGTATTCGTGACCGCGCTTTACTGTCAGAACTACTGAGCTGAAGGATTGGACGCCGTCGAGTGGATTCTTCGATACGAAGACGAGGTTGGCTAGTTTGCCTTGTTCGATGACGCCCATCTGCTTTTCCTGACCGAGGGTGCGCGCGCCGATCGAGGTGGCGGAGCGCATTACGTCGGCGGGTTTCATGCCTGCTCCATCCTGCAACAGAATGAGTTCTTCGCGCAGGGGCGACCATTCGTGGTTGTCTTCGTCGTCTCCGTCGGTTCCGGTGGAGATGGGGATGCCGGCTTGGTATGCGGCGCGGGTGGCTTGCTCGCCAATGGGGAGGGTCTTCACGTAAGGCGTTTCGGGATGTTTGGCGTGGGCTTCGTCCGACTGTTTGAAGACCAGCAGGGTTGCGTCCAGGATGGTGTGGTGGACCTTCATTTCATCGAGAAGATGAGAGAATTGGGGGCCGAATCCATCGGTGTAGAGTTGGGTCTGTTGGACGTGGGACTCGGCGTAGGTGTTGGTGGGGCGGGCGATGGCAAGCATGGTGGCGTGGGAGACGGAGTCGACGCCGGCGTCGACAACCTCGGTGGCTGTGGCTGGGAAAACGGTGGCGTGGGCCCAGACGAGCATGCCCTGGCTGTGCGCCTCTTTGGTGATGGCGGCGACGAGATCGGCGGGCAGGTCGGCGTAAATCTTGATGGCGGTGGCGCCGGTGCCCTTGGCTTCAGCGATGGCGAGGTGAAGGTCGGTTTGGGGCGTGACGGACTTCATCCAGGGGACTTCGCCGGCGACGGCTCCGCGCGCGGCGGCATGGGTGCGGGGGTCCTTGAAGAAACTGGGGCCGGCCATGAGCGCGGCGTAGACGATGTCGGGGCCGGGGACTTCATTCAAGAGAGAGACGCGGGCGAGTTCGGCTAACTGGCGGGTGTCACCGGCCATGTCGCGCTCGGCGGTGATGCCGCTGAAGAGATCGCGGCGCATGAGGGCGAGGGCCTCGGCGCGAGTGGAGTTGGTGGCGATGTGGATGTGGGTGTTGATGAGGCCGGGGAGGACGTAGAGGCCGGTGACGTCGACAACTTTGGCGTTGGCGGGAGGGACGAGCTGGGCGGTGGGGGCGATGGTGTCGATGCGCTCGCCGCGGACGAGGATGGACATGTTGGGCTGGGGGACGTAGTCGAGGCCGTCGATGAGCGTGGCGCCGCGGTAGAAGGTGAGGGCCTCGGTTTGCGCGGAGATGTGGATTGAGAATGTTGCGGCGAGGAGGAGAAAGACGAGGCGCATCGACGTTGTTTTGGCCATAAGGAACTTTATCAGCACCTGCGGGCGCCTGCGGGCACCTGCGGTGCGGCAGACGCTCGCGGCAGGCTCGCATGAGCTTTGTGGCTTCCCACCCT
>PLPU01000507.1:12704-24331 GCA_003159975.1 Acidobacteriaceae bacterium
AAGGCGAAGGATGGGGCACCCGCCTCCATGTGAGGGACCCATAGGCCTCAACTGACGCCTCTCTCACACGGAACCCTCAGTGGCCGGGCTTTGGCGCAGGGTCGTCCTGGCTGTCCATCTCCTGCTTGACGACAGGGTTGTTTGCCATGCCTTTGAAGACATCGTTGGCGAAGAAGAACTTGCCGTCGGATGGGACCATGAGCACCTGGATCTTGTCGGAGAGGCGCTCAGCGACGATCTTGTTGATGAGCAGCGGAGACTTGTTGAGCAACTCCGCCTCGCTGGTCATGCGTTCGGCGTTGGCCGCGGCCATGAGGCGCACGCGGCTTGCTTCGGCGTCGGCCATGAGATTGCGGCGCTGGAGTTCAGCCTTGCTGTCGATCACCTTGGCCTGCGCGTCGGCTTCCGCATTCTGAATGGTGGCTTCTTTGCGCGCCTCGGCCTCAAGCTTGCTTTGCTCAATCTGCTTTTGCTTGAGCGGCAAGGTGTACTGCATGGCGTCGGCCTCGCCCTTGGCTTCAACGACTCTGGATTGGGCGTCGCCCTCAGCCTGCTTCACCTTTTGCACTGCCTCGGCTTCCGCCTGCAACTCGGCGATCTTCACCTGCTTTTGCTGCATGTCGGTTTCTACGCCCATCTGATCGTCCTGCTGCTCCTTGAGCAAGAGGCCTTCGAGACCCTTGGCATACTCTTCAGGAAGTTGAATGTCGGAGAGCATTACTTCTTCGACGACAATGCCGTCGGCGCCGAGCTTGCGGGTGATGATGGCTGCGGCCTTCTCACGCACTTCTTCACGTTTGGAGCTGAAGATCTCGCGCACGGTGTACTGCGGCGTGAGTTCGCGCCACGCGGAGGCCACGACTGGAGGAACGAGCTCCTTGTCGACCGGCTGGGGCATGTGCGCCTGCACGCTATCGAGCTTGGCGGGGTCGAGGCGGTAACGCACGGTCACGGCCAGTCCGATGTTGAGGCCCTCGCGCGACTGCACGCTGAGGCCGCTCTTCGGCGCAGTTGTTTTTGCACCTTCTTCACCCATGCCTGCAGTGAAGAGGTGATCGCGCAGATCGAAGGTCTGCACACTCTCGACCAGCGGTGTGACGAAGTGCACTCCGGGATAGAGCGTGCCAGGCAGCGTGCCGCGAATCTGACTGACCCGCACGCCGCCCATTCCGCTGGGGACGACAACGATGCTGGCCGCGATAAGCAGAGGCAGGCAAGCGACCAATACCAGCGCGACTGGACCGCGCCATGCGATTGGTTCCGGCGCGATCAGGTCGGCTTCGCCCGCGGCTTTGCGGCGCGCGTAGCGAATGCGAAGATAGAGCCCATAGAGTGGAATTCCCAACGCGGTAGCCAGCAACAAGACCCCCGCGACCGTTAACAACAGCTTCAATGCGAGCATTTTCCTTCTCCTTTTTGGTTGTTGCGCTCCGTGCTGTTTCTGGATTCCGGCCTTGGAGCAATGAGCAGCCGGACCAGTCCTCCATACGTCAACTCTTCCAACAGCAGCGCTGCCGCCACCGGCAACACCACTGCGCCTAATCGGGTTATCGCTTCCGCCAGCAGACTCATGACCGCGCCTCCCTAGAGCAATTCCGCCAGCACCATAACCGTTGCAAGCGCCTGGCCGGCCGCATTTGCTTTCTCCGTGCTATTCGCATTGGCTGTCGGGACCTGTTCACGAATTGCCGGCACGGCCGTAGCGGTCAGTGTGGCCGCGGGCTGGATGGTCGTATCAGGGGCTGGATTTTCTCCGTTGCCAAAGAGTTGCGCGGTCTCCTGGTTGCGCTGGCCCACCAATTCGACGGTGTCGCCCTCGGAAACGAGCGGGTAGAGCTCTTCCAGATCGGCCTTTGCCATGCGGATGCACCCGTGCGATGCGGCTTTGCCGATTGAGCGGGGTTCATTGGTTCCATGGATTCCGTAGCCGTGTTTGCTCAATCCCATCCAGCGGGTGCCCACCGGATTCCGTGGTCCCGGCGGCACCGTTTTGCCTTCGTGGCGATAGGTCGGGTTGGCCACGCGGCGTTCGATGGTGAACGTCCCCACCGGGCTGGGAGTTGAAGGCTTGCCGACCGCGACGGTGTAGATCTTCCTGACTTGCCCGTCTTCGACCAGCGCAAGCTTCCGGTCCTCGAGGCTTACGACGATCACCCGCTTTGTCGCTGCTGGAACGGAGGTCTGCGCCGGAGAACTCTGGTTTGCTGTGTTCTGCGCCAACGCCTGGACCGCCAGCGCCATCCCTGCCACTGCCACGGCTGCCAATCTGCCGAGTCTCGAAGCTGCCATCGCGTCCCCCTTGCCCCAAATGCCTGTGCCCAGACAAGGTGCAAGCGGGTCTCCAATTGCCAGCGATTGAAAACATACGAGTTATGGGTCAATTGGCTTTGGGGTTTCGTGTCATCTCAGACACTCTGTGTGTCCGGTGACACGCGCGGCGGCCGCAGTATCGGGGTCATGAGGCCGAGTCTGCGGAAGGACTTTTGTGAGGGGCGCTGAGACGGAGTAAAGCCCGATTGGCATCGGGTTGAAACAGAAAGGAAGGCTTTTCCAATAGCAAAAAAATGGCGTTCGAGGCGGAGGGTTTTTCCGTCTCGAACGCCATGGGGGGAGGGTCTAGAACTGTATTCGCGCTACGAATTCAAAGACGCGTCCGGCATCGGCGCCTTGCGCGTAGCCGAAGGTTGCGCTTTGGATGTTGGCGCCCTGATTGGCGTTGCCGTTGGTGATGGGCTGGAGCTGGAGAATGTTGAAGATGTTGAAGGCATTCACCTGAAAACGAAGCAACGAGTGATGGTCGAACTTGTCAAGCACCACTTGTTTGCCGAAGCTCATGTCGGTACCGAAGAAACAGGGGCCGCGGAAGCTGTTGCGGCCAATGCCAGGAACGTAAACAGGGTTGGTCTCGGAAGTCGGCTCGCTGATCTCAAAATAAGCAGGGCCGCCCAAGGGGAAGTTGGAGCCTGTCTTGAATGCGCTATTGGAGCAGCTTGTGCCTGCGCCGCCGTAGTAGGCTATCGGCCGCGTGGGGCCAACCACGTTTGCGCCTGGAACCAGGGGGCTGGTGGCCAGGTTATAGGTGACCGGCGTCCACGGGAAACCGGTGTGATAGGTCATGACGCCATTGACTTGCCAGCCGTTGGCGGCAGCATTCACAAAGCCGTTGCCGGAATGAACGTGGGGTAACTCATAGGTGCCCACAAGCGTGATGCGGTGGCGCACATCGTAATCCGATGGGCCCCATTCCGATTGGTTGTTGGCGGGGTTGGTCTGGTTTCCGTTGGAATCGGCGAGATCGCCGTTCGACACCTGGTCAAGCGATTTGGACCAGGTGTAGTAAGCGGCGAGATTGAGACCATTGGTGACGCGGCGCGTGAGGCCGAGATTGAGCGCGTTGTAGGACTGATGGGAGTCAGTCTGCGCGAAATAGGCGGCGTAAACCGGTGTGAGCTGCGTTGTACCGGAGCAGTTGACCGTTGCAGGGGAGCACTGCGAGTAAATGAAGTTCTGGTTCACCAGCCGTGCGAAGTCATAACCGACGCTGCCGGTATAACCAATGGTGGCGACCATGTTGGACGGCAATTGATATTGAAGTCCAAGAGCGTAGAGGATGCTCACGGGCTGCTTGATGGTGGACGCAGCGCCGTAGACCTCGAAGCTCTCTGCGTTGGAAACGCAATTGCTGGACGTTGATCCATATTCGCAGGGAAAACCGGTGGCGGGGTTGGTGCCAAGAGCAAGCGCGGGGTTGAAGGGGAAGCTGGAGGGCGAATTGCTTGTTCCCATATCGTATTGGACGCCGGCGGTGTTGCCGTTGCCGGCGCAGCAAAGGCCGAAGCTGGCGACGCCGGGGCCATCTTCAAGAGCGTTTTCGAAGAGAGCGACATCGAGGTGGTTATATGCGGCCGCGGCACCGCCTCGCACCACGAGCTTCTGCTTGAGAACGGGAGGCTGGTAGGCAAAGCCGAATTTGGGAGCAAAGTTATGCGGCGAGGCTCCCCAGAGGTGATTGCGCATCTGCAAGGTAAGGCCGCTAAGCTCATGGCCCGAAGATCCGAGCATCGGATAGTTGATCTCAAACCCCTTGTTGCGCAACGGGGTGAAATATTCCCAGCGCACACCCAAATTGAGCGTGAGATTGGGCAATACTTTCCAGTCGTCCTGGAAGTAGGCGGCGACATCTTCTGAGCGGAAGTAGCGCTGGGTGAGCGGAGTGCCACCGTTGGCGGGATTTGCTTCGATGGCCTCATAGATGGCTGCATCATTGGCAAATGTCCAGAGACCCTGCATGGCATAAATCGGCCTCTGCTCGCCGGACAAGTTGTTGTTGTCCTGCTCGAGCCGCAATTCGCCGCCGATACGAATCACCTGGGAGCCCCAGGTATGCGTGACCATGTCGCGTGCTTCGTAGGTATTCTCAGCGAAGATAGCGGGGGTGGTGCTGCCGTAGTTTGCGCCGTACTGGATGGCCCAGGGCAAGGTCTGTACGTTGACGTAGGGGATGCCGAAGTCAACGGTATTGCCTGCGTCCCTTACGCCGTTTTCCGCAAAGCGGGTACCGTTGGCCCGGGCTTCATTGAGCCAGTTGGGCGAGAAGGTGTGAATATAGATGGCGGTTGCGGCGGAGTTGAGCGGTTTGAAGGGCGCATCCGCCTGGGGGCGCGAACCGGCTGTGCCGGTGGTGCCATCGTTGTCCAGCTTGGTGAAGTAGAAGGTTCCCGCAACCTGGTCCTTCGAAGTGGCAAACCAGTCGCCGCGTGCGTTGAACTGGTTGCCGCGGCTGTGGCTGGGGACAAAGAGCTGGGCGTTTTCGACGTCGGCTACGCCGTCAAGGCCACCGCCAAGCTGCGTGTTTGCGGGGAAGACGCCGATTTGCGAAGTGCCGCCCGGGGTCAGCGAGCCGATATCAAGGCCAGGGCCGCTGCTGCCGGTGACGACGTTGCAGTTGGTTCCGAGGGTCAGCCCGTTGCAGGCAGGCGTGAGGATGGCGCGGATTCTTGGAATCACGCCGGGGTTTCCCAGAATTCCCGCGGTCACGCCGCCCGCGCGGTTGGCAACGACAGCGGATCGAAACTCAGGGGTCTCAACGTAGGATTCGGTCTCGGTGTTGTTGGCAGTGGTGAATCCCTCGTAGGAGGCGAAGAAGAAGATCTTGTTGCGTAGAATCGGTCCACCGAGTGAAGCGGCGTAGGTGCGCGCCTTGTTTTCGACGCGTGTCGGCAGTGCATTGGAGGGCCCGCCCCAACGGTCGTAGGCGTTCAAGCCGGGCTCGTCGTACACGCCAAACAGCGACCCGTGGAGCGTGTTGCTGCCGCTCTTGGTAACGACTTTGATTTGCGCGCCGGAGTTGCGGCCGTCGGATGCATCGAAGGACGTGGATACAATGCTGATCTGGCCGACAGCTTCCTGGTTGGGCGAAACCACGGCGGCTCCGCCATAGGTGAGGGAGTTGACGCTGACGCCGTCAATCATGAAGTTGTTGTCCGCCTCGCGCTGGCCGTCGGCTGAAATCTGGACTTGGTTTTCGGTTTGGAAGATGCCGGAGTTGGAGCCGCCGGGGCCCGCTCCGTTGGGCAGCAGGAGGGCCTGTCCGGAGCCCGAGCGCGCGCCGTCGCCGGTGATGCCGGGGGCGAAGCGCAGGACCTCATACGGATCCGCTCCATAGGTGGGCAGTTTTTCAATCTCTTCCCCGTCGATGGTGGTGCCGACGCTCGCATCGGCGGTTTCCAACAGGGGGATCTCGTCTCCCTTGACCTCGACCGATTCGGAGGAGCCACCGGGCTGGAGGGTTACATTCACACTGCGTGGCGACTCGGCCTGGATCTCGACATCTGTAAGATCGCTCTTTTTGAAGCCGGGAGCGGTCACTGTGAGGGAGTAATGTCCGGGCGCCAGTTCAGTAAAGCTAAACGCGCCAGTGCCGTTGGCCGTGGAGGTCATGGTCTGCTGAGTGGCCAGATTGGTCAGCGTCGCGCTGGCGTGAGGAATAGCCGCACCGGATGGGTCGAGCGCTGTGCCCGCCAGGCTGGCGCCGAATTGCGCATGGAGGGTCGCGGCAAAGAGGATGAGGAGCGACAACGCCCCCATCCGACACGGGTTGAAATGCAATAGAGAACTCAGAGCTCTCTCGAAATGACTTGCCAATTTCCTTGACTCGATTGGTTGCATGGGGGCCTCCTCAAAAAACGCTTGCTACGTTTGCATTGGATCGTTCGCTTTCCTTAAAGTGGGGCACCGTTTCACCCGCGCGTCTTAAGGTCGATCTACGTAAGGGGAAACAGGTTCCACTGGCGAGATTCCGCTCTTCACATCTCCGTCACGACGGTGGGACCTAAAGCCCGGGTGCCAAATCGGAACGGAAAAACAAAGGCGGACTTACGTTGTACCCAACGCATCCTGTTGTATACAGGAGCCATATGGGATGGTGGCTGTACCAAATTGCTCACAGGCCAGAAAAATGTCTCCGCGCAGCGCATTCGATTGTGCAGCGATCGCCAGCGGAGACCGTAATCCGGTTAAATGCAGATCTTCACGAGAGTTTTAAGTCGTGCGCACGGAGCGAATTACGCCCCTGCGATTCGCGGAATTGGAGGCCCGAATCCCTTTGCCCGGACCCAGGAGCCTGAAGTTTTCCGCTCGCAATTCCAGCCGCTCTGCTACCCTTTCCGCATGCGTCCAAACCTGCTCACCGTCTTTGGTCTCTTCCTGGCTGCCGCCCCTCAATTCACCTCTGCCCAGGCGCCAGCCTCAGTAGACACGCGGCTGGCCGCCCAGAACGCGCTCTTCAACGACTCCTGGGAGACCGCCCTCAAGATGAGCCCTACCCTGGCCACCGCGGTTGGGGACTACCGTTACAACGACCAGCTCGGCGACTACTCGCTGGCCGCCACAGCGGCTCGCCACGAGCGCGATCTCGCCGACCTGGCCCGCATCAAAGCCATCGATGACACGGGCTTTCCCGAGCAGGACCTTATCTCCCACGACCTCTTCCTTCGCCAGCTCCAGCAGCGCGTGGAGGACTACGACCTGAAAGAGTACGAGATGCCGCTCAGTTCCTCCGGTGGCGGGGGCGGCATCCACGCCAGCGTTGCCGACCTCCCGCTCTCCATGCCTTTCGACTCCGTCAAGCACTACGAGGACTACATCGCGCGCCTCCACCAGATTCCTAAAGCCTTTCTGCAGGTGGAGGACGTGCTGCGCGCCGGCGTGAGCGATCACCTCGTCCCCGTGCGATTCATCGCCGAAAAGATTCCCGATCAGGCCCAGGGCGTCATCACCGCCAACCCGTTCTTCATCCCTCTCAAGAAATTCCCCTCGAGCTTCTCCGACGCCGACAAAGGGCGGCTGACCGACGAAATCACCTCCACAGTGAACAACGAGGTCTTCCCGGCGTACAGGCAATTCGCCGCGTTCGTTACCACGGATTACATCCCCTACACCCGCACTACGCTCTCGATCAACTCCCTCGGCGGCGGCAAGCGCCGCTACCAGGCCACCCTCCGCCGCTTCACCACCACCGACCTGACGGCCGCGCAGATTCACGAGATCGGGCTCAAGGAGGTTGTTCGCATCACAGCGGAGATGACCGCGCTCGCCAAGGCCAACGGCTACAAGGACCTGGCCAGCTTCCGGGACCACGTTGAAAACGATCCCAAGTATAAGCCCGCCTCCGCGGACGCCATTGTCGAGGATTTCCGCAAGTACATTGCCCAGATGCAGCCGCGTCTGCCTGAGCTGTTCGACCTTTTGCCCAAGACCGCGGTGACCGTCGAGCCCATCCCGGCGTTCCAGGCCGCCGCCGCAACGCACTATCAAGGTGGAACTCCCGATGGCAAGCGTCCCGGCCGCGTGTCCGTTGCCGTCTCCGACCCCACTCACCGCAGCTTCATCAATGACGAGGCCGTTGCCTACCACGAGGGTGTTCCCGGCCATCACCTCCAGATCAGCGTCCAGCAGTCGCTCACCGGCCTGCCCGAGTTTCGCAAGCANNGTGCGCCTGGTGGTGGACACCGGTATTCACGACATGGGCTGGAGCCGCGAACAGGTGGTCGAGTATATGCGCAACTCCCATGCAATCGACGAACCCACGATCCAGGCCGAGACCGACCGTTACATCTCCGGCCCCGGGCAGGCGTGCAGCTACAAGCTGGGCCAACTCAAGATTCTCGAGTTGCGCGAACGCGCGAAAAAGGAGCTAGGCCCCAAGTTCGATCTCAAGACCTTCCACGACGAGATTCTCTCCGGCGGCGCCCTGCCGCTCGACATCCTCGATGCGAGAGTCAACCGTTGGATCAAAGCCCAGCGACCGGCCAGGTCGAACAACCAGATCAATTAAATTTGGCGCGGCACCTTGGATTGGCGCCGCGTTACCGTTTGAGCCGGAGTCAGGCCAGGGTTTTAGGCCAACCGGAAACGGCGGTCCGCTTTTTGTCCGCCCTCGAGTTCGAATCAGCCTCATTTTGACGAATAAAAAGCGAATGAGAGCGAAATACGAAACCAGGCCTGACTAATTTATGTTCAGCTAAGTATCAGGAAGGATTGGAGGCGCGGGTCGGGATCGAACCGACGCATAAAGGTTTTGCAGACCTTACGGAGCCATTTATGCCGGTTTGTACCTGATACGCTGCTCTCGTATTTTCAATAGGTTAAGGCTCATCGCCACCAACCCATCTAACCCCATCTAAACTGGCACCCGCTACAGTATCCGCTACAGTCGCTACAGTGCCAGCCGGGCGCCGGGCACCCGCGCGGTCATCCTCTGCACCTTTCGTGCAATGTGGTCTGATATACCTCTCGGTCGAAGATCATGCGGCAGATGACTCGTTTCCCTTGAAGCACCGACGCAGGACTTCTCCGCGGCGATCCCGGTTTATAATCCTGCCAGGTTGCAAGAGTCTGCCGAAATCCTGGTGTTGGCGCCCCAGGCTCCCGCTTCTCCAAGATTGCAAGGCCTTCTCCATCACAGCGGTAGGACATCCGGTTATCGAGGCTAAAGTCGATTTCGTGCTCAAGGTAGGCCAAGATGGATGTGAAACAGTACTTGGAGTATCTGGACAAAGAGATGACTATCATGGGCATCTTGTCAGCCGTCTCGGTTGCGGCGCCGGCAGGGATACTCAATGCCTCCCTGTCAAAGGATGCGAGAGCATTGTTGTGGAACCCAGAGCATTTCTTCATTGTCATGGGGTCAGTACTGTGTGTTGTCGCCGCACTGTTTTTCTACAAGGAAAGGTCGCTGCTGGCGTGGTATTACGGTCAGATATGCCTGAGTGAGGCAGTTGCCAACAAGAAGTCGGTTGCCGCAGAACTGCGCGAGTGGCTTCGGGACGCCGACTCGTGGGAAACATGGTTGCCCTATTGTTGGGGCTTTACGTTTCTCGTTGCTGGCTTTGCAGAGTACCTATTCGCCTTTTTCTTCCTTCTGACTCCATCACATTGGCCGTGGCTGGTCGCTCATCTGCACACAATCAAGATTCTTGCGTTTCTCGCCTGCCCAATTCTGGCGAGCGTAGCAGCTCCCTTGCAATGGTACGTCCGGACTCGGTACAAGTTCCGCGACGACGCCTGGGCAGATTTCGGGTCGGACGTTCTTAAGGGCCTGCAAAAAAGTGGCAAGCTCCCGCACGAAGGGGTCTATGCAAGATTGATGCCATCCCGAATTCACGGCGTGGGAGTGGTTGCAATAGCGAACATTCCCAAAGGAACATATGTGTTTGAACCAGACGACGACTCCCTGGTCCCAGTCCGCGCAAGTGCGACGAAGAGCCTTCCAACAGACTTGCGTCGGCTGTACGAGGACTTTTGTATCTTGAAGGGTGATGATTACGAATGCCCGTCGAGCTTCAACAGGCTGACTCCAACCTGGTTTCTAAACAATTCAAGAGATCCGAATATGGCTGCGGACTCGTCTTTCAGGTTCTACGCGATCCGGGACATCGAAGCTGGCGAGGAACTGACGGCGGAATACACGACCTATAGTGATGGCCAAGTGGAAGAAGCAGAGAATTGATTTGGGTGGTCCGGGCAATCCGCTTGCCGATTGCAATCAGGAGCAAAGAGCGCCGTCGCCGGCCCGGATGCGGAGAAAGCGGCCTGTGAGCGGCTGCGACCCGTCCGTGACGCTTCTCGCCACTCCCCAGGGTGCGGCGCGTTGCAGTCTGGCCAGTTTCGGTCAAAAGGATGATGGTCAACCAATTCCGCCTGGCAAACTGGTGCTCCATCGGGCCCCAGCAGCCGCCCGCGATTGGCAGAAACCAAGCGCGATATCGCCTGGTCTCATACAAAGCACCTGCACAGAGCAAAAGCGCCAGCCGGGGGCACCGGGCAAGTGCATTTCCCGCCCTTCGTCTGGCCCGCCCCGTGGCCGCTCCCGATGCGCTCAAGGACAAAGAGCGTTCCTGCTCCTTCCACAGCCCTGCGGCGCTCTAACAAGCCCCTGGCAGCCGCTCTCGACTGCGCAGAGCCCAGAGGGAAGCCGCCGGGCCTTGGGCCCGAATCTGTTGCGCCTAGCCGCCCCTGCGGGCCTTTATTCGCCATAGGATGCGTTTTCCCGACTGTCTCCCGCTGTTGCGCATAGAGCGGTCCGGAACCAGCCCGGCTGTGCCCCAGTTTGCGCGTAGGCTTCCAGTTCCTGAGAAGTCATCCGGTCGAAAAGGTCGTTCAATGAGACCGTCTCCGTTCGGTCGATCCACTCACCAGCCGCGTTGATTTTCGAGTAGGCCTGGACGGCAGCAACTACGGCAGAAGCGGTCACGTCCACTTCTCCCGCCTTTTCGATGATGCGCTCAAGAGCTGCCCGCACGTTCTTTTGACGCTTTGGGAACAGCCCGAACGCGTGCGCGTGTCGGTAGACGCTGGCCCGGTCCGCCAGCCCGAATTCCTCCGCAATGGCAGGAGGGGAGCGCCAGCCGATAAACGCGGCCTCAATCTCTTCCCGTTGCTGGTGGGCGCAGACAGAACAAGCCCGCTGGTGCCGTCCCAGGCTTACCGTTGCCTCCGCCTTGCACTCGCGAGCCATGCTGATATTGTGGCCCAATTGCCGCTATCTGCCAAGGGTGCCGATGATTTGCGTTGCCTTGCCGACTCACACTGACAAATCCCTGTTTGAGGGGTGGAGTTGAATCTGTCTTTCGGAAGAGCCGCCGGCCTTGAAGCTTGAATGCAGAGGCCTTGCCAACGGAGTTGCAGGCATAACAGATGCACGACCGCCAGCCGCCTCAGCCCTTGTTGTGAGAGGGACTCTTCCACCGTCGAACCCAGCCTGGCCATGAGTTTGCGCTCGCATGGTCATACTGCTTGCGAATCTCAGAATACGTCTGCCAATGCATCCCCTTGGGCCGAAGTGGGAACGGCTCATACATGCTTGCTGTTCCACCTAGGCGCTCACGGATTGCCTGCGCCTGCGCCAAAGCACGTTCCCAGGGTTGAATCCTTTGACTGGCATATGCAACCTGGCGGCAGTGCCGGCACGCGAAGGTGCCCCTGAGATAGAGAACCGCAACTCGTCGCCCGCAATCTGCTGTTGGACAGCGGAACCATATCTTCCAGGCAAAAGTGGTTGTTCACTCATGGGCGAAAGAAGTGGGAGACATTTTATGGCGAGGAGGCCCTCAATTGGCAGAAGCGAT
>PLPU01000473.1:0-3571 GCA_003159975.1 Acidobacteriaceae bacterium
ACGCACCCAAACCGCAGTAATTCTTGAGACGGCGCAGTGCTTCAGTCAGTTTGAATCCTGCGCCGAAAACTTCAGGACACTAAGACGTGAGAATCCGGACCGCAATCTTACTCGTGCTCAGTCTCCCGTTCCTGGGCTTCTTTGCGATTGGGATAACAGATTTCGGACAAAAGCTCCTTCGCGGGGATATTCCAGCCGGAACGGATCACTGGAAGGCCGACGACATTGCCATGGGAGCTGGTTTGGCGCCGATGGCGTATGGGCTCATCCCGTTTGTGCTCCTTGGAGGAAGCGGGCTAATCTCGTTGGTCTTTGACTGGCATGTAAGGCGAGTCCTATCTAAACTTAAGCAGAATGAAAGATGAACCGGGGGCCTCGCACCATGCGGCTCCCGAGTGCGATGATCCCTCTCGACTCAAATTTGGAGCCCGCCACCGCGCATCAAGATTGCGTTGTACACCCATTGGACGTACACTTGAACTGGGACAAAGCCCAGGAGCGACCCATGCCGCCCTCGTCAACCGTCGCACAAACCGCCGAACGCCGCGCACGAGCCCACCGCTTGGGTTTTCGTGTGGATGCGGAAACCAAGCGTCAGGTAGAGCGCGCGGCGGCGCTGGAACGGCGCAGCTTGACAGAGTTTTGCCTTGCGGCACTCGCAGAGGCCGCCAGGGCAACCTTCTTGCGGCATGAAAGCCTGGTCCTGAGCGAAAGGGACCGCGCAGCTTTCTTCGACGCCTTGGCCCACCCCCCGAAGCCCAATGCGCGGCTTCGACGAGCCTTCCGCTCGGCTGAGGAGCGAGTTGGCGCCTGATGGGCGGGCAGCAGGGAACTCTTTACCGGCTTGAACCGCTGACCAAACGACATGACCGGGCCGCTTTTCACTGCGGAGCCGAGAGTCTCGATCTCTACCTGAAAACTCAGGCTTCGCAAGAAATGCGGCGCAAGGCCAACGCGGTGTTTGTGCTTGTGCCGCAGGGGGAACCTGGCCGCATCGCCGGTTACTTTACTCTCTGCGCATACGGGCTGGCTCCCGGAGCCGTTCCCGATGCGGTGCGGAAGCTGATTCCCCGCTATCCCATGGTCAGCGCCACATTGCTCGGCAGGCTTGCGGTCGATGTTCAATTTCAGGGCCAGGGGTTGGGTGCAGTTCTGCTGGCCAAGGCCCTCCGCAGCGCCTATGACAGCTCGGCGCAGGTTGGCTCTTCAATGGTCGTGGTCGATGCACTGGACGAGCGGGCGGCGATGTTTTACGCCGCACACGGATTCATTCAGCTGCCGGAATCTAAGCGCCTTATCTTGCCGATGAAGACAATCGAGGCGTCATTTTCGTCCTAGCGTAGAATTGAAGATGAACCGGAATCGTGCACCGTACGACTCCGAGTACGATGATCCTCCTCGACCCAGATCTGGAACCTGACCCCTCGCCGAAGACAAAATCGGCGAAGCCCTCGGCTGCGTCTCCCTCTATCTCCACATCCAAAGCGGTGAACCGCGATTTCAAGCTGCCCTCCGCGCGCGCGTTATCCCGCTTTCTCACCGTCGCCCAGGCTGCCGTGCGTTTGCGAGGTCAGGTCACCGTGCTGCTCACCACCGATGCTTCGATTCGCGGGCTCAATCGCCGCTTTCGTGGCAAGAATGAAGCCACCGACGTGCTCTCGTTTCCCGCCGAAGGCCTGGGAACCGAAGGCATGGCCGGCGACCTCGCCATCAGCGTGACCACTGCGCTCAGCCAGGCTGCCGGGCAGGGCCATTCGCTCTCGACGGAGATCAAGGTGCTCATCCTGCACGGACTGCTGCACCTGGCCGGCTACGACCATGAAGTGGACGACGGCAAGATGGCCCGCCGCGAGCGCCTGCTACGCACAAAACTGAAGTTGCCGCAGGGTCTCATCGAGCGCGCTGCCACGGAGGGAGGTGGGGGTTTCAACCCCCGCAAAAAGCTGACAAGAACCGGCAGGGCTTTAGCCCCGGACGGCGCAGGCCGAGCACCCCAAAAACAGCCCTCCACCTCTCCCAAATCCGTGCCCAGGGCCAAACGCCCATGAGCGCCCTCGCCATCACAATGGTTCTACTGCTGGCCGCAGTCGAGACGCTGGCTTCCTACATCAGTCGCGTCTACTCCGAATTCGGCAAGATTCTCACCCGCGAGATCGAGGAGAACCTCGACGCGTGGGAAGAACTGATTGAGCCGCAGCTTGGCCTCACCCGCGAACACGCAGCCATCTCCGCGGCCGTCCTCCAGCAACTCGCCCTCGGCATCATCGCGCTCGAGTTCGGCGCGGTGCTCTTCGATCGCGGCGCGCATACTGGCCCGCCCAGCTACGCGGAGATTGCACAGGCCGTTCTTGCCGTGATTCTNNAGTGGGTGCGGCGCCTGGTCTGGCCCATTCGCCTGCTGCTGTGGCTCATGACGCCGGTTACCGTCTTCGTCCGCTTCTTCTTTTCAGTCGCATCGCTGGCTGAAGCGCCGGCCAGTCCTGAAGAGGAAACCGCCGTTGATGTCGAGGCGCTCCTTGAAGCCGGCGAAGAGGAAGGCATTCTCGAAGAAAACGATATCGACCTGGTCCGCTCCGCCGTTGAATTCGGAGACAAGCTGGTGCGCGAAGTGATGACCCCGCGCCCGGCGGTCTTCGCGGTTCCTGAGTCGATCACGCTCGAACAATTTCTCGATGCGCTGCGCGAACACAACTTCTCGCGCGTACCCGTTTATTCAAACTCGCTGGATAACGTGACCGGCATCGCCTTCGCCCACGACCTGCTGCAGATTACCGATGAAGAGGCGCGCACGCGCACCGTGGCCAGCATCAAGCGGCCCGCCGTCTTTGTGCCCGAGACCAAGCGCGGCTACGAGCTGCTGCGCGAGATGCAGCGCGAAAAACAGCACATGCGCATCGTCATCGACGAGTACGGCGGCGTGGCCGGCCTGGTGACGATCGAGGATTTGCTGGAGCAGATCGTGGGCAACATCCGCGACGAGCACGAGCTGGAAGCTTCCATCGAAGAACCGCAGCGTGAATCCGGCGGTGTGTGGCTGGTGCCCGGCAGCTTTCCCGTCGACCAGCTCCCCGACCTCTTCGGCGAGACAGCCGACCTGGGCAACCTCTACGAAGCCACAACGCTCGGCGGCCTGGTCAGCGAAGTGGAAGGACGCATTCCGCACGCCGGTGAAGTCGTGATGCTTGAGCCGATTCGTCTGCGGATCGAAGTGGTCGCGTCAACCGACCGGCGCGTGGATCGGCTGCGCGTGTTTCCGCCGGAGCCGAAAGAGCCCGAGGAGTAAGAAGAATCACGCCCCATCGAGGCCTCCTTCGCTGTTAAACAGACCGCGGAAAAACTCACCTCGGAGGGAGGCGGGGGTTTCAACCCGCGCATAAAGCCAGCAGAATCAGCGCGGGCTTCAGTCCCGGAGCAGCGCTTTTCGGAATCTTTGCTCGTAATCAGGCCTTTTTCCGCAGCCCCTTCAGCCCCTGCGCGATGTCTTCCCGGGATTCCGCCGGGTTCCCAGGTTTCGATTCTGACAACTGAAAACTGACAACTTTCACAACCTGGACTGCACCCCGAAAGTGAG
>PLPU01000114.1:0-9674 GCA_003159975.1 Acidobacteriaceae bacterium
AGAAATGAGAGGCGTGTCCTGAGCGCAGCAGTAATGAGCAATTGCAACGGCTGCCAGCGCGAATCCGAGGTAACGGATTGTATTTGCGGCACTGCGGTGTTTGAGACTGAAAGCCGAACCCAACATACGGGCAAGCTTAGCGGATGTAACCTGGCCAAATGTCGCTGGATCATCTAACAGTTGTCAATTGATTGTCATTTCGCTTCAAGGCGCCAACTGATGTTCCGCAGCGCAACAAAATGGCGGACTCAAAAAGAGTTTCTTCAAGCATTCTGTGAGAATTTCTCTGCAAACAGTGACAAGTACAACTTGGTGACATTTTACTTACAGACATGTGACAACCAATCGTCGAGACCTGTCTAGAGTCAGAACAGCCTGTAGTCTTGCTGTTGTGTTTGCGGCCCCGAATCGAAATCCGGCACGTAGGAAGACAGCGGACAGTCAGCAAGGCGGCAGGGCAGTCTCCCCAGAAACCTCCTATTGAGGGTCTTCAAATGAAGCTGAAGTTTGCGTTGTACACTTTCTTTGCCGCAATGTTGGTTGCGGTGCTATTGTTTGTTTCCGCAACACACGCCGAAACCACTCCACGTCGCATTGAGGTGACTGCCAAGCGATTCGCCTTCACGCCCGGAGAGATCACTCTGAAAAAAGGTGAACCCGTCATTCTTGTGCTGAAGAGCGTCGATGTGTCGCACGGGCTCCGCATCAAGGAACTTGGCGTCGACGCAAAAGTGGGCAAAGGCCAGACCAGCGAAGTTCCCTTTACTCCCAATAAGACCGGAACTTTTGTCGGCCACTGCTCGGTGTTTTGCGGCTCCGGCCACGGGACCATGGCGCTGACCTTGCACGTTGTGGACTAACCACATGTCGCGGACTGTCTTTCTCATTTTCGGAACGGCATTGCTCGCCCTGCCGCTCACCATGCTGCTCGGGATCCTGGTCATTGGCTGCAAGGCTGATCCGCCGGGCAAAGCAGAGACCGCGGTCATGACCTGGGCTAAGCACAACATATTGGTGCATAACAAGACACAAAGGAGCCCGCTCAAGGACAGCGCCGCGGCGGTCGCCGATGGCAAAGTGGCGTTCTCGCATTATTGCGTCGCATGTCATGGGCTGGATGGCCAGAATACAGGGTACCCTTTGCCGACCGCATGTCGCCACCAGCGCCTTCGCTGGCTGGAAAAGATGTGCAGTCCTATACCGACGGGCAGTTAAAGTGGATCATCGACTACGGCATTTGGCCTTCTGGCATGCCTGGTTCTAAGAACACACTAAGCGACGAAGAGATCTGGTCGATTGTGCTGTATTTGCGTCATTTGCCACAGGCAGGAAGCCTTGGCGAACCGGAGATGTACACACACTAACTTATGCATTCTCTTCCCGCCAATCCGTCGAGCAGGCCACTAAGCCATGCATGGCAATTGCGCGAGGCTGTTCTGTTGAGCTTTTGTGATCCGTTGCCGGCAGAGTATGCGCGCTTGCTTCATCTCTCGCGCAAGGAATGGGAGAACTTGCTGCACTGGCTGGACACCAGCGGGCTCGCGCTGTATTTTCTCAATCGCGTGGAAGAACTCGGCCTATTGGAAACGCTCCCTTTGCCGGTGATTGCGCGCCTGCAGCAAAATCTAGCCGACAACTCAAAGCGATTGGAAGGAATGATCGCCGCGCTGGCCGAAATCCAACGCCGGTTCCAGGCGGCGGGGCTTGCGTTCGCTGTATTGAAAGGTTTTTCATTGTGGCCGATCTCGGTCCCCAAGCTGGAATTGCGGTCGCAGCTCGACCTGGACCTTCTCGTTGCGGAAGAAAACTCATTGGAAGCGCGGCGCATCCTCGAGGACGCCGGCTACCGGCTTACTGCCATCGGGGGCGCGAGTGGCAGACATTGGGAGTTCAAGGCAAACGAAGGCCCGCCGTCCTCACTGAAAGATCACTACAGAGCCAGCCCGAGCCGCTCGGCGGAATTGCACATCGAGACTGTCGGCGCTGGACGAACATCGCAGCTGTCTCGTATTCAGAAGCTCGACTTTCGCGGCGTCACTATGCCTGTACTTTCGCCGATCGACCTCTTTGTGGGGCAAGGTCTTCACGTCTACCATCACGTGTGCAGCGGGTTTTTGCGCACCGCACATTTGCTCGAGTTTTATCGCCACGTAATAGCGCGACGAAGCGACGATGTCTTTTGGTGCAGGTTGCAAGAGCAAGTTGGAAGCGATCAGGTGACGTGTGTACGGCTCGGCATGGTAATGCTTTTGATCTCCCGCGTGATGGGTCGATTTGCACCTGAGGCGCTGACTTTCTGGACGGTCGACCAGCTTCCCGCCACAGCCCGACTGTGGGTGGATATGTACGCACGCCGAATGGCTTTGGCGAGTTTCCCTGGCAGCAAGTTGTACCTGCTTCTGCAGGAAGAAATGATGCCGATGGGATTGGCCTCAAAGCTGTCCCGGAAGCAGGCGCTTTTGCCCCGCCGGCTGCCGCGCGCCATTACGCAACCAGTTGATGGAGAGACGTTTCCGGCGCGCATGAAACGATATCGTATACAGCTCCACTTTTTTCTTTTCAGGCTGCGCTTCCACATTTTTGAGGGGATTCTCTATCTTCGCGAGTCGATCCTCTGGCGGCAGAACATGAATCGAGTTTCCCGGTGATCACTTCTTCCAGCTCGTCTCTTGAAAAGCTGCGGCGTCTTGGTTTGCAGGTTCTCTTGTTTGCCTGCGCGCTCAGTCCAAGTGTGTTAACCTGGCTCGCTCCAAAGCTCTCTCAGTGGGAGCTTGGTGCTCCCGATCGCAGCATCGAGTCATCACGCGGAGCGTTTATCGCTGTAACAGTCCCCGCTGGCGGACGTGCCCTCAGAAACTGGGCGTCGATCTCGGCGGTCCCTTCCTTCACTGCTTTCGTTGCTGGCATCTTTCCTCCTTGCCTCATTGACTCCATCATGCGCCGCCAACGTTCAAATGAAGATACGGTGAACCACCTATGTCGGGCAGAAAGGGCTATTGAAGGCCATTGTGTGAGGGGTCAAGACTCATCTTCCTTCGGCTCGCGGGGCGCGGCCTGTCGCTACGCGGCCAACCCAGGCGGGATGCCGGCGGCATCCTGTTCTGCTTGCAGGCGGGCCTTGATAGCAAAACTCCTGCGTTGTTCCTTGCGGTGACGACGTGTGGCCGCGATGGTTTCGCTGAGCCATGCGCATAGAACTGTTAGCTCGGAGTCCTTGCCGTTCTGTTTCTCAGCCCACCAATACCCACGCTGCGAAATACAGGGAGCATCTGCCCGACTGGTGAGACTGCACGGAGAGTGCACACCTGGGACTGCTATGCGGACCCCAAAGGAAATGGTCCTCACCGGAGCGACGTTCGGTGAGGGCCATTTCTGAGTGGGACTAAGCGACCTTCTTCGCCTTGTTCAACTGCTCATCCAGGTAGTCGGACCAGTCCTGCATCATCCGCTTCCGGCCATCGAGGTACTGCGCGTNNGATCCAGGATTCGGGGTACCCGTCCTTCATGAGGACGGGGGATGCCCTCGCGCCCTCGTGAAGGATCGTTGAGGCGATCCCGCGATACCCGTGGCCAGTCATGATGCCGCGGTACCCCATGCGCTTTAATGCGCCGGAGATGGCCCCTGAACTCATGCTCTTTTCTTCTCGATCCCAAGCACCTGGAAAAACATAGTCGCTGCCGCCTGTGCGTCCCTTCAATTCCTGTAATTCCCTGATCACTTGACGTGAAAGCGGAACGATGTGCGGAGACGGCATTTTCATCCGCTCTTTCGGGATCTCCCACCAGCCCTGCTCCAGATCGATTTCGGTCCACGGAGCCTGCGCAAGTTCACTGGTCCTGAGGAACGTCCTCGCCATAATCCACATCGCATATCGAGCGATCTCGGTTCCCGTGTATTCATCCATGTCCAGCAGCAATTTGGGCAGGTCACGGCTATCAACTCGGGGATGGTTGGTCACCGCCTGTTCCTTGAGCACATCGCCGGGCCTGAAGTCTGCGGCAGGGTTACGCCGGGCATAACCACGCGCGATGGCGAAGCGAAAGATTTGGCCGGTTGTGCGAAGGGCTTTCCGCGCCAGTTCTTCGGCTCCACGGCTCTCGATCTCCGTTGCCATGTCCGCGATGTCTGGTGCTTCGATATCCGTGATGTGCCGGTGTCCGAGTTTGGGGAGAATGTCGGCCGTGATTCGACTCTCCATCTGGTCCCGATAGCGCGGAGCCTTCTTATCGCTCCACTGCTCGAACCACTCCGTCTGAACCGCACCAAAGCTAACCGAGAGGAAGATCGTCGAATGTCTTTGCGTTCATCAGGGCGCGAAGGGAATGGTATTGCGTCTCATCGGTCCAGAGATTGAGCGTGCGAAGAACATCCGTGAAGCGAAGAGAATGAATAAGCGCGAGACCGATCAATACAGCCGTTCGTGGCATTCGCTCTTGTTCTTGTTTGTACCGGCGAACAGTTCGGGCGCTCACGGATGCGCCCAAGCGGGATTCCAGAATCTCACTTGCTCTTGCAAGATTCGCTTCCGAGATACCGAAACGTTGTCTTTCCGCCGAAATGAGATTACGCAAAGAGGTGTGCTCCCACGGGAGGATCAAAGGCGCAGGTTTGTTTGCGCGACGCGGCAGAGTAGTAGAAGGCTCCGCGAGCGGCAGACGCACTCCGAATGACGCTACACGACCGACAATGCGGACCTCGCCAGGATAGAGGAATTCATGAGGCCCGACGTAGTCACGATCCTCGATGAAAATTGAAAGCTTGTGCTGCCGAACAGCACAGCCACAGCAAAGATACCCGTCGCCAAGTTGCAGAAAATACATCCGCTCCGGATTGGGATTCTGCCGTTCCTGTTCGCCGATGGGACGAATTGCGATGTGAGAACCGGGAGGCACCTTCGGCATCGAGCGTGTGTCGTTTGAGCCAAGCTGCGCATAGAAAAACCCACCCTTCTGCCAATGCGGTCCGCGAATCGCGCGGATCGGAATTCCCTTCTGCCAGCGCACAACCAGGTCCGAGAGGAATGCAGACGACTGAAATGCGTCGTGGTGTCCCAGGACGCCGGGAAGATCGACAGGCCGATCTCGATAAAATGGATAGGACTCGATGAATCGGGTCCGTCCTCCGTTGAGCCGCCCCTCGATACCCCGCATACCGTCGAGACTGTACCCGAAGAGTTTGAAAGCGCCTCCAATCGTCAATGAGAGGTGCAGCTTTAATGCCTGTAATTGGCGGGGTGTTGGCGTCGAGCCGAACTGCCGTAGATTGGTCAGCAAGTCCGCGCTCAAGCCGGCGCTTTCACGGCCGAGCATTGTCGCGGCCCCGCGCGGAGCCCTTCGGGTCAGGGCGAAAAGCCGCGAGAGAACTTCAGTAGCATCCCAGGAGAGGACCGGATCGTACACTGGCGCTTACCTCTGACGAAGGGTTTCCTGACAAGAGTGTGCGTCCTACATATCGGTGAAATTGAAACACGACCGCCGCTCTTCATGTTAGTCCCGTTTAACAAATGGCAAGCTAAAGTCACCGCCTCACTTCGGAACTGCGTCCGACAAAGCAGCACGACGGTTGATATGGGAATCAGCCAGCCTTCTCGATCGCTCCATCGTCCATCGGCAGCACCATCTGGACCGGCTTCCTCTCTTGCTGGTAACGCTTCATGAATGTACGGACAAACTCGCTCACCAGCGCCGAATTGTTGCTGGCCAGCGTGGCTAGATGTGTCTCAAGTCGAATTTCGGTATCGACGAGCGGGCGCGAAATAAGTTCACCGTGCGCAACCCGAGCTGCTCCCATCGGCGTGAGCCACGCAACCGAGTTGCCGCCTTTGACAAGCGCCGGAACCTGCTCGGCTTGCATAATATGGTGAACAACATTCGGCACGAGTTGCCGGGCCTCCGCGCGACGGAGAATCAGGTCGTACAGATGTGGGTGAACAAGGCGGTTGAAGAAGACCCACGGATACGCCGCCAGATCGGCCAGACTCACCGTTTTCATCGCCGCAAGCGGATGCCGTTCGCAAAAGACGATCATGAACTGGCGCACACCGAGTAACGTAGTCGTGATCGACGGCATTGAAGGTGGCGATGCCACAAGCGCCACATCCACCTCTCGCTGTTCAAGCTTCCTGAGAAGGTCGCAGGAAAAGGCGGATTGGACTTCTACACTTAGATTGCGGTAAAGACGCAGTTCCATCGTGCGGAGCATCTCGATCAGGTGAGGCGGTTGAAACGGCGAAGTCCCGACCCGCAGCCTGTTCAGGTGCGCATCTTTGGCTTGGCGCGCTTCATGGATGCCGCGATGAAAGAGATTTACGCTCTGCTGAGCATACTCGGCAAAGAACCGCCCCGGCTCTGTAATGTTCGCGCCCGTATGGTTGGTTTCAAACAATTTGAGTTGCAAGCGCCGTTGGATTACCTGCAAGCGCTTGCTTATGGCCGGTTGCGACATGCCCACGCGCTTTGCAACCTGGGAAAGTGTGCGCTCTTCAGAAAGCGCAACGACCAATTCAAGGTCGTCTATTCGGGTTTTGGTAGCCATTTGTCATGCACCTCATCCTGGAGTCAGTCGTGTGCAGACCAAAGCAATATTTCAAAAAGCTACCGTTCCGCCAATGCGGCGGAACGTCCCGAATAAAAAGAACTTACCCCAGTTGAGATTTTGTGTCAACTAACTTTCTCCGTAGTTATCACGCATCGGTCTGAAAATTGGTGGCATTTTTGGGTTTGTAATGAAGAATGATCGGCAGGAGGCGAGGCGAATAGCCGCCAAAACGCGAAAAGTTATAGCCAACTTCCAAAAAGTTATTGGACAATACCGCACGAACTGAAGCAGGGTAGCGGAAAGGGGTGCGCGGAAAACCTGAATAAAAGATCGGGAGGTGTCAATCGTCATGAATGCCCAATTCCTGACCGAAATCGAAGTGGCGGAACGAACGCATATCAGCCTTGCAACTCTTCGCCGATGGCGGCTCGAGAAACGCGGGCCGAAATTCTACAAATTCGGTTCCCTTGTTCGCTATGACAAACAGGAACTCGCTCAATGGGAACAGGCCCAGCCGAGCGGCGGCGAAGTTGCCACAGAACGATTCATGCCCAAACCCGTTAGGAACAACGAACTGCTCAGAAGATCGGGATGAAGAAAACGAGCAGGCTGCCGAAGCGATTCCTAACGTCAACAAGGCGAAGGAATTTGAGAAAATGCGAGCGATAAATCTAAAAGCACTCGAATTTACACTGCAATCGGAGTATCCTGCAGACAGGAGGACTCCTATGCCCCCGGCGATCAAAGAAAAAAACAAGAAAGCGGCTGCTCTCTCGGCCAAGGCTCCCACGCCTCGCAAATCAAAGTTTCAAGCCGACCTCGCGCCCTCGGAAGACAGCATGGTGCGGGTCCTCAAGGCGGAGCTGCAAATGTCCAGCAATACGGACTTTCTCTCCGATGCACTTGCCCTGTTCCGTTGGGCTGTCTCGGAGCGGAAGCGCGGCCATCGTATTGTCAGCGAGAGTTCGACAGGTGAACGCAAGATCCTGATCTTCCCCCGACTGGAGCGCGTTGCCCCGGAAGTGACCCTGCCCCACGTCGATATTCGCTGGACGGACAAGGAGCTGGGAAGTCTCGCAGAACTTGCTGCCGGGCAGCCTGCTGATCCCACCCCTGCCCTCATTCGGGCCATGAGGCGATAAAGTGGCAGTTACGATTCGTCGCCTTGAAGAATCCGATGAAGTAGAGAACTTCGATTGTGGAGATGAACCGCTCAACAATTATCTGGAGCACCACGCGTGGACGAATCAGCAGAAGATCTCTATCGGAGTAACCCACATCGCGGTGGATGAGTCTGCGCCCCGATCCGTACTTGGATACTTCACGTTGGCCACCTCCAGTGTGCCCCGTGACCGTCTTCCCAAAAAATATGTGCGTGGCTTACCGCCATACGACCTGCCTTTGATTTTGCTTGCACGCCTGGCGGTAGACAAGCGTTTCAGCGGCAGGGGGTTGGGTCACGCGTTGCTCTCGGAAGCGCTCCAGATCACCCTGCGGGTGGCCGACGAGGTTGGCTGTCGGTGCATCATCACCGACGCTTATCCTGACAAGGTAGGATGGTACGCGCGCTACGGCTTCCTTCCCTTGGAAGGCGCAGCCACGACCAGCCCGCAAAAGATGTTTCTCGATGTGCGTACGATCCGGCGCGCAACGTCCTTCGAGTCTTCCCCTGCAGAAAGAGAATAGGCAGGAGAACAGGAGCCCGTCTCATGAGTCTCTTTCGTCGTGGTGATGTTTGGTGGTATGAGTTCTGGTTTGCGGGACGGCGTATTCAGGAGTCCAGCAAAAGCCCGTCCAAGACCGTTGCAAAAAATGCGGAACAGAAGCGTCGGCGCGAGTTGGAAGAGGGCTTCAATAACTTCACCGACACGCGCCATGAGCGAGTCCGAACCTTTAGCGATGTGGCAGACGAGTTCTTCAATGGCTATAAGCTGCGCCTCCCCAACTCGGCAGTGTTTGCCGATTATGCAATCGACCATCTGAAACGGCTGCTGGGAAGCAAGATGCTGGTGGACTTTAATGAAGCGGCTGTCATCAAGTATCAGAATGATCGGCTGGATGAAGGGACCGCTCCGAAGACGATCAACGAAGAAGTCGGATTTCTGCTGCGCATCCTGGGAGAGCCGGGCGACATCCTTCGAGTGCGGTTGCGCAAAAGAAAGATGCTCAAGCTGAAGGTTCGCAACACCATCGGCAAGGCCTACAGCGAGTCGGAAAAAGAGCGGATGTTGCAAGAAGCACGTAAGGCCCGTTCCCCGCACATCTACCTCGCGTTGACGCTGGCACTGAACGCCGGGATGCGCGATGCCGAGATAAAGACGTTGACCTGGGCGCAAATCAATTTTGCAAAAGAATTCCTAGCCGTCGGTCGCAGCAAAACGGAGGGAGGCGAAGGTCGCACCATTCCCCTGAACTCCGCGTTGCTCCCGGCATTGACAGAGTACGTCGCATGGTACACAGACAAATTTGGCAAGATTCGACCGGAGTGGTATGTCTTTCCATTCGGGAAGCCCTGCCCCAGCGACCCCACTCGCCCCGTCACGACCTTGAAGACGGCTTGGACCAATGTCCGCGAAAATGCCAAGGTGACCGGCCGCTTTCACGATAACCGGCACACGCTCATCACGGAGCTGGCAGAGAGTGGCGCGGGCGATCAGACGATCATGGATATTGCCGGTCACGTCTCGAAGCAAATGCTCAAGCACTACAGCCACATTCGCATGGAAGCGAAGCGGACGGCTCTCGAATCCATTGTCAAAAAGCAGACGGACACAGGCTCTTCAGGTCAACAAACCGGCCAGGCGGAGGGGTCCCTGCAAAAGTCCCTACATGGGTTGCAGAACGGAGCCCGACAGCTAAAGAACAACCACGCCACGGCGCAACCTACGAACTCTGCCAGAGCAAAAAAAACGGAACAGCAGTGCTCAGGATTGCCCGTGAATACGCAGCATTTTGAGGGGGAGTCCCTACAAAAGTCCCTACAATCTTGTAATTCTGAGGGTCATCGGGGAGTTACAAAGGCTCGTAAGTCTAAGATTCTAATTGGCTCCTCAGGTAGGACTCGAACCTACAACCCTTCGGTTAACAGCCGTATGCTCTGCCATTGAGCTACTGAGGAGTGCCTTGAAAGGATTGC
>PLPU01000197.1:0-2415 GCA_003159975.1 Acidobacteriaceae bacterium
AGTATTGTGGGCACACCGCTGGCAGCGATGAAGCGCATTCTCGCCACCAGCGACAAGAGCGAAGTGTTCAACGGGGAATGCGGCGCCGAGTCGGGCACTATTCCAGTAAGCGCGGTGGCGCCGGCGATGCTGCTGAGCGAGATGGAAACGCAGAAGCAGGCGCAGGGCACGGCTCGCCCGCCGATTTTATCCATCCCCGGAGCACCGGCCGCGGCACCCCAAAAGAAGGAGGCGCAATGAACTCGATTCGTCCGTTGACAACACTTGCTGGAGTTGGGTTTCTTGCCGCTTCTCTGTGTGCGCCGTTGTTGGTCTCGGCACAGCAGACGCGCGCCGATGCTGAGAAAGATCCTCTGCTCAAGGCGATGCTCACCGAGCTTGACCGCAGCAAGAGCGAACTGCACTTGAAGGATTTTGCCAAGCCGTTCTTTATCCAGTACCGGATCGAGGACATCGACGACTACGAGACCAAGGCGGAGTTTGGCGCCAGCGAAGGTTCCGATCACACTCACGAGCGGGTGGCGCGCATCACGGTGCGCGTGGGCGATTACAAGACCGACAGCTCCGGCGGCCGCGGCGACGGCGCACTGGAATTGACTGCCCTGGGCGACGATCCAATCGCCATCCGGTCGGTGCTGTGGGCTGGGACGGACCAGGCCTACAAGGCTGCGCTCGCGGCATACTCAGCCAAGCAGGCTGCACTCAAGCAGGTGCAGACACCACCGCAGGCAGACGACTTCAGCAAAGAGACTCCGCTGATTTCACTCGCCGAGCCGCTCAAGCTAACCTATGACGATTCCTTATGGGTGAATCGCGTGTCGCATGCAAGCGGGCTTTACCGCACCGATCCAACCGTGAAGGCCGGTGAGCACGATGTGCAGTATTCTTCGGCGAGCTTTCACGGGCGCGTGACGACCACCTGGCTGGTGAACAGCGAGGGCACCATCGTGCGCAAGTCGCAAGGCGAATATCAGGAAGCCTTTGGTGTGGGCACGCAGGCTGCGGACGGAATGCGAATCGACCGCTCCTATTCCTCAACTGGCGTCACGCCCAAGGGTTTGGACGCGCCTGAGGCCTTCGAGAAACATGCGGTCGAAGAGATTGCGTCGCTCGCCGATTTGCGCAAGGCTCCGCTGGTGGAAGAGGAATATCACGGGCCGGTTCTATTGAGTGCAGACGCCGGAACGGATACGCTGCGGGCGTTGCTTGGCAGCGGAATCACGGCCACGCGGCCCAGGCTGGGCACCGAGGCGCGCACCAACGGGCCCTTCGCGTCCAGCTACCATGCTCGCGTGATGCCGGATTTTCTGAACGCGGTGGATGACCCCCTGCTGAGGACCTTCAACGGAAAGAGCCTTGTTGGCGCGTACGACGTGGACGATGAGGGTGTGCCTGCGCAGGTGGTGAAACTGGTGACCGATGGCAAGCTCGAGGGCTACCTGATTGGGCGCGAGCCGGTGAAGGATTTTCCGCAATCGAATGGACACGCACGCGCAGGCATCGCCGGCGCGGCGAGACCGTCGATCGGAGTGCTCAAAATCACGGCGAAAGATGGCCTGACCGATGAAGAACTGAACAAGAAGCTGTTGGACCTCGCCAAGGATCGCGGGCTCAAGAGCGTTTATTTTGTGCAGACGCTTGGCGGCGAACTGCGGCCGCGCATGCTCTACCGCGTGAGTGTCGACGGCAAGCGCGAACTTGTACGCGGCGCTGCTCTCGACGATCTGGATCAGCGCGCGCTGCGCTCGAGTGTGGAGGCAGCGGGCAAGGAACTGTGGGTTGCCAACTTCTTCGGCGAAGTGCCGGAGACAGTGTTGGCGCCCGCACTGCTGATGGATGACATCACCATCAAGCGTGCCAACGACAAGAACGACAAGTTGCCGTTTTATCCACCGCCGCAGTAGTGCGATCGAAAGCAACTCTGCCAGCTGAACTCGTGGAGGCGGAGGAAATGCCTCTCCAGCGAAACCAGGATGCTGTATCCCGAAAGCACGGCCGCCAAGTTGACGCGACGATCGGGAAACGGCAACCGCGCTCAAATCTGAACAGAACATGGTAACCCTGGTTTCGCTCGAACAGCCGCTCCCCGCGTTCCATCCCCCAAATTTTCCTCTGAGTTTTGCCGATTAATTCGCGGGTTTGTAGATAATAGTCAATAGAAGCTCAGCAACGGAATACCCGGCGACTTTCCGAAGTTCAAGACCTCCTCAAAAACGCCGTAACTCTTTTGTTCTCTTATGTCTGTAAATAACTCCTTTGTTATGTAATAGTTACGGCACTGACCACCCAGTAACCCCATTAAAATAAGGATTTTACGAAAAAGACCGGGGGGGAGGGGGTAACAGCTCGGCGGTACGGCACGTTCGCAGTCATCCCCGCCTGCCATCGAAAGCCGCGAGCCTGATGCTGTTCACT
>PLPU01000197.1:2477-4398 GCA_003159975.1 Acidobacteriaceae bacterium
GCGGTTGAGGGGCGGAATGAGAATGGCGAGTTGTTCTAATCGAGCCGGGTGAGATATGCCTCTGCCTCGGATTCGCCGGGGCGAAGGTGGCGGGCGATGGATTCGGCCTGCTCGCGGTTGTCGCCCGGGGGACGAATGCGCACCCAATAGCTGTCCTGGCCGGGAAACTCGATTACGTTCGAGTCGGGATATTTGCGCAACAACTGCGCCTTGAGCTTTTCGGCCTTGTGTTCGCTTTTGAACGCGCCGATCTGTACGCACCAGCGGCCGCCTCTGTCGATGGGTCTGGGCGCCCGGTAGACGTCGAGGCGAACACGGGCAAGCCCGGCACTATACACGCCCGTAGCCTTGGCGGATGCGATCGTGAGATCGAGAATCCTGCCGTCGACAAACGGGCCGCGATCAGTGATGCGCATGGCGCTCGACTGGCCGGTGCCCAGGTTGGTCACGACGATCAGCGAACCCATTGGCAGGGTGCGATGCGCGGCGGTCAGCGCGTGGTCGTCGAAGACCTGGCCGTTAGCGGCTTTGCGGCCTTTATAGGGGGCGGTGTACCACGTTGCCATTCCCTCCTCGGTCAGGATTGGCTGGTGCGACTTAATGTAGGCGATGTCCTCAGCGCTCACCCCGCCGGGTGGGGCAGGCGTGATGGGAATGCGTTTCGGGGCGACGGGCTGGGACGAAGGACTCTGCTGCGCAGCCGGCGCGGTCTGCTGTGGTGGAAGCTGGGAGACATTGACGTGATGCCCGCATCCAGAGGCAGCCAGCAGCGCGAGCGGCAAAACGGCCCAGGCGGCGAACCTGGAAATATTCGGACGGCGGGACATCAGGAGCGCGGATCCTTATTCGGATTGGGATTGGGATTCGGCGGTGGCTTGCGGTCCAGGCGGTCGGCGAAGCTGCGCAGCGAGTCGGCCACATTGCGCAGGGCGGAGATGGACTCGGAGCGCACCTGCGGCAGCACGGCGTCATTCACATAGGCCGCGGCGTGGCGCAATTCCATCTCAATGAGTTCAATGGCCTCTTCAATGCGGCTGCCGAGGCCACCCATCGGCGGGCCGGGCGGGGGATAGGAGCTCATGGCAGGTACCTCCGAGCACTGTTGCTTCGACTACTCACTTACAGTCTGAGCGGCAGGCAACGGCGCGTCAATGGCGGAAGCAGCGAAGGTGCCGCAATGGTCACTACAGAGGGCGGCTTTGCGGAAATCGGAGCCAATTTGATCTGTCTGAAGGCTTTGTTTCGGCCGCAGGCGACTTTTGGCTGGCAATCCGCGTCAGAACTGTTGACGGGAGACTGGCCGCGGAAAGAAGGGAAAGAAGATGGAGCCGGCACCGCAACCCGCGAGGCCCCGGTCTTTGCAGAGCAGTTCCGTCGCATTGAACAGGAGCAAGTGCGACCGAGAGCGGCGCCGTGTGCGCGGGTTGTGTCTCGCCTTTACGCTGGTATTCGCGGCCCTCGTGCAAGCGCACGCTCAGGACGCGCCTTCCAAGCCAAACTCGCCTCTGCCCGATGCGCCTCAGCCGGCTCAGCACGCGCCGGCAAAGCCTGAACCATGCCATCTGAAGAAGGAGGACGCCGCATCCAGCCAGACCGTCCAGCCAGAAACCCAATCCGCTGCCTGCGACCCCTTCACGCCGCTAATCGACTGGTACGCGCGCTTTCTGGATGGACCCAAGGTCAAGCCGATGACGCCGAAGGAAAAGGCGTGGCTGGCGGTGCGCAACGTTGCCGACCCATTCAACGGGCTCACGATTCTGGGCAGTTCCGCCATCGCGGTGGGCTCGAATTCCCACTCGCCTTACGGACCCGGAATGCCTGGATTCGGACGCTATGTGGGCGTGAGTTACAGCCAGGACATGACGGGCGAATTCATTGGCACGTTTCTGATTCCAACCATCGTGCACCAGGATCCGCACTA
>PLPU01000535.1:0-4225 GCA_003159975.1 Acidobacteriaceae bacterium
GCTCAGGATGACAGCGTATTTCGTGTACCAAGTCTTGAATCACCACGCTAGCGGGAGACTGTTTCCGCTTCGTTGGGAATGAGGGATGGGGCGCTCAGTCCTGCGGATTTTTCTTTTCGCAGCGCCTTGTAGGCGCGGTAGACGAACCAGCCGAGGTACCAGCCGTCGAGGAACTTGTAGGGGGTTTCGCCGGTGGTGTAGTGGCCGCAGGGGAGCACGCGGGGCTCGAAGTTGAGGCGATGGTGGCGGAAGGCTTCGACTACCTGGAGTGAGTACTCGCGGGGGAAGGTCAGGTCGTAGTCGGCGTAGACCAGCAGGACGCTCTTGCTGGGACCGCCGGCTTCAGGGCCGGAGAACTTGGGATAGTAGTAGCAGGGGCTGACAGCAGACCATAGGGCGCGGACGCGGTCCTGGGTGAGGCCGGCTTCCTCGAGGGCCTGCTTGACGTGGCGCGTGCTCTGGCCTGCCCAGGTGACGTCGCCGAAGGCCGTGGAGGCGTGATTGAAGGCATTCACACGGATGCGCGGGTCATGAGTGCTGGCAAGAAAGGCATAGCAGGAGCCGAGGCTGGTGCCGAGGACGCCGAAGTGCTCGTAGCCCTGCTCCTCGAGCCAGTCAATGCAGCAGCGGATGTCGACGACTGCCTGGCGGCAGGCCGCGAGCGTGCGGCCGATGTTGGCGCTGACGGAGTAGTCGGAGCGCTCCAACTCCGCGGGGCGGCGAATGTCATGGTAGGGCATGGACAGGCGCAGCGCGGATACGCCCATGCGATTGAACAGGGTGCACAGCGAATTGTGACTGAAGCCGTCGGAGTTCCACTGGGGCAGCACCACGATGGCCTGCCTGGGACGTTTGGGGTCTTTGTGCTCGGGAGCGGGGTACCAGCGCGCATTGACCTGATCGTTTTCTGAGTAGGGTGTCCGCTCGGGCGAGGTGAAGCGGAGAAACTGCGCCGGCGGGAGCTTTCCCTCGGCGGCCTGCTGGCGAATCGCAGCGTCCTGGGCTAGCGTTTCGGGGCGGACGTTGGTGGGGTAGAGCTGGGGATGGCGCTCTTCGAGACGGAAATCGGTGGGGCGCTCGTAGCCGAAGAACTTGTCGCTGTGGCGGATGAGGAGCTGGTTGATGCGGACCATGGCTGCTTCGGCGGCAGCGGGATCGCGAACAACTTCAGGGCCGGGGATGGCTGAGCTGAATCCGTTTGCCTCGAGAAAGGGCTCGATCCATTCGAAGCCCCACTCCAATGGGCGAACGACGCGGTTTTCGTCGCGCGTGGTCAGCCGCGTTTCCCACTCATACATCCAGCTTGCGTATCTTCCCTTGAGCATGGCTTCAGTTCGATTTTATCAGCGTGAGAGCGCGTTGGAGATAACAGAGCAATAAACGGGGCGTGAGGCTAGCTCAATGGCGTCGATCGCACCTTATTCGGTTTGTTACGTCCGCCCTTTTGACCAGCGCTCGGATAGCTTCCATCCGATGCTCAGGATTGTCATCAGAGCGATGATTGCCTGCGAAATGACGCAGTAGAGGCACCAGACTTCAAGGACGGACTTTTCGATGTGGGAGAGATAGAGCGCGAAGCCGAGCCCAAGGACCGAGGCAATCGCCAACAGGCTGCGCTTGCGGGCGAGAGCGAGGCCAGTGAGGGCGAGATAGCCGGCGATGCCGATGGCCGCGACGGGGACAGGGCCAATCATGGCGAACGGGCTGTGGTTCACGATGCCGCAGTCCCACTTTTCGTTGATGGAGCAGGGCTCGGTTCCGGTGTCGTAGTGCACGCGCAGCGCGAGAGCGGAAACCACCACGCCGGCCAGGGCAAGAAGTGCAATCAGGTATCGCATCTCAATGAGTCCGATGCTAGCAGAGCGCTTTGCGTAGTCCCTGCGCGATACGATAGGCAGATGGAGCCTGGGACCAACCCGAGTGGCCGCCGCGTCGCTTTTTTTGGCGGAAGCTTTGACCCGCCCCATCTGGGCCATCTGGCTGTGGCGCGCGCGGCTCGCGTCGCGCTGGCTTTGGATACGGTGCTGTTTGCGCCTGTGGGCGCGCAGCCGCTGAAGCCGCAGGGATCGACCGCGAGCTTTCAGGATCGGCTGGCAATGACCGAGCTGGCCGTTGCCGGCGAGGCGGGGTTTGGGGTTTCACTGGCGGATGCGCCCAAGGCCTCTGGGGCGCCAAACTTCACATTGGAAACACTGCAGGCACTCCGTGCGGGGTTGCCGCCGGAGGGCGCGCTGTTTTGCCTGATGGGCGCAGACTCGTTCTTCGGGCTGCATCGCTGGCATCGTGCGGCGGAGATTCCGTTTGTTGCTTCGCTGATTGTGGCTTCGCGGCCCGGACAGCGGCCGGAGGAGTGGATCAGGGGGCTGCGGACTGCACTGCCATTGGGCTTAACGCTGGAGGCTACGACCAGGGCTGAGCCGGGCGGCGCCGCGGTAGAAATGCGCACCTATATGCTTCACAATCCAGCCGGAGAGAGTGCTCCTTTGTATCTGCTGCCGGGGCTGCAGGCGGACATCAGCGCCTCACAGATTCGCGATCAGATTAGAGAACGCGAGGACGCTCTGTCAGCCGCACCCGAGTCGGGCGGCAAACTTCTGCCCGACGCCGTATTCGAGTACATTCGCGCCCACGGCCTTTACGGATAAAGCGCTTCAGAAGGCTCCGGCTTGCCCGTGGTTGATGGAGAGACTACGATTGAGGATGGAGAACTTTTCTACCGAATGACAACGACCCAAGCACACCAAACCCGCCTTCTGGTCCAGGCCGCCGCGGCCGCCTGTGAAAGCAAGAAGGGCGAAGACACCCGCATCCTTGAACTCGACCCGATCGACGCCGGCCTATCGGACTTTTTCCTGGTGACATCGGCCACCAACGACCGCCAGGCGATCGCCATCGCCGACGAAGTTGAGCATCGCCTCAAAAAGGAGTTTGGCGCTGTGCCCAACTCTGTGGAGGGACGCCGGCAGGGCCACTGGATACTGCTCGATTATGTGGACTTCGTCGTGCACGTATTTTTGTCGGAGCGCCGCGCGTTCTATGACATTGAGCGGCTGCGAAAGTCGGCGCGTCCGTTGACGCCGGCGGAATTTGACGCTGAACTGAAGGCCGCCCTGGCGGCGAAGACGCGCGCCGTCCGCACCAAGGCCTCAGCGAAAGCCAAGCCGGTCGCGGACGCGGCAGAGCCTAAGAGGGCGGCGAAGAAGAAGGCGCCTGTTACGAAAAAGACGCCGCCCGTGAAAAAGAAGACAGCGGTTAAGAAGGTCGCGGCCAGCGCGAAGTAGCTCGACGTAACAAGAAACAGCATGGAAGACCCACGAATTTGCCCTCAGAATGGTGCAAAATAGCGGTTTTCCGGCATTTGGGTGTCTGTAACTTCTTTGTTTTCTTAGCATGCAAAACAGAAAAACGACTAAGTGCTTTGTTTTCATAGAAACCCCAGGGGGGGTAGGGGGGGGTCGGCTGTTTTTGGCGAGATTGCCCGGTTCGAATGGGGTCAAGTTCATGGAAATTCCGCGCACCGTTCTTCACAGTTTCAATTGTGCGCTTTTTTCTGGTAATTATCGGCAAAACCCCTGCGGTGGGGCAGACCAGCTCGCAGTGAGCTAGTTGCGTGCGCCTGTTCAGCGCGTCCCTACAGGACGCGAATGTCATTTTTGTTGCGAACCCCGGGTTTCGCTGCGCTTCACCCGGGGCTATTCTCATCCTGTCCCTCCGGGACGGCACCTGCGGTGGGGCAGGTGAACGACTAGAGCGAATCCAGAGCTGGCGTGCCCGTTGAATGTTGACCTTTGCTGTATGCGCCTCGCATTCCTTCCAGGCGGGCGAAGAAAAAGGGAATCAAGAACCAAGCATATATCTCCTTTTATTGGTGTGACTTAGACTCGATGATGGCGAAGATTCAGCAAAAACGAATTGGGGGTTATTTTTCTTCGAGTTCGATACTGAGGGCCGCGTCCCTGACCGGCTCCGCCAGCGAGTTTGGAGATTCTTATACACAATTCCGATTGTGCGCCAATTGATTGAATTAATCGGCAAATCCCATGCAAAAAAATCGGCCTGATTTTGGGAATGAAAAAGGCCGGGAGCTGATGCTCCCGGCCTTTTGGTTTTGGTGCGGGTTAGAAGCTGGCGCGCATGCCGAACTCAATGTTGCGCGGCGTGTTGCCCTGCGCGTTTTGAACGCCCCACGCTGGGGAGTTATTGAGCGCAAGACCCGGATCATAAA
>PLPU01000174.1:0-9297 GCA_003159975.1 Acidobacteriaceae bacterium
AGGCCCAACAACACTAACGGCAGGAAGCCGGCAATGATGAGGAAGAACTGCAGCACCTCGTTATAGATCGCGCTGGTGAGACCGCCCAGGAAAATATAGGCCAGCACAATCACTGCGGAGAGGAAGATCGCGAAGGTGAAGATTCCATCCGGATTCCAGCCAAACATGCTGAACAGCCCATCGAATACGTGGAGCACCTGGATCAGCCGCGCCATGGCATACATCGAGATTCCCGAGCTGAAAACCGTCATCACTGCAAACGAGCAGGCGTTGAGCGCGCGGGTCTTCTCGTCGAAGCGCATGCGCAGAAATTCGGGCACGCTGCGCGCCTTCGAACCGTAGTAGAACGGCATCATGAAGATGCCGACAAAAATCATGGCCGGAATGGCGCCGATGCCGTAGAAATGCGCTGTCTCGAGGCCGTACTTGGCCCCCGATGCGCCCATGCCGATCACTTCCTGCGCGCCCAGGTTGGCGCTGATGAAGGCCAGGCCGCAAATCCACGCGGGTAGGGCGCGGCCGGCCTGGAAGAAGTCCTTGCTGGTCTTCATGTAGCGCTTGAGGGCAAAGCCGATGCCCAGCACAAACACAAAGTAAAGCAGCATGATCAGCCAATCGACTGAGTGGAGGTTGGTCACGAACGGCTCCTTGAAGAAAAGCTATGATCCGGTGCGTGGAGAAGCATCCAAACCACTCTACGCAGCGGGGCGGAGGTGCGTCCAGCGAAATTTGAAAAGGTTTTCAAGAACCAACTCCCACGTGACTGATCTCTGATCCCTGACCCCTGATCTCTGTGCTCGCAGTTTACACTGGAAGAACATGATTCCCACCCTCGCATGGACTCCTGAAGGCGTCCGTTTCATCGACCAAACCAAGCTCCCCCTCGAGGAGAGCTACGTGCTTGCCACCACCTATGAACAGGTAGCCGACGTCATCGTCACCATGGTCGTCCGCGGCGCGCCGGCCATCGGCGTCTCGGCGGCCTATGGCATCGCTCTCGGCGTTCTCCACACCACCGCCGTCACACCGCAGGAATTCGCGCCTGAGTTCGAGCGGATTTGCGCTCGCCTGGCCGGAACGCGGCCAACGGCTGTGAACCTTTTCTGGGCCATCGACCGCATGAAGCGCCTCTTTGCGGCCCTGCTCGAAGAAGGCGACACGCTGGAGCAGATCCAGGAAAAAATCCTGGCCGAAGCCCACGCCATGTACGAGGAAGACATCGCCGCCTGCAAAACCATGGGCGCATTCGGCGGTGCTTTACTGCCCGACGAAGGCGGCGTGCTGACCCATTGCAACGCCGGTGCATTGGCCACCTGCGGCTACGGAACCGCGCTCGGCGTGATCCGTTCGGCCGTTGAGCAGGGCAAGCAGATTCACGTCTTCGCCGACGAAACTCGTCCCTTCCTGCAAGGCGCGCGCCTCACTGCCTGGGAACTCATGGCCGACGGCATTCCCACCACCGTGATCTGCGACAACATGGCGGCCAGCCTGATGCGCGCCGGCCGGATTCAAGCCGTTGTGGTGGGCGCGGACCGCATTGCTGCGAATGGCGACGTCGCCAACAAGATCGGCACCTACAACGTCTCCATCCTGGCCAAGGAGCACGGCATCCCGTTCTACGTTGCTGCTCCGTGGTCCACTATCGACCTGGCGACGGCTACCGGCGAGGCCATTCCGATTGAGGAGCGGCCGCAGGTGGAGGTGACGCATCACGGCGGCAAGCAGCTCACTCCCAACGGCGTGGGCATTTGCAATCCGGCNNCCGTATGCCGAGTCGCTCCTGGCGATGGAACTGGTGGCGAGTTAGTCCCCGCCGCTTGACTCGCCCAACCGTCTACAGTGGTAAGCGTGGCGCTTCCCCGCACCAACATCTTCCGCATGCGCAAGCCATCCCTGGTGCGCGGCGTCCTGCTTTCCCTTGGCGCATTCGCTTGCAGCTTGCGGCTTGCCGGGTTTCCTGACATCACGGCGCTCCACGGCTCCGCCTGGCAGATGGTGGTGGCGCTGTTCGCCGCCTGGGGTATGGTCGACACCGCGCGCTGCCTGCGCCGCCGCTGGAGTCTCTATCACGCCGGCGTCCTCATCCTGCTCTATTCGGAGTTGATGATCCTGGCGCTGGTGCTCGTTCTGTCGATTTACCCGTAGAACACAGGTCCCTGACAACGCATCCCTACGGCGTCTTTCAGGGGTTCCAACGACCAGCCGCGCCCGTGTAGGATGAGGCAAATCGCGGCATCGCCTTCAAGGCAACCGCGGGCACAGTCATCGGATCGGGCACGAACTGGAGGAAGAGATGCTGAAGGGTTTCCGGGACTTTATTCTGCGTGGAAACGTTGTGGACCTGGCAGTTGCCGTCATCATCGGCGCAGCCTTCAACGCCATTGTTACTTCGATGGTGAAAGATGTTCTGACCCAGTTCATTGCCGCCATAGTGGGCAAGCCGGACTTCAGCGGCGTGGTGTTCAAGGTGAATGGCACACCCATCATGATCGGCAACTTCCTCAACGCGGCCATCTCATTCCTCATCGTGGCCAGCGTGGTTTATTTTGGCGTGGTTTTGCCGCTGAACCACATGCTCGCCCGGGTCAAGAAGCCTGCCCCGCCGGCGCCTGCAGCCACCAAGCCGTGCCCGGAGTGCCTCAGCGAGATTCCGCTTACGGCGAAGCGGTGCGCGCATTGCACGCAGCCGGTGGCGTAGATCGCGCGTTTGCCGGCCGTTTTGGGACCGGCCCGGACGTTGCCGGCTCGGGCTTTTCTGGCAAATTAACCATTACGGCCACTTCAGGCGAAGGAATTGTGGATGAAAATGGCGGATAATCGTCCACTTAGTAGTTGATTATCTGCCATCATATGGACGATAATCTGATCATGATCCGCCGCCATCTTACCAATAACCTGCTTGAGGCGCTAGCCGACACACCCGCCGTTCTGGTCAACGGAGCCCGTCAAACCGGCAAAAGCACCCTCGTGCAATCGGAAGAAATGGCGGCGCAAAACCGGCAATGCCTGACCTTTGACGATCCCGGCGTTCTGTCGGCAGCCAGGCGCGATCCGAATGGTTTCATCGCCGGCCTGAACGCTCCGGTCAGGCTCGATGAGGTACAACATGCCCCGGAGATCTTTCCCGTAATCAAAGCTGCGATCGACCGGAAACGTAAGCCTGGGCAGTTTCTGCTGACTGGATCGACCAATGTGCTGCTCTTGCCCAAATTGTCGGAGTCTCTGGCGGGGCGCATGGAGGTGTTGACTCTCTGGCCATTCTCCCAGGGAGAAATGCGCAGCGTAAATGAGACCTTCATTGATACTCTCTTTTCTCGCAAGCCCGTCGGCTGGGCCGGCAAGATTGCATCCCTGCCGCGGGAAGAACTATTCGAGACCGTCCTGGCCGGTGGCTATCCCCCCGCTGTTGCCCGCAAGAGCGCGACGCGGCGCAGCGCGTGGTTCCAGTCGTATGTCATGACCATCCTTCAGCGGGATATCGGGAGTTTGGCGAACCTGGCAGATGCGGCGGATGTGCCTCGGCTGCTCGCGGTCGTGGCTGCGCGCGCAGGAGGGCTGCTCAACTTCGCTGACCTGTCTCGAACCGTGGCTCTGCCGCAGACGACGTTGAAGCGCTACTTCGCCTTGCTGGAAACGACATTTCTCGTGCAACTGCTACGCCCATGGGCGAGAAATCTGGGTAAACGAGTCATTCAAACACCAAAAGTCTATGTGAATGATTCGGGTTTGCTGGGGTATCTGCAAGGTGTGACGATGGAGCGCATGAAAGCGGAGGGCAGTCTTGCCGGCTCGCTCCTGGAGAACTTCGCGGTCATGGAGCTGCGCAAGCAGTCCACATGGAGCAAGACTCAGCCAGATCTTTTCTTCTGGCGTACTGCCAACGGTCAGGAAGTGGACATCGTTCTGGAAGATCGCGCGGGAAGGGCGGCAGGTGTGGAAATCAAAGCGTCCGCAACCCTGGGCGGCAACGACGTGCGCGGTCTGCTGGCTCTGGCAAATGCCGCCGGAAAGAACTGGGTGCGCGGCGTGGTGCTCTACACCGGTACTGAAGTGATTCCCTTCGCCAGCAACCTGCATGGCGTTCCCATTGGAAGGCTCTGGGAACCGTAAAGACCCGAGACGTTCTCTCCCAGCGTTGCACGCGTCCCACCCTAGTCACAAAAACACGAACGTAGCGAGGGTGGGGCACTCGTTTTTCCTGACTCGCTGACCCGCTGGCTTGCTGACTTGCTGTCTTTAATCCAGTTCCCGCAGCGAGCGCGAAAGCGCGAAGGTCCCCAGGAAGATCAGTCCCGCCGTGCCGGCCATCAGGGCAAGCGCGTGGCTCGTAGGAATGTGCCGCGAAAGCTCGCCGGCCATCAGCGCGCCCACCGGCGGCAGCCCGAGAAAGCAGGTGGCGTAGATGCTCATTACGCGGCCCCGCATCTCGTCGGAAGACAGATGCTGGATGGATATATTGAACGAAGAGATCATGAGGATGGCGCTGAATCCCTCGAAGAACCCCAGGCACTCCGACAACACGAAACTCTGCGAGTAGCAGAAGCAGACGATCACCGCAAAGAAGACCACTCCGCCAACGGTGATGACCACACCGCGATGGCGCAGCACGCCCCTGGCCGCCACAGTTACCGCGGCCAGCACGGCCCGGCGCCCGAGCAGGCCAGCAGCCATCCAAGACCGCTGGCGCCGGCGTGCAACTGGGCTTTTGCGAAGAAGGGAATGAAGGTGATGAACGGAACTCCGAGAAAGCTGACGACTGCCGTCAACCAGACCAGAACCAGCATCTGGGGATTGCCGCGCACATAGCGGAATCCGCCGCGCAGGCTGGCCCACATGCTTTCGCGCCGGGCGTCCTGCTCCTGCGGGTAGCGGATGCGAGTGAGCGCGCCCAGCACCGCCAGAAAACTGACGCCGTTGAGGAAGAAGTTGCCGGCCACGCCAAAGAGTGCCATGGCGTAGCCGCCCAGCGTAGGCCCGATGATTCTGGACAGGTTGAACTGCGCCGAGTTGAGCGCGATGGCGTTGGTCAGGTCTTCGCGCTTCACCAGCCGCGGCACCAGCGCCTGGTAGCTGGGCGCATTCATCGACATCGCCGTGCCGTTGAGGAAGGCGATCAGCGCCACGCCCCACACGGTGATCTTGTGCACATAGGCCAACGCCGCCAGCAGAAAAGCGAGAAGCATCATCACCGACTGCGTAACCAAAAGCAGCCTGCGCTTGTTGACCCGGTCGGCAATGACGCCGCCGAAGAGCGTGAAGAAGAGGAACGGGATCGACCCCGCAAACCCAACCACGCCCAGCCAGAAGGCCGAGTTGGCGGTCAACAGCAACACCAGCCAGCCCTGGGCCACATTCTGCATCCAGGTGCCAATGTTGGAGAGGAAGTTGCCGCTCCAGAAGAGGCGGAAGTTGGGGTTGCGCAGGGCGCGAATGACCTGCGGAAACCGGCCGGCCTCGGTCTCCGCGATTGCCTGTGCGACCGCTGCGGTCTCTTCCGGAGAAGCGCCGCGAGGTTCTTCTTGCAATGGCTGGCCGGCGCTCAGAGAATCTTCACCTCTGACCCCAGTCTAAGGCGTTGGTGTAAGCTATGGCTTTATTGCAATACCCGGCCGGCGCGGTTTGGGTTTTCGCTGCGGCCAACCTCAACTCCACCCTCAACTTAGGACTCCCGACATGAGATTTCGCCTCCCGCTTGCCTCAGCGTTCGCTTTTGCCCTGGTTTACCCGCTGAGCACCGCATTGCTGGCGGCTCAGTCGACCCCTACCGTCTTCGGCTACCGCGACTTCACCACGCAAGCCCAGATCGAGGAAAAATTCCTCGCCGTACCCGACGCAAAGCTGGCCGGCGAGCACCTGAAGATCCTCACTGCCGAGCCCCACATGGCTTCTTCGCCGGAAGACCAAAAGACCGCTGAGTATGTCGCGGCCAGGTTCCGCGCTGCCGGTCTGGAGACCGAGATCGTTCCCTACCGCGTGCTGATGAACCAGCCCAAGGTCGTGAAGGTGGAGGCCTATGATCCCTCCGGAAAACTGCTGATGAGCGGTCCCACGCGGGAGCACGTTGACGGCGATCCCTACCAGGACGATCCGAGGGTGGTGATGCCCTTCAACGGGTCGTCAGGCTCGGGGGATGTGACCGGCGAAGTGGTCTACGCCAACTACGGCCGGCTCGAGGACTTCGACAAGCTCGCCGAGCAGCACATCGACCTGCATGGCAAGATCGTGCTGGTGCGTTACGGGGCGAATTTCCGCGGCGTGAAGGTCTACATCGCCGAGCAGCGCGGCGCGGTGGGCGTTCTCATCTACTCCGACCCGCAGGACGATGGCTTCTCCAAGGGCGACGCGTACCCCACCGGTCCGTGGCGGCCTGAGACCGGCGTACAGCGCGGCTCTGTCCAATATCTCTTCAAATATCCGGGCGACCCTGAGACTCCCGGCGTGGCGTCTACACCCGACCTGCCTGACTCGGCGCGCATCTCGCCCGAGGGCAACCAGCCCCACATCATCTCGATTCCGATCAGCTACCACGACGCCTCGCCGATCCTCCAGGCGCTCAAAGGGCCAGGCGTGCCACAAGGCTGGCAGGGCGCGCTCGGCTACCGCTATCACGAGGGGCCGGGTGGCGTCACCGTACACCTGGTCTCGGTGCAGGACTATCAACGCCGCACGATCTGGGACGTGATCGGCACCGTCAAGGGCTCGCAGGATCAGGACAACTGGGTGGTCGTCGGCAACCATCGCGACGCGTGGGTCTATGGCGCGGTCGATCCCAACAGCGGCACCGCGTCCATGCTGGAATCGGTGCATGGAGTCGGCACGCTGCTCAAACAAGGCTGGCGCCCCAAGCGCACCATCGTCTTTTGCAGTTGGGATGCCGAGGAGGAAGGCCTGATCGGCTCGACCGAGTGGGTGGAGCAGCACGCCAAAACGCTCGAAAATGCCGTTGCCTACTTCAACGTGGACGTGGCCGTTTCCGGTCCGGATTTCTCCGCCTCAGCCGTTCCTTCGCTGAAGCAGTTTGTCCGCGAACTCACCCGCTCCGTACCCAGCCCGCTCGGCGAAACCGTTTACGACCAGTGGAGAATTGAGCGCGGCGAAGGGAACCAGCACCGCATGTCCAATGCTCCAGCCGACGCCGCCGATGAGGTGCATGTGGGCGACCTTGGTTCCGGCTCCGACTTTACGCCCTTCCTGCAACACGTTGGCGTGCCGTCAACCGACATCGGCTCCAATGGGTCGTACGGTGTATATCACTCCGTGTTCGACAACTATGCCTGGTACGTGCAGAATGCCGATCCGCACTTTCTTTATTTGCAGGAGATGGCGCGGGTGCTTGGGCTTGAGGCATTGCGCATGGCGGATGCCGACGTGCTGCCTTACGACTACGTGACCTACGCCCGCGAGATCTCGGCTTATATCGAAGCGGCCAAACACAAGGCCGATGAACTGCACGTCGGGGGGCTCAATTTTGGACCCGCGGAAGCCGCAGCCGGACGCCTGGCAACAGCCGCAGAGAAGGCTCACGCCCTCGAAGCCGCTCCCTCCGGCGACCTGAACAAGCTGAACCAGACCCTCCGTGCGACCGAGACCGCACTGATTACCGAGGCCGGACTGCCCAGTCGCCCCTGGTTCCGGCATACCATCTACGCGCCCGGCGAGTACACCGGCTACGCGGCCGTGGTGATCCCCGGCGTGAATGAGGCCATCGATGCCAAAGACTCGCCCCGCGCCGCGCAGCAGTTGACCGTGCTGACCCAGGCGCTGGACCGCGCAGCGCAAACACTGGACTCGGCGCACTGATCCAGTCTGCAACCCCGGGGTCAATTTGGATAAAGGCTGTCGTTACGCTTGACGTAACGCGTAACGAGGGCTAATCTAAACAGTGATCCTCAGCTATCGGGACAAGCGCACCGGGGATTTCGCTGCCGGGAACCGCGTCAAAGCATTCGAAGGCATTGAACGACCGGCTCGATTGAAGCTTGACCGGCTTGAGGCAGCACTCACGCTGAAAGACCTTGCTGCCTTGCCTGGCAATCGATTTGAGTCTCTCTCCGGGGATCGCAAGGGCCAGTACAGCGTCAGAATTAATGACCAGTGGAGGATCTGTTTTGAGTGGCCGTCGCCAAACGCAGGTCCTTCAAACGTTGAGATTTTCGATTATCACTAGGAGAACACTATGCCGGTACCTGCCATCCATCCCGGAGAGCACCTGGCCGCGGAACTCGAGGAACTTGGCATGAGCGCCGCAGCACTGGCGCGCAACCTCGCTGTGCCTACCAACCGTGTCACCGCCATCTTGAAGGGGCAGCGCTCCGTCACTGCGGACACGGCCCTGCGCCTGGCTCGCTTCTTCGGCACCAGCCCAAACTTCTGGCTCAACCTGCAAGTCCTGTATGACCTGCGAATCGCTGAGCGAGAAATGGGTCCAGCCTCCCGACCGCCGCAGCTGGTAGCATGACCGTTTGTGTGATCTAAATCACCCAAGTTGCCTCCAGCGGTTGACCCCACCCCTCCACCCTCGTATCGTTAGAGATGGCTATGAAGAACTCTGGAAATACCTTGCGGATCGGGATTGCGGCTGTCGTCATTGTCGGCACCATTGTCTGGCTTGCCTTCTCCGGCTACGGGGCCAACAAGAGCTATTACGTCACCATCGCCGAACTTGGCGGAATGGGCGACAAGGCCTATCACAGCCAGTTGCGGGTAGAGGGATTCGTCGTGCCCGGATCAATCGAGCACAACGGCCCGCACGTCGATTTCACGCTCAATGAGTTTGAAAGCCACAACCCCAAGGCCGCGTCGGGCCGTCTGCTCAAGGTCAGCTACAAGGGCACCGAGCCGCCGCCGGACACCTTCAAGGACGATTCGCAGGCGTTAGCCGCCGGTTCTTACGGCCGTGACGGCGTCTTCCACGCTTCGGTGTTGCAGGCCAAGTGCGCCAGCAAGTACGCGCCGGCCACGCCGGGCGGCGCACCGGCCAAGCCTGCTACCGCAAGTGCCGCGCAGCCCAATGTACCGCCCGCCAACGCAACGGCAGCTAATTGATCGAATGACCGCCCCCGCACCCGAGGCCGCGCAATCCCCCCTCGGCGCTCGCCCCGTTTCGGCCAGTTCCTTCTCGGCCAGTCTTGACCAGGTCTCCAAGCTCTTCGGATCCTTTGCCGCTCTTCGCCAGGTGAGTGTGAACCTGGAACCGGGCCGCTGCTACGTCCTGATCGGAGAAAACGGCGCGGGCAAATCCACGCTGCTGCGCATTCTGGCCGGCCTGCTTCGCCCCAGCTTCGGCACCGTCAAGGT
>PLPU01000174.1:9339-11979 GCA_003159975.1 Acidobacteriaceae bacterium
CTGCCCCGCACCATCGGCCAGTATTCGCAGGGCATGCGGCAGCGCACCTCGCTCGCCCGCGTTCTGCTGCCCGTTCCTGAACTATTGCTGCTCGACGAGCCCTTCTCCAACATGGATGTCGAATCGGTGGCCCAGATGGTCGCGCTGCTGGCAGGCTTCCGGCAGGGCAACCGCACCATCGTCATCACCACCCACCAGCGCGAGCACGCCGCCCCCATCGCCGACTGGGTGCTGGCCCTCCGCGCCGGCCGGGTCGCGTCGTTCGAACGAGGATGCCCAACCTTATGAAGACCAACGGCGCGCGCTTCCTCGAATCTCTGAACATCCCCTTCGAACTTCGCGAATACGAAGTCGATCCCGACGACCTCTCCGCCATCACCGTCGCCAAAAAGATCGGCATGCCCGCGGAGCAGGTCTTCAAGACGCTTCTCGTAACCGGCGGCCCCAACATCTACCGTTTTGCCGTCATCCCCGGCGACGCGGAACTCGACTTCAAGAAGCTGGCCCGCGCCTCCGGCCTGCGCAAGGCCGAGATGGCTCCCCTCAAAGACGTGCAGCCGCTCACCGGCTACATTCGCGGCGGTGTCACCCTCTTTGGAGCGCGAAAGCCTTATCCGGTCTACATCGACGAGACCGCTATTCTCTTTGACCGGATCAGCGTTTCGGCCGGCGCACGCGGAACCCAGCTCATCCTGGCGCCCAGCGACTACCTCCGCGCCGCGCAAGCTCTCGAGGTCGAAGTCCAGCTCGCCGACCTGACCAAAGACCAGCCCCGATTGACATTGCAGGAGGGCCAAGCCTGATGCCCAGCACGCTTTGGACCCATCTGGTGAAAGACCTCCGCATCGAATGGCGTTCCCGCGAAGCCATCAACTCCATGCTGTTTTTCGCGCTGCTGGTGGTGGTGCTGTTCTCGCTTTCCTTCGACCCGCGCGGCGCGTTCTCGCGGGAGATCTCTGGCGGCGTGCTCTGCGTAGCTACCATGTTCGCCTCGGTGAGCGCGCTCAACCAGGCCTGGGCGCGCGAGATTCGCCACCAGGTGCTCGACGCACAGCGTATGGCTCCTACTGCGGGTTCCCAGCTTTTTCTGGCCAAAGTGGTGGCCAATTTTCTGTTCGTGTCGATCGTGCAGTTGATTCTGGCGCCCGTCTTCCTCGTCTTCTATAACCTTCACATTCTCGGCCAGGGCTGGCTGCTGCTTCTGGTGCTGCCCCTTGGCACGTGGGCGCTGGTCGCTAACGGCACGTTCTTCGCCGCACTCTCCATCAACAGCCGCAACCGCGAACTCCTGTTGCCGCTCATTCTGTTTCCCATCTTCACACCGGCGCTCCTGGCGATGGTGAACGCCACAACCGCCATCTTTACCGGAGATTTTGACCCCGTCATTTGGATCAAGCTTCTGGCTGCCTACGACATCATTTACACAACCGTGTCGCTGATGCTGTTTGACACGATTCTGCAGGCAGAGTAGCCCTTCCTGCCCGTTGTAGACTAGAAGGGTCACCTTGGGTATTCCGATGAAAAAAATCCTGTTCGGTCTCCTTGCCGCTGCCAGCGCCGTATTGTTGGTCTGGGGTTTCCACCAGGCTGTCAGCGCCCCCGCGGAGATGATGCAGGGGGACGAATACCGCATCATCTTCTACCACGTGCCCTCGGCGATGGTGGCATTTCTCTTCTTCGGGATCTCGATGGCGGGGTCTATCGGCTATCTTTCGTTTCGCCAGAAGAACCACCCCAGGGCACTGGCATGGGACGCCTGGGCCGTAGCGGGCGCGGAGGTGGGTGTCGTATTCTGCACCGTCGTGCTGGTCACCGGGCCACTTTGGGGCTATCGCGCCTGGGGCATTTGGTGGGCCTGGGATGCGCGCCTCACGACGACTCTGCTGCTCTGGCTCATCTACGTCAGTTACCTGCTCTTGCGCAGGTTTGCCGCCGGCCCGCAAATGCAAACCTCTGCCGCCGTCTTAGGCATCTTCGGCGGGATTGCGGTGCCTATCGTCTACATCGCCAACCGGATTCCAGGTCAGCATCCCGGTCCGGTCTTCGGCGGAGACAGAGCATCCGGCATGGACCCTGTCATCCTGCGCCCGTTCCTTTGGAACATCCTGGCATGGCTGTTGTGGGGACTCGTGGTCCTCATCCTGCGTCATCAACTCGAGCTCAAGCAACAGGCAGCTGCCGCCCGTGACGCCGAGCAGGCGCTCAACGCCTGATTCAAACTATTGAGGACTTCGTTGAAAAAGACCGCCGCTCGAATCGCCGTAGTCGTACCGATCGCCCTCTTTGCGTGGGCCATTTTCACCCTCGTCACAGCTCCGCCTGAACCGCCGGCGGATTGGAGCCTGCACATGACGCAGGCGCAGCACGACCTGATGATCGCTCCTATCGACCATGCCTTCCGNNGCTAATCCGGATTGTTTTTTGAGCGGGCCTCGAATTGGTTGCATAAATCCCCTTCGGCCTACGAAGAGCGTTCCTCAGGGGCTAAAGCCCTGCATTTTGTTCGGCCTTCCGCGGCACGGGACCCAGAGGGTACCCCGCCGGACCCTTTCAGAAATTTGGCTTCTGCAACCAGTTCCAGCGTCTCGTTGCTCTGCGGTTTCCCGGCGCATACCACTTAACTGGACAGTGCCAAGTTCT
>PLPU01000031.1:0-3057 GCA_003159975.1 Acidobacteriaceae bacterium
GTTTCGAAGGTGGGGTTGCCTTGATCGGAGAAGGCGCGATAGAGGGTTTCCCGCTGGATGCCGGCTTCTCTGGCTACCTGGGTCATTGGACGGGCCTGGGCTACATTCTTCAGAGCTTTCAGAAAAGCTTCCGGGGAGTCTTCGAGGGCGGCGTTGAGATAGGCGGAGGCTTCGATGGGGTCAAGCAGCGCGGTGAGAAGAGACTGGCGGTAGGAGCTAGTTTTGATCGTCATGTGTCCTCGAAAACTTCTTTGCCTGGCGGATGTTTGCATCCTGGCCTTGCTTTGAGCCGCCGAGGAGCAGGTGGATCTGAAGGCCGATTTGCCCGAAGTACACCCTGTAACCGGGCCCAAAATCCAGCCTTAACTCCGATACACCCTCGCCAACCGGTTCAACGTCGCCAAATAGTCCATCCTCAAGGCGATCAATGCGGACACGGACTCGGGCTCTGGTTTGAACGTCGAGGCCATTCAGCCAATCCGCGAACGGTTCGCGGCCAGCTTTGTCCTGACAAATGAGAATCTCTCGAGGTGTGGCTTCCAAGTGGTCTCACAAGCCACGGTCGAGTGTGATATTTAAATCACAAACAAGCGTAGCACCTTCCTTCGCCGTTTTCAAGCGAAGGTAACTGTGCATCAGGGTGAGGCGAGTGTGCGGCGGCGGTCGTCACAGTACTGCGGTCGGGGAGGTTTCGGTTTCGCTACGATGTTGAGGGGCGCGAGGTGGTGCTGCTTTATTGTGGGTTGCCTCGAGGATACTTACTGGGCGGGCGGCGGCTCCCGGCGCTTGCGCACCTGTATAGCAAGAGTACGGGGAACGGGTTGACTGTGGGGCGGGCCACAACGGGATTGACAGGCCACAGAGGATTTACAATCGGGTGCCCGGCTGTTAGACTCCTGCTCACGAGGGGTGGCGATGCGGCGGACAGTCCTGCTCATCTTGTTTGTGCTTCTTGCGGCGAGTGCGGCGAACGATGCCTGTGCCCAGCGCCGCGGCGGAGCTAGACCTGTCTATGTCCGGAGTGGCTATGGTTTCAGTCGAGCCTTGGCCTTCTCGCCCTACGGATCAGGCTATCCATATTCGCCCTACGCCTCTGGCGGTGCGTACGACTACGCGGCCCAGCCGGTCTATTTTCTTCAGCAGCCAGTCCTGTTCGTTCAGCCGCCTGCGCCGCCAGTTGTCCAGGCGCCGTGGCATCCTGTGGTCACAGAATACAAATGGCCTGCAGCGGGAGCGTCTTCTTCTCCCTCCGTGTCCTCGACAACCTCCGAGACCGAGACCCAGAATCTTGGAATTGTCCTCAAGAACGGTTCGACCCTCTCGGCCGTATCGGTCTTTGCCACTGACGACGGCCTGCACTACGTCGACCCCGACGCGAGGCACCTGCATATTTCCATGAGCGAGGTCGATCGCGCAGCAACTCTCAAGCTCAACCGCGCGAGAAACCGCGATCTGTATCTTCCTGCCGCGCAGTGAGCTACGCCTTGCCTGACGCGCTTCGGCTGTGAATGAGACGTCTCTGTGCTTCGGCCTTGCTGAAGCGGTTTGAGGTTGTCTGGAGGCTTGTTGTGAAGTTTCAGTGGGTGTAGCATTTGGTCAGGCTGGGAGGGTGAGCATCGATGAGCGAGATCATCTTTGAGGTGCGCGAGGACGAGGCGGACGGTGGCTACACCGCGTCTGCTCTTGGCTACGGCATCCATACACAGGGTGAGACTGTGGAGGAGGTGCGCGCGATGGTGAAGGACGCCGTCCGCTGCTACTTCGATGAGACGATGGAAGCGCCGAAGATCATCCGGCTTCATTTTGTGCGCGATGAAGTTCTGGCCTGATTATTGATAAATATTTGTACAAGACCTATAGAAATGCAGGTCCTTCGACTCCGCTGAAAAACGCTTCGCTCAGGATGACCGCCTTTCCTTCAACACGAGCATTTTTGCGGGCTCCGGTCGGGGAGATTCCGGTTTCGGTATGACATGGAGGGGCGCGAGGTGGTGCTGCTTTATTGTGGGCTGCGGCGGAAGGATACCTATTGATTGGAATCCTTGGTCTCAGGGGCGAGGCCTGGGGCGTCGGGTTGTTGTTCGCGCCAAAGTGACCCCGATCTTGGAGTCACAAGGCATCACTTTGCCTCCCGGGCTCGGGCATCTCATCCCGTGCTGCTAGACTTGTTGCGAAGCCAAGGATGGGTACGCTCCATGGATAAGCGTTACCAAGTTTTCGTCAGCTCCACTTACGTCGATCTTAAAGAGGAACGACGCGCCATCATTCAGACTCTTATCGAGATGGATTGTATCCCTGCCGGGATGGAACTGTTCCCTGCGGCCGATGAGGAACAGTTCGAGTTTATTAAGAAAATTATCGACGACTGTGACTATTACATCCTGATCATCGGTGGGAGATATGGTTCGACCACGTCGGATGGCTTGAGTTACACAGAGAAAGAGTATGACTACGCACGTGGACGGGGGCTGAAGGTGTTGTCATTCATACACGAGAACCCTGGTGCGATCCCGATGGACAAGTCTGAGTTAGACCCAGTTCTCCGTGGGCGGCTAGGTGCGTTCCGGGCAAAGGCGAAGATTGGGACCATGGTCAGGCCGTGGGCGGATGCAAAGGAGCTCCCTGGGCTTGTCGCGGTGAGCCTTCAAAAGACAATTAAGACCTATCCCGCGGTGGGCTGGGTTCGAGCGGATCAGTTGGCAAGCGCGCAGGTCCTTAGTGAGTTAAATGAAGTAAGAAAACGTAATGAAGAGCTGGAAAATAGACAAAAAGTGGTTCAGCCGATCTTGGAGAACTTGGCGGCTCTCGATGATAAGTTCATAGTTCACGGTACTTTTTGGGCGGCCCAATCGACGCGAAATTGGCAATTCAGTGAAACGTGGGGAGCGCTCTTCGCATCTGTAGCTCCCGACCTTTTATCGCCCGCGACTGATTCGTTCGTTGAAGATAGATTCAATACGGTTTCGAAGGCGATTTATGTCAAGAGCCTCGGTGGCAATCCCTATTTTGAGGATTTTTTCCTTGATGATCAATGTTTTAGAGCATTTCTCCTGAAGG
>PLPU01000304.1:0-10655 GCA_003159975.1 Acidobacteriaceae bacterium
GCCACTGCCCCACAACCACCAGGCCCTGGCTCGCCCAGTCCTGCCGGTATGAGTTCTTGCTGCCCAGGTTGTCCTCGACGTGCAACAGAACACGAAATCGCCCCGCGCCGTTTGTTCCTCCGTCGAGCTCGGTGCCTTCAGCGTCGGGAAAACGATGGCGCACGCGGCGCCCATGCGCCTCTGTTCCATCGCCAAACAGCCAGGTGTACCGCGCTTTCGGCGAGAGCTGTGCGGTAAACGTAACATTGTCCCCCGGCTTGAAGACTGTTGGCTCAACGCCAAAGCGCGCAATCGGTTCGTGGCTGGCGGTAAACTGTGGCGTCTCCGCGCCGCCTGAAACCACCAGCGAAAGGTCGGCGTCGCTCGCCACCCGGGTTTGCCCGAATTTCACATTGTCGAACACCACGCCTGAAACCTGCCCCATAACTGTCGACCCTTCCAGCGCCGGCTGCTCCAGCACCCAGATGTTGCGAAACGTAAAGCCGTGCAGCGCCGGCTGCTCCTGCTCAATCTGCACCAGCGAGTACCAATCGTCGAGAAACAGATTCTCAAATGTGTAGGTCGAGTGATCGCCCCGCGCTCCGTTCGCGCCCCAGAATCCCAGCAGCCCAAACGTCTGACCACAGGCGCCGATCCCGGCATGAAGAATGTCGGAGTTGCGCAGAGTAAAATTCCGCGAATTGAAAGTCTTGCGCGGCCACCCCGCGCGCACAATGTTTGAAATGCTGGTGGAAAGCTCGCTGTTTTCGACCACAATGTTCTGGACGTCCTTTCCCGGTCGCAGCATGTCTGTGTCCGTATAGCCGTCCCAGTTGCCCATCAGCGCAATCACGTCGTCCGACGCCCTGAAAAACGAATTGCGCACCACCCCATCGCCGCTGCCCAGCCAGTCCATCCCATCCTGGTTGGCATTGCCTGGGTTGCCCCCGATCACCCGCAGATCGTCATAGATAAATCCACTCGAATCCTTCATCTGAATTGACCACGTCCGGGCGCGAATGATGCACGTAACCCCATCGATCTCCACATTGCGGGCTTCGAGCGCGCCGATGCAGTGCCAGTCCGGCTTCTGCATCCAGCCTTCGTCTGTGTTGGGATCCTGGGAGCCTTCATACACAATCGTCCCGCGGCCCATGACCTTGACGTTCTCAACCTTCCACAGGTTCAGGCTGCCGAAAATGAAAGCCCCCGGCGCAAGGTAGTAGGTATCGCCGCTCTGAGGGTTCATGCTCTCCCGGTGAACCCCCGCCGGCACAATGTGGACGTTCGGCCCTTTCGGTGCAGCCGGAGGCGGTGTGCTCGCAAAGAGAAAGAGCATGTGCGCCTGGTTCAGGAAATCCCCAGGCCTTGAAATGGAGAGCTTGGCCGGTCCCTCGAGACGAAAGCGGATGGTCTGACCCTGTCGCGCGGGCCGCAGGTCCAGACGCCACGGCTGAATATCGACGCCCTTGTCCCAAAACCCCGGCTCGGCTGCGGTAATGGCAACGTCCACCGCGCCGGTCACATCGAAGCTGACAAACTCATAGCGGGTGGCGGCGTGGGCAACGTCCACTGGCTGGCCATTCACGGTGACGGTGAAGGCTGTCGACCGCATCTCCTGCGGCACCGGCGCAGCCTGCACGCGCGCGGCTGCGTGTGCGGCGGCAGGAACAACGAGAAGAACCACGAGAAGCAAACGAAAACCCAACAAGGAACGCAACTCCGCAAAAGAGTGGGAACCAATCCACTGTAGAGCATTGTGGCCAATCCTGTAATAAGATCGTCGCGCTATCCCACCCTGGTATGACTAATCCCTATTCCCTATTCCCTGCCTTCATATCCCTTCGCCCATCGAAACATATTCCTGCAGCCGCTCCAGCTCTTCGCGGTAAGCGCTCCGTTCCGCCTCTTCCGCCGCGAAAGGCTCGGCGGGCTGCGCATCGCCGCCCAGCCGCTTTTCCAGCTCCTCAACGCGGGCCGAAAGCGCGATCAGCGCGTCCGACAGCGGGTCCTTCACATCATGCGGATCGGTAATCAGCACCCGCTGCCCGTTGCGATAGACAATATGCGCCGGAACCCCCACCACCGTCGAGTTGGGCGGCACATCCGACAACACCACCGAGCCGGCGCCCACGCGCGAGTTCTCGCCAACGGTGATGTTGCCCAGCACGTTGGCGTTATTCCCGATAAAAACTCCGTCGCACACCGTCGGATGGCGCTTGCCGTGGCCCTTGCCGGTCCCGCCGAGGGTAACGCCCTGGTAGAGCGTCACGTCGCTGCCCACAATCGCGGTTTCGCCAATCACCACACCCAACGCGTGATCGATGAACAACCGCCTTCCCAGCAGCGCACCCGGATGAATGTCGGTGCCCGTAAAGAAGCGCCCCACCTGGGAGAGAATGCGTGCGGGCAGCCGCAGCTTCGCTCCCCAAAGCGCGTGCGAAACGCGGTGAATCCAGACCGCCCACAGCCCCGGATAGCAGAACAGAACCTCCAGCCTGGAGCGCGCGGCCGGATCGCGCTCCAGCACGGAGTTGATGTCTTCGCGGATGCGTTCAAACAAGGCCATAAAGCAGGGACTAGGGACTGAGGGACTAAGGGACTGAGGGACTGAAACATCAGCGGCTCAGCAACTTGGAATGAAGAGTCCCAATGAGACTCAAAAAGTGAACTCCGACGCTCAGCGACAGTCTACGCTCAGTCCCTTAGTCCCTCAGTNNTCCCTAGTCCCTCAGTCCCTGCCTTTTCACACCGTCGCAACCACCGCAATCGGCTCCGTCGGCAGCGCCAGCGCCTGCTGCCGCAACGGCTCAAACAGCACGCTCGACAGATACCGCTCGCCGAAGTCCGGCAGCACCACAACAATCAGCTTCCCGGCATTCTCAGGCCGTGCAGCCACCTTCAGCGCGGCAGCCAGTGCGGCTCCTGAAGAAATCCCGACAAACAGCCCTTCTTCCAGCGGCAGCCGGCGCGCCAGGGCGATCGACTCGTCGTTCGTCACCTGCACCACCTCGTCGACCAGGCTCGTGTCCAGCACCCCAGGCACAAAACCCGCGCCGATGCCCTGAATCTTGTGCGGCCCAGGCTTGCCGCCCGAGAGCACCGGGCTGTCGGTCGGCTCCACCGCAATTGCCTTGAACCCCGGCTTCCGCTCCTTGATGTACCGGGCCACGCCCGTGATCGTCCCGCCGGTGCCCACACCCGAGATGAGAATGTCCACCTTGCCGTCTGTATCGTTCCAGATCTCCGGCCCCGTCGTCGCATAGTGAATCGCCGGGTTGGCGGGATTGGTGAACTGCTGCAAAATGTATCCGTTCGGCGTCTTCGCAAGGATCTCATCGGCCTTGGCGATGGCGCCCTTCATCCCGTTCGGCCCTGGGGTCAATACAAGCTCCGCGCCAAACGCCAGCAGCACCGCGCGCCGCTCCAGGCTCATCGTCTCCGGCATCGTGAGAATCAGCCGGTAGCCCTTGGCCGCGGCAACAAAAGCCAGCGCAATGCCGGTATTGCCGCTGGTCGGTTCAATCAGCACAGTCTCGCCGGCCTTGATCTTCCCGGCCTTTTCAGCGGCATCGATCAGCGCCAGCCCAATGCGGTCCTTCACGCTCGAGAGGGGGTTTTGGCTTTCCAGCTTGGCCACTACGGTAGCCGGCAGTCCGGCTGCTACGCGATTCAACCGCACCAGCGGGGTGCGGCCAATGAGTTCCGTTACATCCGCGGCAATTCGCGCCATGACGTTCTCCTCTTTCTGGGATTCTTTCCCAGTTCAACTCTTAGATTTTTGGGTGCTTGAAATTCTTGGGTGCCAATTCTTGGGTAATGGTGGCGCTCGAGAAGGCGGGAAATTAGCGCGCGATTCAGGCGCACATCTGCATCGGAGCTGTCACCAGGACGGTGTTAGCGACATCGACGCATACCAACAGCCTAGTCCCGAAGTCCCGTCCAATGCAAGAGCAACCCTGAAGAACCCCGCAAACCGCCAGCCCGATCGCACCTTCAACCAGGCACACTTCCCCAGTCCTACTCCATTTCCCGACCCTGGGGCGATTGCGGGGAGTAATCCTGAGCAGTGCCCTTAACCTGTTGTCAGTGGGCGTGGTGCCCTGAATTCATCCATTGGGTTCGATGTCTCCATATAAGCGGTTGTCGCTAAGCCCGTAAAGTCCTCCCCGACAGATAGGTCCCGCTGGCGGAAAGAGACCCGCGGAAGGCGCCTCTTCAACTTAGGTCTGTCGTTGCAGTATGCTGTTGTGTTTGTGGAGGAGAGATGCATATCTCGTGTCCAATGGATTCGGAGCCTGATGCTCGGGGGCGGTGTATGAGCCGGCAAATTCTCCTGAAGTCCCTCGCGTGGTGGCTGAGTACGTTGCTTGTAGCCGTGTTGTGTTCCGGACTGGCGACCGCCCAGAACGAGGGCCTGGTGCTGGAGCGCAATGGGCGCGTCATTTCGCTGGTTCCCTATGCTCCGAACATCTTGCGCATCACCATGAGCACGAGCAAGGCCGCTGCAATCGGCGCCCCCGGAAACGGGATCGAAGCAAATCCCTCAACGCAGGGATGGACCCACGAGCGCGATGCGCAAGGCGACGATGTATTCCGATCGCAGCAGATGGTGGTCCGTGTGGCGCCCGGCGATCTGCCCAAAGACAAACTGCCGCAGCCCATGCCGCTCGATGCCCTGAACCTTCAGTTGCGCAACAAGTTTTTCCCGGCGGAAGAAAACCCATTTGCTCCTCACAGCGATGCTCTTTCAGTCGCGGCGGCGGATGGCAGGATGCTGCTGCACATGCGCACCTGGACCATGGCGCCGGTAAGCGCGGAAGTAGCCAGGGAGGCCCCCACCGATCACGGGTACAAGGTGTCAGCCCAATTCGACTCGCCCGCGGGTGAGCACTACTACGGACTCGGTCAGCAACAAAAGGGCTGGATGGATCTGCGGGATCACGAGATTCACTGCTGGCATGAATACTCCGCAATTGGCGGCCAGGATGTTTGCGTGCCGTTTATGGTGTCCAGCCGCGGCTACGGTCTGGTCTGGGATAACCCATCCAAAACAACGGTAGATCTGGGATTCAACGGCCAGAACGTGTGGTCGTCGGAAGTTGGGGACTGCGTCTCGTATTTCGTCATCGCGGGAAGCTCCAGCGATGAGATTTACCAGGGCTATCGCACGCTTACCGGCGTCACTCACATGCTGCCGAGAGCAGTCTACGGGTACATCCAGAGCAAGGCAATCTATCCAACGCAGAACCAGATTCTCGACGTGGCGAAAGGATATCGGGATAGAAATCTGCCTCTCGATGTTGTTGTGGTGGACTTCCTCAACGGAACGCGCCAGGGCGAACTTGACCTCGACCCGAAGCGCTGGCCCGATCCGGCGGCGATGAATCGTGAACTGCATGCGATGGATGTCAAAACGCTGCTTAGCGTCTGGCCGCACTTTGCCCCTGGGACCAGGTTCTACGACATGCTGGACAGCAAAGGCTGGTTAATCCGCAAGCAGGATGGAAAGCCGGATCCAGGATGGGAGCCGCAGACCATCGGTCCCAATCTCGACACGACGAACCCCGAGGCGGCAAAGTGGTTCTGGGAGCAGATCCGTGACCGGTTTGTTAAACCGTATGGATTCGATTACATCTGGCTGGATGAAACGGAGCCGGATGTCGACCCCGCCGGAGATGTCTTCTCGATTGGTTCGGGAACCCGCTTCTACAATGTCTATCCCCTCTTCCACACCGCCGCGGTGTACGAAGGTTTCCGTCGCGATTTTGGAGACAGCCGCAGGGTTATGATCCTGGCTCGAGCCGCCTACCTGGGGGCTCAGCGCAACAGCACGGTCTTCTGGTCGAGCGATATCAGGGCGACATGGGACATGCTCAAGCGCTCCGTTCCCGCGGGGCTCAACTTCACCGCGACCGGGATGCCCTATTGGGACACAGACATCGCCGGCTTCTTCTCGCCTTCAATTCCGGCCGATTACCACGCACCGCATAGCCCGCTGATCGATGGATCGGACGCGCGGGAGAACATAGGAAACTACGAAGACTATCCGGAACTGTTTGTGCGATGGTTCGAATGGGGCGCCTTTCAGCCGGTCATGCGCGCCCATGGCGAGAGGATGCACAACGAGGTCTGGTCCTACGGCAAGCAGGCGGAGCCGATTCTCGCAAAGTATCTCAAGCTGCGTTACCAGCTCTTGCCCTACACCTACTCGGTTGCTTATCGGAGCTACCAGACCGGCGCCCCGTATATGAGGGCCCTGTTCATGGATTTCCCGAATGATCCCAGGGCTGCGGATATACCGGATGAGTATATGTATGGACCGGCTTTCCTGGTTGCTCCGGTGACCCAGCAGGGTGCGACTCAGCGAGCGGTTTACCTTCCGGCGGGGTGTGACTGGTACAACTACTGGACGAACCAGCGGTTCCACGGCGGAGAGACCATTACAGCGGATGCTCCAATTGATACGCTGCCGCTCTTTGTGCGGGCGGGAAGTATCGTTCCGATGGGCTCCGAGGTTCAGAGCGCGGATCAGCCGCAGACGATTGCGGCCGTCCGGGTGTACCCGGGCGCCAATGGAAGCTTTTCCATTTTTCAGGACGATGGCAACACCTACCGCTATGAAAAGACCGGCGGCTCAATCACGAAGCTGATATGGGATGAGGCCGCGCGTCAGCTCAGGCACGAGGGCGCCTCTGCGTGGAATGGACCAGACCAGTCGATAGTAACGGTGATGGGCAAGTAGGGGCTGGCATAATCGATTCCGTAGAATGAACGCGGTCGTTCTCAACCAGGAGTCAATCGCCGAGTCACTCATCGAAATCGATGAGTTCCTTGCAGTCGGCTTCCCGCCATCGATCATCGCTGACAGGAACGTTTACCGTTACCTATCCGATCTTCACCGCGGAATGCACGTTGGATGAGTTGGTTAGCCAGTTCGCAGCAGTTGCTGGGACTAACTCGTGAAAGTCATTCCTTTGCGCACGGGAACCGTCGAGATGAGATTGAATGCCCTCTAATCGGCCAACGGTGTGCGGAAGGGGAATAGATAGCAAATTCGGACGGTCTCGGGCAGGATTTGAACCAATGACTTTTGGATGATTCCCGTGTCTACCCCAATTCTCCCACACAGGTGTTGAGGGGGCCTGATGCCTTCGTTGCTCGTACGCAAATCACACTTGCGGCAGAGCACAAGCAACCGGTCTGTGTAGCTCAGATTTGCAATTGATCCACCAATATACTCGCGCTCAGCAATGAAGATTGTGCGACCCACCCTGGCAATGCCAGCACCGGCTTACATGAAGATCGTCAATCGGTACCAGGCCGCCCAAGCCGAATTTACTAAGTTGGCCGCTTGGGAGATAGCCAACGGATTCCCCAGAACACCCTTGGCAAATGAGTGCAGAACAGCAGGGGTCTGAAATGAACCGCGGGCGTGAGCTTTGTTGCTAAACGAGGAGGTTACGCAATGAAAATTCTAGTGGCTGGCGGCACCGGACACGTCGGTGCGGCCGTGGTCCAGGAACTCCGGAAGCGCAAAGCGGATATTCGCCTGCTAGTACGAAAAGAAGGCACACCCACACCGGCAGGTGTAGAGGTTGCCATCGGCGATCTGCTCGATCCAGTATCTGTCCAGAAGGCAATGGAAGGGGTCGATAAGCTGTACCTGCTTAACGCTGTCCTTCCAGACGAACTGACACAGGGCCTCATCGCCTACGATCTGGCGAAAAAGCTGAAGCTAAGCCATGTCGTGTATCACTCAGTCTTCCGCGTGGAGCACTTCAAGGATGTTCCCCACTTCGCCTCCAAGCTGGCGATAGAGAGCGCCTTAAGAGAGTTCGAGGTTCCGTTTACAATTCTTCGCCCGAACTACTTCAATCAGAACGATGCATCGTTGAAGGACCCACTCACGAAGGCTGGCATCTACCCCGTGCCTCTGGGCGATGTCGGCGTGTCGGCGGTGGATGTTCGGGATATTGCGGAGGCAGCGGCAATCGTTCTGACCTCGGGCGGACATAACGGCAAGACCTATAACCTTAACGGTCCCGAGGTTGTGAGTGGTGCGAAAGCAGCCTCCATCTGGAGCAAAGTGCTCGGCAAAGAGATTCGGTACACCGGTCACAACATGGATGCGTTTGAGGAGCAGATGCGCAAGACAGCCCCCTCCTGGTCGGCGTTCGATATTCGCATGATGTTTGAAGGCTACCTGGAACGTGGCTTCGTTGCTGAGGATGGAGACGTAGAGAAGTTGACCAAGCTCCTTGGGCATGCTCCTCGCCGATATGAAGATTTCGCCAGGGAGACTGCCTTGCAATGGCAAGAGATGTCGAAGGCTGCGTAGGAACAAACCTACCTTGGCGTGCGCGGGCGCCAGGATTAACCAGATGCGATTGTCATTTCCGATACTGGGGATAAGCCCGAGGGGTGCGGCACGGAGAATGGTCGCATCGTCGGTTCGGCGCCGATGATGCAGAAGGCCAGCTGAACATACTCAGGAGAATTCCATGAGCGCTGGTTCAAACGTGCAAGGAATTGCGAACTTCAAGACTGAGACGGCCGTCGTCAACGGCGTCCGCCTTCATTACTGGATCGGCGGCGACCCGAAAGGTGTGCCCGTGTTGTTATGGCATGGGTTCCTTGGCACCGCCTACTCCTGGCATAAGGTCATGCCATTGCTTGCAGAAGCAGGTTTTTCAATCCTCGTACCCGACATGCGCGGTTACGGGGACTCGGACAAGCCGGCCGGTTTGGCGGGGTACGATTCTCGCGCGCTCGCTGAGGAGTTCCGTCAACTTGTGAAACAGATTGGCTTTGGGGACGGACGCCCACTGCTGCTCGTTGGCCACGATATGGGCGCGCCCCCGGCTCTGTTATGGGCAGCTGACCACCCCGAGGAGGTTGCGGGCCTTCTCTACATGGAAGTGCCCGTTATGCTGGCCGAGGTGCTCACAAAGATATTTACTTATACCCCTGAAGCGATGAAGGAGGGCTCGTTCTGGTGGTGGATCCTTCCGCTGGCGCCTGGTGTGATCGAGAGGCTGATCGTGGGACACGAGCGGAGTTTTCTGACTTGGTTCTACGAATTGGCTACAGCTAATCCGGCGGCAATCCCGGCATCCACCGTTGATGAATATCTCCGCACTTTTTCAGGTATCGAAGGCGTTTTGGGGGCGCATGGCGTATACCGCGCTGCCTTTATCACGATAGACCAGACCGCTCCCCTGATCACACACAAGGTGAAGATCCCTGTTATTGCCCTTGGAGGCGAAAAATCTCTCGGGGCCAAAGTCCTCGAGATGGTGGCTATGGTCGCCACCTCTGTCGAAGGCTACACGATTGCTGACTGCGGACATTTCATCCCGGAGGAGCATCCGGAAGAGGTAGTCACCTACATCGGAAAGCTGGCGGAGAGAGTAGCCCGGCAATGAACCTTGACCGCGGAGCGACATTCAAGGCCGCCGCTGTTATTGCGGCCGTTTTTCTTTCCATAAAACTCAGGGCAGCCATTCGCGCATTCGGCAACGGCAAGCAAACGCAAAATCTCACCCTGGAGCCTGTTATTAACTTTCCCGCGGGCGGCGCTGGGAGCCAATTTTTCTCAGTTCTAGGAGCGAGGAGCGACGAATATCGGGAATCTTCGAGCAACGAGCGACGACGAAATGGGGAAAATTGGCCCCAGCCCTTCGGGTGCGGCGAAAATGGGGCCATACGTTGTTGTCGGCCTCGACTGTGGTCCCGCCACAGCCTTCGGCCTCCGCCTNNTTGGGGTGGAACGCCGCCCACGCGAAAGTTAATAACAGGCTCTAAGGAGATCCACTATGTCCGAGAATCCTCCGGTGTACCCGCCTCTTCAACCCGACGAACTGAAGCGCAACCTCACCATCGCCCAGCCCGATACGGATCAGAGCCTTCCGCACCTTGGGATCGTGGGAGATACCTACACCATCACAGTGTCCGGCGATGAGACCGACGGACGCTTTTGCGTCATCGACATGTATGTTCCGCCTGGCGGCGGTCCTGGTCCGCATCGTCACGACTTCGAGGAGACTTTCATCCTGCTGGAAGGACAGGTGGAGGCTACTTTCCGGGGGAGAAAGTCCATGATTAAAACTGGCGACACAATCAACATCCCCTCGAACGCTCCACACCAATTCCACAATGCGTCTTCAAGCGCAGCCCGGCTTCTCTGCATCTGTTCGCCGGCAGGCCAGGAAAAGTTTTTCATGGAGCTCGGCGTAAAAGTTGCAACGAGAACTTCGGCGCCACCTAAACTCAGCCCTGACGAACAAGCTGCCTTCATCAAGAAGGCAAAGGAAATCACGCCTCGCTATCGGACGGAACTGCTGAAGGAAGCCTGATTGACAGTGGTGGCTGGAGGCAGTGGCGAAGCGTTTGTTCCCACACCGAATCAAACGATTCGATCTTAATCGTCTCGTGCCGCTCGCATCGCGCTTCCCGCTTTCGCCGATATCCTTCAGGCCGTATGAAACGGGTCGATGGCACATTAGTAGTGGATGTCGGCTTGTGGAAAGCGATAGGTCGGAATGAGGGCCGGTGTACAGCTTGCGCCACAAACGCAAATCTTCAAATTCTTCTGATTGGGTGGGAGCCGGGAGCGAATCCCCGGCCCAACGCACCCCGCAAAAAAATCCCAATTCTTTGCGCCCGGTTTTGCC
>PLPU01000077.1:0-2103 GCA_003159975.1 Acidobacteriaceae bacterium
CCCAGCAGCGTGCTCGACAACCCTACAAGTTTCCGTAGGGTAAGACTGGTAGCCGCCGCCAGCAGCGCGCACCCGACAAAATAAGCCCAAAACCAGCGCACCGGCATAAAGGACGGGACCATATTCTGGACAAACTCGGGCCCGCGGAAGTGTTCCGGCGCGAAGACGGCGAGTGAAACCGCGATGAACACACCGCCCAGAACGATGAGCCTATCCCATCCTCGAGCCGCACCAATCTCTTTTCGAAGGACAAAAACTCCGGCCACAAGATAGACAAGGCCTACGAAACTCATCCAGAAATCTGGTGAAGAAAGCATCACAACCTCTTTCGCGAAGATGCTTCCGCTGCGGCCATATCCAGGTCGCCAAGAGTTACAAGGAACCAGGCGTGAGGCTTCCCGATTCCAAAATCGGCAAAGGCGGCTCGTTTGCAACGGGTTGACCGTCGTCGCTCAACCTGCCGCCTCTGCCCAACTGCTATTCGAAATTCTCTCTAAGCCTGCTGTTCCCTACTTCGTCCCAATCGGCAGTTTCTGCACCTTGCTATGGCTCCTTGAATAGGCAAAGTAGATCACCAGCCCCACCAGCAGCCAGCCAATCATCACTTCCCAGGTGATCCCCGGAAGCCGCGTCATCAGGTAGAACGCTGAGATAATACCCAGAATCGGCACCGCCGGGACAAACGGTGTCTTGAACGGCCGATGCAGGTCAGGATGCCGTACCCGCAGCACCCAGACTCCGGCACATACAATCATGAATGCCAGCAGCGTTCCGATATTCACCAGCTTGGCGAGTTGGCCGATCGGGAGAAACCCCGGCATGATCGCCACAATGGCTCCAACAACAATCGTTGAAATCCACGGTGTGCGGAACTTGGGATGAATCTCTGAGGCCCATTTAGGCAGCAATCCATCCCTTGACATCGAAAAGAACACGCGTGATTGGCCAAGCAGCATCACCAGCATCACGGTTCCCAGCCCAAACACCGCGCCGATGTTTACCAGCAGTTCGCCCCAGCCGATTCCCGTCACCTTGATACCCAACGCAACCGGGGCGGCCACGTCGAGCTCCTTGTAGTTCTTCAGGCCGGTCAGGATGGTCGAGACAATGATGTAAAGCACTGTGCAAACCGCCAGTGACCCCAGAATCCCAATCGGCATATCCTTCTTTGGATTCTTGGCCTCCTGGGCCGCGGTCGAGACAGCGTCAAACCCGATGTAGGCGAAGAAAACCGACGCTGCGCCCAGCGCTATACCATTCAATCCAAAATGCCCGTGCCCGTCTGAAGGCGGAATGAATGGATGCCAGTTATGCATGGCCAGCGAGGGGTGCATCAGCAGGAAGTAACCGCCCAGCACGATGAATACGCCAACCACCGTGAGCTTGACGATCACGATCGCCGTATTCAGATTGGCCGACTCCTTGATGCCGATCACCAGCACCGTGGTGATAACCACGATCGCCATGATCGCCACCAGGTTGAACATTCCGGTCGCGTGCTGCAGTCCAGCGCCCGACACGTCCATCGGCAGCGACGTCACCGGCATCCACACGTTTTGATAAAACACCAGGTCCGTCCCCGGCGTGGCCGTCAGTTGAGGCGGAATGTGAAGCCCCATCTGCGCCAGCAAGCTGGTGAAATACCCTGACCAGCCCGAAGCCACCGTCGCCGCCCCGAATCCATATTCCAACCCAAGATCCCAGCCGATGATCCACGCCACCAGTTCGCCCAGCGTAGCGTATCCATAGGTGTACGCCGATCCGGCGATGGGAATGATGGAGGCAAACTCCGCGTAGCACAGGCCGGCAAAAGCGCAGGTAATACCCGCCAGCACGAAGCTCAATGACACCGCCGGGCCCGCGTCCTCGGCCGCTGCCGTGCCCGTCAGCACAAAGATGCCGGCGCCGATAATGGCGCCAATGCCCAGCGTGATCAGGTTCAGCGCGCCCAACGAGCGTTTCAGCGTGTGCTCGCCTGTCTCACTGGCCTCTTGCGAGAGCAACGACATCGGTTTGATACGAAGCAGACTGGACATGGATGAAGGACTTCCTCCTGAGCGGTTGGTTTCAGATTGAAGTTGACTTGGCTTCAGCTTGGGGGTT
>PLPU01000077.1:2110-2426 GCA_003159975.1 Acidobacteriaceae bacterium
CCGGATAACCCAGCGCCTTGTACGGCCGAGGCGCGTCCGGCCTCTTGAATCGCAGCACAAACAGCCCGCCGATGGTCAAAATGTAGAACACCAGCACCGCAAAAATAATGTAGTCCAGCAGTTGGCTATAGGAGCCTGAGACGCACAACAGCGTGGCCCAGACGGCCTGCACCATCAAGCCCGCAACCGGCGTCTTGTAGCGCGGGTGCAGCTTGCCAACCGACTTGAAGAACAGCCCGTCCCGGCTCATGGCGTAGTAGACGCGCGCCCCGGCCAGCGTCAGCCCGTTGGCGCAGCCAAACGTGGAGATCAGGAT
>PLPU01000077.1:2518-2660 GCA_003159975.1 Acidobacteriaceae bacterium
GATTCTTCACTTCCCCGGCCGTAAACGTGATGTTGTTCCACGCGTCCGACGAGAACAGCGACCCCACCTGCACCACCGCCAGAATCACCGCCATGTTCACCAGAACCATGGGGCCGCCCACGCCCACCTGCACCGGGTGCAG
>PLPU01000108.1:0-13402 GCA_003159975.1 Acidobacteriaceae bacterium
ATTTGGGAAATCGCCATCGACTTGCATCCCGGAAATATCCTGCCCGGGCCTATCGCCGTGGCAGGCGGCATCCTCGACCTCTTGCAGCATGGGCTTCTGCTTAAATACGCGGTCGCATCTCTTTTCCGTGTAACCTGGGGCTTTGCACTGGCCGTATTCATCGCGATCCCGCTCGGACTCGCTCTGGGCTGGTATCGCCGCGGAGAGATGGCCTTCAATCCTCTGGTGCAGATATTCCGCCCCATCTCTCCGCTTGCGTGGATACCGATTGCGATTCTTTGGTTTGGAGTCGGCGACCTGGCGGCGATCTTTCTCATCTTTGTCGGCTGCTTTTTTCCGTTGCTGCTCACGGCAATGAACGCCGTTCACAATATTCCTGCCGACTACATCAACGCCGGGCGCAACTTCGGCCTGAGTCAACGCGCATTTGTCTCTCGCATCTTGTATCCAGCCGTCATTCCGCAGTTGTTGGTTGGCTTGCGAGTCACTCTCGGCGTAGCTTGGCTGGTGGTGGTGGCCGCGGAAATGATTTCAGTGAACTCAGGCCTGGGATTCCTGATCGTCGATGCGAGGAATGCCGGGAATCGCTACGATCTAGTAGTCGCGGGCATGGTCATCATCGGATTCATTGGTCTATTGCTCGATCTCGGGATGCAGTCGTTCGAGCGAATCAAGTCCTTTCGCTGGATAAATTCGGAGGGCTAGTGTTGCTGACGGAAGCCTCGGTACTCGGGACTAAGAGCGCAGCGAAGTTACGCGCGGAACACCTCGGTATGGTCTATGACCGCGATGGCGAATCCCTGCCCGTGCTCGAAGACATCAACCTCGATGTCGACGACGGAGAGTTCGTTTGCCTGGTCGGTCCCTCCGGTTGCGGAAAATCGACGTTGCTCAATGCGATGGCAGGATTTCTATCGCCGACCAGCGGCTCGGTCAGGATCGATGGCGAAGTCGTCACTGGACCCGACCCTCGCCGCATCCTGGTATTTCAGGATCGCGGCGTCTTTCCCTGGTTGACGGTAGAAGGGAACATCGGCTTCGGATTGTCAAAGTTATCGCGCTCTGAGCGCACGCAGCGTATCGCTCATTATGTGAAGACTGTGAGGCTGGAAGGCTTTGAGAACTCCTATCCTTCCGACCTTTCCGGAGGCATGAAGCAGCGACTCCAGGTAGCTCGCGCACTGGCTGTCAATCCGGATATTCTTTTTTTGGACGAGCCGTTCGGGGCGCTGGATTCCATCACGCGCGTAATTATGCGCGGGGAACTGTTGCGGATATGGCAGACCGAGCGAAGAACCATCTTCTTCGTTACCCACGATATCGATGAAGCGGTTCAGCTTGCCGATCGAGTCGTTGTTCTCAGTTCGCGTCCCGCTCAGATCAAAGACGTTCTGACCATCGACATGGCCCATCCCCGCAATATCAGTTCTAACCGCTACCTGGAACTCCGCGACGAGTTGCTCAAGCAGATTGGTCTGGCCTACGAGATATGAATTCTCTTGCACAACCGCGCGCTTGGGAAAGGTTTTTCTGGCCAGTCGTGGCCGCGGCGCTGCTGTTGGCGTTTTGGCATTACTCAGTTGTCTGGACGGCCACCAAGGTGTTTCCGTCGCCGCTTAGCGTGGAAAAGGGAATCGCTGAGCTCGCCGCGAAACACGTGTTGTGGGCCGACATCGGCGATTCGCTCCGGCGCGTGGCCATCGGCTTCGGCTTGGCCGTCGTTATCGGCATTCCATTCGGTCTCTGGCTCGGTTGGAGCCCTGCGGCAAACCAGACAGTCAATCCAGTGATCCAACTCCTCAGACCCATCAGCCCGATCGCGTGGATACCAGTGGCTATTATCTTCTTCGGCGTCGGCGATCATGCCGCGATCTTCCTCATTTTTCTCGGCTCGCTCTTTCCGATCCTGGTAGCTTGTGTTAGCGGCGTTTCGAGCGTCCCGCCGATCTTTCGCAACGCTGGCCGTAACTTCGGTCTGTCCACGCCGCAACTGTTGGCGCGCGTCGTTTTTCCAGCTGCGCTGCCGCAGATCCTCATCGGCGCGCGCATTGCTCTGGGAATCGCCTGGCTGGTCGTGGTGGCCGCGGAGATGATTGCCGTCGACTCGGGCCTCGGCTATCTGGTTATCGATTCCCGCAACTCGGGAAAGCGCTATGATCTCGTCGTCGCGGCGATGCTGATCATCGGCGTCATCGGACTCGCGCTGGATTTCTGCTTTCGCAGACTCGAAAGGATCGAGTCCGTTCGCTGGGGGTTCCGTAATGCTTCCTAAGACTAAGGTCGCGCTCTTCGCTGTGGGATGGCTGGTTTTGATTTCTGGAGCACACGCTTATCTCAACGTGAATTGGGCAGCGGTTCTCAATGACTATCAACCGGCCGAGAAGCGAAAAATAACGGTAGCCTATCTGCCTGTGACTTGTCAGTTGACCTGTCCGGTGACCGACTACATTTCAAAATACTCGACTTCCGGCGAAGAGTTCATGCCGCGCATGTTTCAGGGCTTTCCCGAGATCAAAGAAGCGATTATTTCTAATCGAGTGCAGGCGGCATTTATCGTCGCTCCATTGGCGCTGGCGCTGAAAGCGCAAGGAGTTCCCATCAAGGTCGTCTATCTCGGGCATCGATATGGGAGCGCCGTGGTAGTGCAGAAGAACGGCCCAATCAAGACTTTTGCAGATATGCGCGGCAAGACGATTGCCATCCCCAGCCGCTTCTCGGATGAGCGATTGCTCCTCTTCCGCGCCATGAAGGTCTGGGGCATCAAGCCAGGCGAGATCAAGATGGTAGAGATGGCGCCGCCGGATGTTTCGGGCGCGCTCGCCGCCCATGCCATTGACGCTTTTGTCATGGGCGAACCGTTTCCATCGCAGGCTGAGATCGGCGGCTTTGGGCGCGTACTCTTTCAAGCTCGGGAATATTGGCCGGACTACATGTCCTGCATCCTTGTGGTCCGTCAGGATCTGATCGATAAGCGTCCAGATGTTGTGCAGGTGCTTGTCGATGGCATCGCCCGCTCCGGCTTGTGGCTGGACACGAGCAAGCCACATCGCGAAGACGCCGCAGACTTTGTCGGCCGGTTCTACTACAACCAGAAACCCGCTCTGCTGCGCTGGGCGCTGACCAAGCCGATGGATCGCGTCGTCTACAGCCCTCTGGCACCGCGCAAGGCGGACTTCGACATGGTGCGCGATCTGATGATTGAGACGGGAGTCTTGAACAAGAAGCTCGAATTCAGCGAGTACACGGACACTCGCTTCTCAGACAACGCAACTTTGCAAACTTCCTGGAAGTATGAGCCTGGAATCGCTTCCGCCAAGTAACACTATTTAAGCCGAGATCGCCGAACCATTGGGAAATGAGGGAACCATGATTCGCAGAAGATTTCTTCAAATGGCCGCACTGTCCGGAGCCAGTGCCCTGGCTCCTCTTGAAGCTATGGCCACGACCGCAGCAAACACCGCAGCGAAGACCGCAGTCTTTCAGGTGAAGGGATTCAGTTGCCCTACCTGCGCCGTAGGCCTCGACACCATGTTTACCCGCACCAGAGGAATCGTATCCAGCAATTCGACGTATCCCGAAGGCAAGGTATCGGTCCGATTCGATCCCGGTGCGATCAACGAGGCTCAAGTGCGCGCGGTCATTACCGACGCGGGCTTTACCATCGTCGGCGAGCAGATGTCGTAGCCAAACGCAGGAAAAACAATACTGAAGGAATGGGTCAAAGATATGCCATCTCAGGAATCGTATGCGAAACTGTCGGCGGATCTGACAGGGGCTCTCGGCCTGGCGCAGCCGCCAATCGCCATCAGTTTTACCGACGCAGTCCCCGCTGGAGTGGGAACTCCAGCGGCGCGAGTAGCGGCAGGTTGCAGCTTCTGGCAAGACGCGTCAAACGCGTCATTCGCAACCTCGTCTGAAGATCACTCAACGTGCGCCATCGGTGTATACACCCACAATCTGGAGCCGTCTCCCGCGCAACAAACCGATCTCGCCGATGCACTCAAGGTTTTTGGGGACCTCGGCTATATGCGGCCAGAGGATTTGCCTTTGATTCCTGTGCTGGCGTCAAGATCGAAGTATGTGGTGTATGCTCCGCTGTCCGAGAGTCCGCTACCTCCGGATGTTGTTCTGCTTTTTGCGAATTCGAATCAGACTCTTGTGCTTTCGGAAGCGGCACAGCAGGTTGAGGGTGGCACTCCGCCTGCCATGGGAAGGCCGGCCTGCGCGGTAATTCCCCAGGTTGCGAATACCGGCAGAGCAGCACTGAGTCTCGGCTGCTGCGGAGCCCGGGCATATCTCGATGTGCTGACAGATGACGTCGCCCTCTTTGCGATCCCCGGCGCAAAGCTCGATGCCTACGTCAAACGAATTGTGGCTCTCGCCCACGCCAATGGTGTTTTGGCGCGGTTTCACGGCTTGCGCCGCAACGAAATCGGGGCTGGTGGTAATCCAACGGTTCGTCAATCGCTTGAAGCGTTTATGGCGTCGTAAAAGTCTCGGAGGCTCGTCCACACGAAAGAAAGCCGCCGCCCAACGAGGGGCTGGCGGCTTCCATTGCAGCGTATGGCTACTTTGCAGCAGCCAAGATCGAATGCTGGTTTTTGAGGATCTCTTTCTGGTTTGCGAGAATCTCCGCTTGATTCGCAAGGATCTGGTCAAGAGACTTTTGATTCTTTTCGATGCTTCCCTGGTTGTGGAGAATCGTCTTCTGGTTTTCCAGAATGGTTGCCTGGTTTTCGAGAATGGTTTTCTGGTTCGCAACTACTTCATGATCGGACATAAGACCTCACTTTCGCTTTCTTAGATTGATGATCTGACGGAGTTCGCATTCTCCGCCGGGGTTGAAGGTTTCTCTCAGCGGTCCTAATCCTAGCATCCGAGGAATTGACTGGATTTGTGATCCTAGTCACGCCTGCGTTCCCAAGGATGGACTAGGCAGGCTGTTCCACAGGTTCGGCCAGAACGAAATTCACATATCCATGCTCGGCCATCCTAGCACCCATGGCCGCATAGGCATCCGGATCGTGCGGAGCCCAAGTTGCCAAACCATCGACATACCGGTTGTACATGCAGAAGGCTGCCGCGATGAGCACGGTGTCATGAATTTCAAGGTCGGTGGCGCCGGCATTCCTGGCGCGTTGGACATCTTCCGTGGTCACATGCTTTCCGCCCTTCTGCACCTGTCCGGCAATGGCGAGAAGAGCTTTCAGCTTGTCTGAGATTGGCGCGGTCTCGAAGTTGCACTTCACCTGAGTGACTAGTTCCAGGTTGCCTCCAAGATGATGCGAGGCCGCCGCGCCGTGGCTTGTTTGGCAAAAGTAGCAGTCGTTCTGGCTGGAGGTGTAAGTAGCAATCAATTCGCGCTCGGCGCTGGTCAGCGAATTTGGTCCGCGCAGGAGTACTTCGGCCAGAGCCCTCAACGGCTTTGCGGTTTCGGGGCGATAAGCCATCGGGCCGGTGATTCCCGGCAGGTCTTCTGGCAGTGTGATGTGAGCCATGGTTTCTCCTTTGTTATTGAGCAATCTCGACGGGTTGGGGTTCGGGAAGCACTTCAATTGGCTGCTTTTCTGCGCCTTGAATTTGGTAACGAGGAAGCGCAAACATCAGAAGGCAGGGGATGAGTGCGGGGAGGGCAAGCAACTGAATCGTGATGGGACGATAAGTCCCCATGGTGTCAAAAACACGACCTATCAGGACTGGGCCGGTTGCGGCTCCAATGGCGTAAGTGGTCCAAGTGAGCGCGTAGAGTGTCGAGAATCGCTTGAGGCCGAAGTTGCGCCCAAGCAGATAGGGCGTAATGTCGCCCTCACTACCCATGCTGAATCCGATAAGAGCAGCCGCGATCAGGCCGGAGGTCAAGGTGTTGGCCACCGATAGCAGCACAATGCCGAGTACAGTCAATAGAAGCATGACTTGGGAGACACGTGGGCCAAAGAAGCGGTCGAGAAAGAGGCCGGTAAGAAGGCGGCCAATCAGCCCTGTAGCTCCGATGATGGAAACAGACCAGGCCGCGCCGGAGGAGGAGACTCCGCGATCAGTGAGCAGCGCTGAGAGATGTGCGATGGTTCCATTCACGCTGAAAGCGTAGAGACAAACGGTGGCAGCGAGGATCCAGAAGGCTGGCGTTGCAAGTGACCTGGCAACGGATTCGCCAAGTTCAGTGGAGACATCCTGGCCTTGTTGAGCTAGCGGGCGCTCCCGGATGAAGATCGCGGTGAGGGGAAAGCCAACAACGAAGGCGAGCAGGCCGAGAGTGAGGTAGGCGGCGCGCCATCCCAGATGTGTGATGACAGACTGAACGAGTACGGGAAGGAGCATGGCTCCCAGTCCGGTGCCGGCAAGCATGATTGAAAGTGCGAAACCGCGACGCCGGTTGAACCACGTGGAGATAGCGCGAGAGTAACCGATATAGGCGGTTCCGTTTCCGACCAGACCGATGACAAAGAATGCGATGTAGTAGTGAATGAGATGGGGCGTCAGGAATGCGAGAGATGCATAGGCAGCGGAGAACACTGCGATGCAGGGCAGGACGATTCTGCGCGGCTTGTAGCGGTCGAGCAGGAAGCCGAGCCCCGGAGACGCTGCGGCCAAGGTGAGTGCGGCAATGCTGAACCCGGCTGAAGTGGCTTCGCGATGCCAGCCGAAGCTTTCGGCCAGTGGCTTGATGAAGAGGCCAAAGGTGTATGGGACGATCGCAGCAAAACTGACCATGATCCCAAAGAAGCTGGCGAGAACAACCTTCCAGCCGGAGTAGGAGAGCTTGCTCTCATCGATCGTGGCTTCGGCTGGCGACGGCGCTAGTTCAGGCATTAACGCTTTTGACCTCGGATAACTGTCTTTGCAAGGCGATATGTAAAGTCCTGTACAGGCGGTGTGCTATCACTGCTCGGACAATCACGGTCACCGCCGCATTGTGGCAATTGCAGCCTCGGTTACGCAGGTGTAGCCGTGTTCAACAACTTGAGCCGCACGCGCTCGGTAAATTGCAGGATCTTGAGGAGCCCAGGTATCCAGCCCATCGACGTAGCGGTTGCACATGCAAAAGACAGCGGCTATCAAAACGGTGTCGTGGATTTCGAGGTCAGTGGCTCCCTGATCGCGGGCCGCGGCGACGTCCTCGGCGGTTACGTGTTTTCCGCCCTCCTGTACTTTCCCGGCGATGTTCAGAAGTGCCTTCAGCCTGGGAGAGATTTCAGCGTTCTGCCAGTCTGTCTTAACTTTCTTGACGAGTGCCTCGTCGTGACCGAGCTGCGCAGCGGCTACCGCGCCATGAATTGTCTGGCAGAAGAAGCAATCGTTGCGCCAGGAGACGTGCGTCGCGATCATCTCTCGTTCGCCGCGCGACAGGGTGCTATCTCCGCGCAGAAGCACATTGACCAACTCGTTGAGAGGAGCCGCGGTTTCAGGGCGAAACGTCATGGGACCGAGGATGCCGGGAAACTCTCTGCCGAGTTCCTCAGCAATTGGAAGTTGAATATGAGCCATCGATGACACTCCGTTCGGGTGATGAACGCTTCGAATCGAATGCAGCTTTCGAGGGGAAGACGGAACCCGTCCATCCTACCGGGCGTCGCTTGCCACGCGCTTCCATCGAAAGATGGAGAGCGATTCCTCTTGCGCCATTCACCATCTGCCGCGCTGCCAGTTACGATTCGGCAGGTTGCTGACCAAGGCCAAGGCGTCGAGCCATGGTTGCGAGCAGCTTAGGACGGGCAGCGGGCCGAGTCCACGGGCACTCGGCAATACAGATGCAGATGCCGCACGATGCCGATTCAGCAAAGAAGGGAATGCACTTGTCGAAGTCTACATACCAGCGCTCGATGCCGCGCACAATTTGCTTCTGTTCATTGATCGCTTCAGGTGGGCAGGCCTTGGTGCAGACCTGGCAGGTCATGCAGAACTCATCCGCACCGAATCGATCGGGCTTGGTAGCTACGAGCGGCATATCCGTGGTGACTCCGGCCAACCGTAGCCCAGATCCATACTGCCGGTTTATCAGCGAGCCGTGCTTGCCCAGCTCGCCCAGCCCCGAAGCAATGGCGGGAGGAATCAAGAGCAATGCGCTTGCGGACGGCCCTGGATAAGCCTGTGCGTTGTAACCCTGTGATCGTATCCAATTGGCGAGGGCATAGGAAACGCGCGTACCGCGAGCGTATTGCGCCCCAATCTCACATACACCGATGCCATTGGTTTCATCCGAAGGAACTTCTTTCAATCGTTCGTAGTCGGGAGCGAGAGCAAGGACAATGACCCACGGCTCGTCGATCGTGTATCCCTCGAAGACGTAGAGCGGGTCCATCGGGGCAATCCCAACGCCGCCCGCCTCATGCGCCATCGCGAATTCGGTTGCTTCCGCCGCGAACTCTTCGGGCGAGGCATTTCGCCGATCCGCTGCGACTGGGATTAACTCAGGATGGGTGTACGCCGAGATGAAGACCTCCGCAGAGCCTGGGCATTTTCGCGAGTTCGTACGCGCAACCACCTGCAGATCGCCATAAGGATGTTGATCCGGGGGATGCCAGAAGAAGGGCGACGCCCTGCGGACCTCGGCTTCCCCGAGCCCATTGATCGGATTTCCCGAGACCTTGAGGAGAGCAAGCGTCTCCGGCCTTGGCTTGTAGCTGCCACGCCGGGGACGCCTGGGATTTGCTGATTCAGGTTTCGCTTCGTTCTGCAACGCTCGGGTGTCAGTCGACATCTTTGCTCTCCTAGAAGCTCAGCTTTGCCGAGACCTGAAACTGCCGCGCCGCTCCGGCATAGGTTGGAGTTCCGAACGTCGGATTATCCGGGCTTGTAACTCCGTCTCCAAAGGCCTTGGGAATTGGACCTGCGAACTCCCCTGCACCATAGACCTGATCCACATCCTGCACATTCACACGATTCAGCAGGTTCAGCGCTTCCGCACTCAGGTTCAGCTTCAGCCGTTCATTCAAGTTCAATAGCTTTTGAAGGCGAAGGTCCGTGTCGTAGTACGATGCGCCGCGATAGGAATTGCGCCCGATGCTGCCGACACGATCGTTGAACGGGAAGCCATCGCCGTTGATGTCTGACCCAGCCAGGATGCTGTAGTATTGCGGGCTCTGTAAAGAGTTGAGAAGCGAAAACGAGAAATTGCGCAAAGGTGCAACCCATGTTTTCGGGGACTCTCCCATCAAAGTCAACACCAGCCGGTGCCGCACGTCGTTATCGCCTACCGCGCGATCCAGTCGCGGCTCCAGATAGTCCTGCGGTTCATCCTGCAACTGGTTTTCCGTGGCGATGTCAATGGATTTCCCATAGACGTAGTTAGCAAGCACGCTGAAGCTCTCCCCAAACTCTTTCCTTAGGCCCACGCTACCTGCATTGTAGATGGACCAACCAGACGCTTCTGCGATCAACGCGAATCCGAAGTTGGGATCGGCCGGAGCGAACTTCTGCCTGCCATCGGAAAGAACACCGTCCGGGACTCCATTGATGCTTTCGGAGTTCTCCAGATGAATTGCATGGAGATAGTGGAATCCGAGGGTGAGAATCCATTTATTCCCCAGTTCGTTTTCGATTTCGAGGCCGCCATGCTCGGAGTAGTTTGAAGGATACTTGCGCTCTACAAATCCCAAAGGAAACTGCCGCAGGATTGAGGGGCTTGGATAAATACCATTGTGCGTAAAATTCGAGAAAGCCGGGCCCGCGAGGGCGGGTCCGGCGGTTCCCACCATGCCTGCTGGTCCGAACCCCACAAGATCGTTGGCCGGATCGGCAAAGTCAGGCAGAAGCGGCTGATTCATATGCGTGAACGGAGACGCACCGTGCCATCCATTGATCAGGCTGCTGTACTCAAGCGACCCAGTGTATATGCCAAAATTGGCCCGCACAACGCCCTTTCCGTTGCGATAGCCGTATGCGATCCCAACCCGTGGTTGGATATTGCCAAAGTTCGTCGGATTCATCTTGCCCAGGATACGAAGGTCGCTCGCCGACGGAAGGAGATCAAGGTCGTAGCGCGCTCCGAGGGAAAGCGTCAGGTTGGGCAGCACCTTCCATTGATCCTGCACATAGAAGTCGGCCAGTTTATGCCAGAATGCGATGGCGTCAGCAGCCTCGCGCGCCGGTCCATCTGGTCCGTCGTAGAAGCCGTTCTCCCAGGGCAAGCCGCGCTGCGGAACCTGCTGTTGAAAGTCGGCCCGTGTCTGCTGGAAAAGGAACTCGACAGCGGTTCCAGGACCGAAATGGCTGAAAGACCCGGCACCAAAGAAGCTTTGCGGACTGAAGATACCAACGCCAGGTGTGAAGTACGGCGTTTGAGCAGAGAACCAGATCGGCTCAAACTCCGCCCCAATCGTGAGGGAGTTGGAATCGTGGGTAAAGGTAAGCGCCTCGCGGGACTGGAAGTGGTGCTCGCTGTAGTAGTCGACGCCGCCAAGAAATCCGCCGCTGTAGAGCGTGTCGGCAACATTAAGCGCCGGCTCAAAACCTGCGCCTACGGGGTTCATGTAAAAGATTCGCCGGCCTAAGGCGACCGAACTCTCTGAGGCCCAGCGGTTGCTGAAGACATGAAAGAGGTTTCCGTAGACTGTCTGATCGTGAATGCGATTATCGCGGTAACTCGACGGCAGCCCCTGTCCTGGGGAGGTTGCGGCAGTATTGCCATTCGTCACATCCGTGAATAAGTACCCGGCGGACAATGTGCTTTTATCGCTGACCACACTGGTGATTTTTCCAAACGCGTTGTCATAGTTGCCGGTCTGGAGGATCGACCCCAGTTTTTCGGTCGAAAGTCCCAGATTCGCCTTCACCTCATTGATGCTGGGAGAGCCAGGCCCAAGGCAGCCTTGGGTATCGATGCAACTCAGGATGAAGTGTGAATAAATGGGCGATTGCGCCCGTCTCTGGCCTTCGTAGCCGGCGAAAAAGAACACTCTATCCTTGCGGATCGGGCCTCCGACCGTCGCTCCATATTGGTTGAACCGCAGCGTATTGAATCCGGGCGCAGCGAGGAGATTGGTCGCGTCGATCGCGCTGTTGCGGAAATACTCATACACCGAACCATGCAGATCGTTGGTTCCAGATTTGGTGATGGTATTGACGGCAGCGCCGAGGTTTAACCCGCCGCCCGCTGCATCCGGACCATCGACGACGCGGAACTCTTGCACCCAATCCAATGACGGGCTTACTCTCTGGACTCCTGAAACCGTGGTCGTGTAGTTGACACCATCCAACCCGTAGAAGACGCTGTGTGTTTCGCGTAAGCCCCCAAAGCTGATTTCCAGTTCCGATTCCTGAAATGCCGACTGCGCGCCTGAACTCGAGTTCCTTCCGACTGTCGCCGTTGGAGTCAACAGGACGAAGTCGATGAAATCGCGGTCAGAGATAGGCAGGTCCGATATTTGCTCTGGTGCGATCACCTGGCTGCCTTCTGTTTGTTCTTTGTCTACTCCAGTGGTGGAATCGCGGACTTCGACCTGTTCAGTCGCAGCCCGCACCCTGAGTGTGATCTTCAGGGAGGCAGTCTGGCCAAGGGTCAAAGTGAGTGGTGCCTCGTAAGCAGCGAAGCCTTCCGCGCTTGCTGTGAGCTTGTATTCGCCGGCGGGAAGGCCCGGGATCACAGTCAAACCAAGCTTGTCAGAGACTCCGGTCCGGACCGCTCCCGTATCCAAATTGCGAGCCGAAACAGTTGCATGGGGAAGGACACTGCCAGAGGGATCGGCAACGGTCAGGCTCAGCGTTGCAAATTGTTGGGCGAACAGTGTTGAGGATGTTGCTGCGGCCACAACAAAGAGCAAGAGAAAAGTTGGTGAATGGCGATGGAGAGAGCGAAGACTGAGTTGCGCGGCACGGCGGAAGCCCCCACAGGAGCAAAGAGCGAGCAGGTCATTCATTTTGGAATTCCTCTACTGAAGCTGATTTGGGAAGTGCGAAACGGGAAGCCGCAATTCAATGCGAATTATTCTTAAAAGTCGGGAGGACTCACAACGCCCACATGGATGAGTTGGTTCTCCTCCCCAAGATGGAGAAGTGGTACTGAGCAACAGCGAAAGCTCGCATTGGTCCATCTTTCGATGGATGACCACAAGTCAACGCACCACTACACTTCGCTGCATGCCTATTCTGACTGAACCAATTGGAAGCATCCCCCGCCCGCCTTCACTCATCGAAACGATCGCTGCTTTTGAAGCAGGGATGGCAAGCGATGCAGAGGTCAGTAGCGCATATTCTGATGCGCTCCGCGATACGATCGCGCGGCTGGAAGAGACGGGGTCTCCGATCATTACCGACGGCGAGCAGACCAAGCCCAGCTTCGCCACGTATCCACTCGCGGGTCTCACCAATCTTGCCCCCGATGGAGTCATCATTCCGTTCGCAGACGGGCATACGCGCCAGTTGCCGAAGCTGACTGCCGCTCCTTTTCGCTATGGTGTGCATGCTGCCACCTATCTGGAGGCAGCACGTACTTATGCTCGTATCCCGATCAAGCAAGCGGTAATTTCGGCATCGGCGCTTAGCTTGTTGTACCCAGCAGAGACAATCACGGGTTACTCACGCGAGGAGTTTCTTGCGGATTTGACCAGTGAGGCGGAGACAGACATTCGCGGAGCACTGGACGCCGGAGCGGCCAGCGTGCAAATTGACTTCACCGAGGCGAGACTGTCTCTGAAGCTGGATCCTTCTGGCGGATTGCTGCGAAGCTTCGTGGAGCTGAACAACAAAGTTCTTGATCGCTTTACCGCTGAAGACCGTCAGCGCATCGGTGTTCACGTCTGCCCCGGAGGCGATCATGACTCGATCCACAGCGCAGACGTGGATTACGCTGGCCTTCTTCCGGACCTGTTCAAGCTCAACGTTGGTCGCTTCTATCTGCAGATGGCCAGCGAACCGGACAGAAAGCGTGTGCTTGGAATTGTCAGTCATTTGCTGAGGCCGAATCACACTGTATTTGTAGGCGTCATCGATCCTATCAATCCAAATGTTGAAACAGCCGCTGAAGTTCGAGACCGTGTGCTTGAGGCTGCTGCGTCCTTACCAATCTCCCAACTTGGGACCACTGACGATTGCGGCTTCGCTCCATTCGCAGACGACATCTCGACTGCTCGCGAGATCGCGTTCAGCAAGATCCGCGCGAGAGTTGAGGGTACAGAACTCGCAGCGAGGGTGCTTGGCTGTTGAGTGAACTGTCAGTATCGGAACCTTTCATTCGATTCGACGACAGCGAGACTTGCTTGACAACTGTATGGTTGACTACTTCGGGATGGCTTTGTCGACTCGGTCTTGGCAGGCCCAGCGCTGGCTGGCTCCCAAGTCACAAGGAAGGATTTTCAGTTAAGACCAAATCACTAACTCTTGCAGTGGGCAGATTTCTGGCAGGGGGGATTTCCGAAGACGTAGCCCCGCCGATTTAACCGAAAATCTAGGAGTGCGTCGGGGATAG
>PLPU01000498.1:0-15516 GCA_003159975.1 Acidobacteriaceae bacterium
GAGTTTGGGGCGAAGTACGGAGAAGCTTAACTCGATCCGTTACAGCAGCCCCGACCGTCCCGCCAGCCGCTTGGACAGTTTCCACGAAAACAGCGATGCTCCCAGCGCCAATGCGACCCAGCCCACTTGTTCCAGTGGACGCAGGGCGACGACGGAGATTTGCGGAACGGCCAGCGTTAGTTCGCCGGCGGGCGGCAGCGCATGACGCGCAAATTCGAATAGACCCGCGCCCAGTATGCCCGCGGCCACGACCATCCCAGGGAGCGCGCGCTTCCATGGAAATGGGATGGGGGCTGGCGCAGCCGCTTCTTCGCGCACGCGCTCCATCACCGACGCCAGGAAGCCTGACGTCGGAACCAGCGGTTGTTCGGTTGCCAGGATGCGATCAATTTCGGTATTGGTGGCTTCGATCGGGTTTGTCTTTGTCCGGTTCATCGTCATGCCTCCTTTCCTGTGCCGAGTGCTCCAAGTTCGACTGCCGCGTGCCGATCTTCAAGGTGCGGGAATCGACTTCGCAACAGCGCTCGCGCTCGTGACAGGCGCGCCTTGAGGGTTCCTTCGGGCATGCCCATGGTCCGTGCCGCGGCCGTCACATCCATTTCATGAAAATAAAACAAAATCACCGGTTCGCGATAGCGTGCAGGAAGGGCCAGTACCGCGCGCCGAACTGTTTCAGAGCTTTGCTGCCTGGTCAGCGCGCTGTGTTGTGTTGCGGGGGCGGCAGGCTCTGGCGCCTCGTCAAGCCGCAGGTCGACCGTGGGAAATCGCTTGAGTTCCGAACGAAATACATTCGCAGCGAGCGCAAACAGCCATGTTGAGAAGCTGCCTTCGCGCCGCCACTGGGCCAGGCCCCGCCATGCGCGTACAAAGGCCTCCTGGGCCAGTTCTTCGGCGCGGCCACGGTCGCGGCAATAGCGCCACGCCATGTTGATCAGCGGCCCCTGCCAGCGTCTGACAATCCCTTCGAACGCAGCGGTCTCGCCTCGCAACACGCGCTCCACGTCGGCCAGGTCCTCGCCAGCCGTTCTCTGGCTCGCTGTTTGCATCGCTCGGTCCAAACTGCCCACTCTCCCTGAAGTTGAGACAGGGAATCGACCGACCCGGTTGCAATTTGTTCAGGAAAAGGAAATGCGCAGAAAATGCAACCGCGTTGAGCCGGCTCCGGTCCTACCGTTTGCAAGGGGAAAAACCCCGGCAACATCAATCAGGAGGATTGTATGACGCATTTACTGGTTACGCTCTTCGGGGCGCAGGAAGTTTTCGGAGGGTTCGGTCTGTGGGCATTTCTATCCGTCGGCGCGGTGGCGCTTTTTGGCATCTTCATTCCAGTAACAAGCTGGATTGAAGGCCAGCGCAAAGAGCGCGAGGCGTTCTACAAGGCGGAGACGATCCGCCGGGTCGCGGAAGCCTCGCCCGACGGCGCAAAAGCTACCGCAGAACTGCTGCGCGAGCAGGACAGGCTGAGCCGGATCAAGGCGCGTGAGGGAATGAAGATGGGTGGGGTGATCAATATCGGCGTGGGCCTTGGCCTGGTCATCTTTCTGAGGGCATTGACTGGTCCGCAGGTTGCCCTTTGCGGCCTGATCCCGGGCTTCATCGGCGTCGGCATGCTGGTCTACGTGTATGTTCTCGCGGCGCCGATCGAGTAGGGTCGCGGGGGCGTGAATCGGAGCCCGGCCCGGTGGATCAGTCCATGCCCACGAACCCGAGACGTCAGCTCTAGCCGTTCTCTGATAGCCACCACTACCTGCGCCGCAGGAAACTAAGGCCGGAGTGGATGAGCACCGTCACCGCGCCAACGATCATGCACAATTCGACTCGTGCCTCGTGCAGAAAGATCGGCAATCCGTATTGGGGCAGTTTTTCTACCGGAAAGGGCCCGATCGGTCCGCCGATCAGGATTGGCAGCTTGGTAGTGATCAGCTCGGCCAGAACCACGAATAGCAGCATGAGCGCAGCATCTCCGGCATAAAGGTTCACCAGAATCGCTGCGCCGCCGAAGATCTCAATGCAGCCCACGGCAGGTCCCAGGTATTGTGGGAGGGGCAGACCAATGGACGAAAAAAAAGTTACGCCCAGTTCCTCAGGGTGCAGGAACTCGAGAATGCCTTCGGCGAGGAAGATCAGGCCCACAACCACGCGAATCAGCAACATGGGAAGATTTCGACGCATGCGTGCCCCCCGGCGCTCAAGTCTGTCTGGGAAGGCCTGTCCATAAATCGGAAAGAGGCGGGCGATCGAGCCAGATATGCAGCAAGGATACCTCAGGACCCGCGTAGGATGTGGTCGCAGGGGGAATAAATGCACCTTCCTCCCAACCGGCGAACTCCAGACCAAACCGGAACACGGTCTCTACTGGCGGTTCAAAAGTGATTCAATCTCCGCGGCCATGTCTTCCGGTTTGGTCGTTGGCCGGAAGCGCGCCACAACGTCGCCCTTCCGGTCGACGAGGAATTTGGTGAAGTTCCAGTTGATGCGCCGGATGCCGAAGATTCCCGGCTGGCGCTCCTTCAGGAAGCGATAGAGTGGATGGGCTTGGCGGCCGTTGACGTCGATCTTTGAAAAGATGGGGAAGGTGACGCCATAATTCTTTTCGCAGAATGCGCCTATCTGCGCTGCCGATCCAGGTTCCTGGGCGCCGAACTGGTTTGAGGGAAAGCCGAGCACCTGAAATCCGCGATCCCTGTAGGCGCGGAAGAGCCTTTCGAGGCCCGCGTACTGAGGGCTGAAGCCGCAAAAACTGGCGGTATTCACAATCAGCAGCACCTGGCCGCGGAACTGAGCCAGGCTAACGGAAGGGGCGTCCGCGGCGTCCTTGTTTGGCCCGGTGCTGAGGAGCGGAAGAGTGAAATCGTAAACGGATTCTTTCATTGCCGCAAAACCTTCTTGCTGGTTGGATGTCCTGTGCGCTTTGCCTGCGTCTAAGAGGAAAGCGGCGAGCAGGGGCGGGGGTACACAGCGGATTCTACGCGCCAACCCCGGGCCTGTGCGCCGACTTGCGGCCCCAACCCGGCTGCTTCCGGTAGACTGTGGGATGTGTCCTGATTCTAAGCTGTTCGGCGGCAGGGATTGTCGCCGGGGGTGGCAGTCGGGAGCAGCCCGAGTCCGCAGGGGCCGAGCGCGGCAGGCAAATTCTGGGGAAGACTAAGGATTCGGAGCCGATTGTCAGCCCGGCGGTTTGGGCAGGGTGGGCGCGGTCCAATATAATCAGTCTTTCGTAGAAACAGGATCAGATTTTCAGCAGTGAGGGTGTCGATATTCTTCCCGTGAAGCCGAACCTGAAGGCGAACTATGGACCGCACCAGTACTTTTGCTCGTCGCAGGGCCTCAGCCCGGTGAAGACAAAGCAGACTTGCATTTCACGTTTTTTACGCGTCGCGCGTCGCGGGGCAGGCCGGGCGGGCAGGACGATGTTGTTCCTGATGCTGGCGGTGACCGCCGGCACTGCGCTGGCCCAGCAGTCGCAGACGATCGACCAGATCCGTGTGATCGGCAATCGGCGTATCCCCAAAGAGACGATACTGGCGCGTCTTTTTACGCACCCCGGCGACGTCTACGACCCGATTTCGATCGAGCGCGACTTCAACTCGCTCTGGAACACGGGATATTTCGACGATCTTCGGATTGAGCGGGAGGACACGGAAAAGGGGATCGTCCTGGATGTTTTTGTTCGGGAAAAGCCCACCATCCGCGAGATCAACTACAAAGGGAATAATGCCGTATCGAATTCAGACATTCTGGATCGATTCAAGAAAGAAAAAGTGGGGCTGTCTCCGGAGAGCCAGTTTGACCCGGCAAAGATCAAGCGGGCCGAGACCGTGCTCAAGGATTTGCTGGCCGAACACGGCCACCAGTTTGCCACGGTCAAGACCGAGATAAAGACGATTCCCCCGGCGTCGGTGCAGGTGAACTTCAACATTAAGGAAGGCCCGACGGTGAAGGTCGGCGACATCAAGTTCACCGGCAACCAGCACATCAGCTCACGGGAACTCCGGCGCGCCATGAAGAACCTCAAGCCCATCGGAATTCCGTATTCGATCATCTTCGAGAATCTCTTTGCGCAGACCTTCGATGCCTCCAAGCTGGAAGAGGACACGGAGCGGGTGCGGCTGGCCTACCGCGACAAGGGTTACTACAACGCGGCGATCGAAGAACCGAAGACGAAGATCCGCGACCAGGGCGGGCTCAACTGGTTTACCTTCCGGCCCAATACGGGCAAGCGTATCGATATTCTGATGCCCGTGGAAGAGGGCGACCGCTATCGGCTCGGCACCATCACTTTCACCGGCAATAAGGCGGTGCAGAACGTGAAGGCGCTACGCGCCACCTTTGCCGTCAAAGATGGCGACTGGTTCAATGCCACGTTGATCAGCAAGGGCCTTGAGAATTTGAAGAAAGCCTACGGCCAACTGGGGTACATCAACTTCGGAGCCATCCCCAAGCCGGAATACGACGAGCAGAAAAAGACGGTCTCCCTGGTCATCGACATCGACGAGGGCAAGCCGTTTTACGTGTCGCGCATCGAGTTCCAGGGCAACACCATCACGCGCGATCGAGTCATCCGCCGCGAACTGATGCTGGAAGAAGGCCAGGTGTACAACTCGCAGTTGTGGGAGTACAGCCTTCTGCGCCTCAACCAGTTGGAGTACTTCGATCCGCTCAAGGTCGATCAGGACTCCGAGGCGCACCAGGATGCCGAGGCCGGAACAGTCGACCTGCTGCTGAAGGTCCATGAGAAGGGCAAAAACTCGATCGGCCTCAACGGCGGCATCAGCGGCCTCTCGGGCGCGTTTCTGGGGGTGAACTACCAGACCAACAACTTCCTGGGCCTTGGCGAAACACTCAGCGTCCAGGGCAACCTGGGCAACGTGAGCCGCCAGTTCCTGTTCGGTTTTTCGCAGCCATATCTGCGCAACAAGCCGCTCAACATCGGTTTCCAACTGTTCAACAACAAGCAGGACTTCAACGCCGCGAAGAACTACGCCTCATCTACCGGCCAATCGGTGAATCTGAGTTCGGCGCAACAGTCGCTTACGCAGAACTACAACCAGGCGTCGACGGGCTTGAACTGGTCGATCAGCTATCCGCTCAGGCGCCATGCCTTCCAGCGCGTGGGCATGACGTATTCGCTCTCCAAGTCGTCCATTACCGCGTTCAGCACCGCCTCGCAGACATTCTTCCAGACCATCAGTTTCCGCTCGGGCATTCAGGGATCGAACGCGCTGGCGGGTATCGTCAACAGTTCGGCGTCGTTCAGCTATAGCTACAACACCATCAACAACCCGTTGCGCCCGCGCAGCGGCAAGGAATATACCGCGGTCTTCCAGGTGGCCGGCATCGGCGGAAACGTGCGCTACATCTCGCCGCTGGTGGCCTACAAGCGCTTCATGCCCATCCACTACCTGCACCTCACGCCAAATGGCCGCAACGTGCTGGGCATCCGCGCCCAGTTGGGCTATGTGCAGGGGTTCGGTGGCGATGTGGCTCCGCCGAACAACCGCTTCTACACCGGCGGCGAAGGCGATTTGCGCGGCTTTGACATTCGCGGCGCAACGCCTTACGGCTATGTGCCCAATCGGGTGAACGTTCAGCTGACCAATCCCGACGGAAGCTGCGTTCCGCGCGATCCGACCAATCCTGAAGACAACCAGTGCATCCAGGTGCCGCTGCCGGTTTACGGCATCGCTTCCATCGGCGGCGATACCAGCCTGACCACCAATGCCGAATACCGCATTCCCATCGCTGGGCCGGTCATGATTTCCTTCTTCGACGATTTCGGCATCGACACCGCTTTGAACAAGGGCCAGTTGAAGCAAAGCCCCGAGGGCTTCGCCTCGCTGACCGCACCGCTGTATGGATGCCCGGTGTTTAACAACGGCTCGTGCCAGGGCGGCATTCCAGGTTCCCAAGTCGGATTCCAGCCCAACATCCGGCCCATCACCGGTACAAACTTTGTTCCCCGCATGTCGCTGGGAAGCGAGCTCTCCGTCATCATGCCGGTCATCAACGCGCCTTTCCGCCTCTACTATGCGTACAATCCGCTGCGCCTGTATGAGAGGCCCTACTGCAACGACGTAACCCTCGGGGAAAACAAGCAGAGCTGCTCCGCGGAGCTGATCACCCGCGACCTGTTCCCACCGGGCGGCGCCGGCGACTACACCTACCAGGAGGCGATCACCGGTTACGGATCACGCTACCTGTTCCGCGAGCCCCGCAAGACCTTCCGCCTGACTGTCTCCACAACGTTCTAGCCAACAGTGCGCATAAAGAAAAGAAGGGCCGCTCCTTACGGGCGGCCCTTTCGCCTGGGCATAATATCCTCGAGTTTTGGGCGCTGAGTGGCGCTTCGGAAAACGGTGTCGATGCCCCTGAAACCAGTGCAATTCATTGTTTGCCGGTTTGACGCTCCAACCCAGCCTTCCTATAATTCAGATAGTTCCTGCTGATGTTGCCACTCGCGTCTTTTTCTGTCCCTGGCTATCCGGCCGGGAGTTCCCCAAAAGACGGTAAGGTTTCTCAGGAGGCGCCTGCTTGCTCCGCGCCCATCCCGGAGGAATTCCGAAGGAGTACTCCATTTCAATGAAGCATTCTCTTGTCATAGCACTCATGCTGGCCTCGGGCGCTGCCCTGACCGCCTCTGCCCAAACCCCAGCCGCGGCCCCTGCCGCACCGGCCAAAATCGCCGTCATTGCCTACCAGGCGGCGGTGGCCCAAACCAACGAGGGCCGGCGCGATTTTGCAGACCTCCAGAAAAAATTCGAACCGCGGACAGCAGAGCTGAAGGCCCAGAACGATGAGATCGAGAAGCTGCAAAAGGACCTTCAGGCCAAATCGGCGACGCTCACCGATGCTGACCGCGCCAGCCGCGCCAGGACCATCGACGAAAAGAAGAAGAAGTTGCAGCGCGGAGCCGAAGACCTTCGCACTGAAGGCAACCAGGCGCTGCAGCAGGTGATGGGCGATCTGGGGAAGAAGTTCTACGACGTGATGGTCGACTATGCAAAGCAGCAGGGCTACACCGTAATTCTGGACGCCAGCCAGGAACAAACAAATGTGATGTATGCCGCCGAGTCTGCCAATATCGGTCAGGCCGTGATCGACCTCTACAACACCAAATCGGGCGTACCTGCGCCGGCCGCTCCGGCAGCCAAGCCACAGACCCCTCCCAAGGCGCCAGCATCCAATTGATCCTTTCCGGTGTACTGGGCACAGGCTCCGCTCCACGCGGGGCCTCTGTGTTTGGCAGAGGCTCTCAGCCAATTGCATCGTGAATGTGGAAGTGTGGCGTGCCACCATGCACAGAGCGGCGTCTGGTGAAACGCGTTTGCGCTGAAGAATTCACGCGTTGCCGGTTTGACGCTCCTACCCCGCCCCCCTATAATCCAGTTAGTTCCTGCTGATGGCTCCGCTCGTGTCTTTCGCCGCCTATGCCCACCTGAAGCGGAGTTCCTCTTAATCCCGGGATCCCCGGCGACGGGTGTTCGTCAATGGGTTGGAAGAAAGACCGTCTGGTTTCTCAGGAGGCACAGGCTGCCCTTGCGCTGAAACGCGGGCGGCCACACAGGAATTCCGAAGGAGTTTTCGATTCAAATGAAGCGTTCGATTGTATTTGCTATCACGCTGGCTTCAGGCCTTGCCCTGAGCGCAGCCGCTCAAACACCGTCCGCACCCGCGACGCCGGCTGTTCCGGCCAAGGTTGCTGTCATCGCCTTCCAGGCGGCAGTTGGCCAGACCAACGAGTTCCAGCGCAACTTCGCCGACCTGCAGAAGAAGTACGAACCGAAGCGCAACCAGCTCAAGACACTGGCCGATGAAATCGATGGCCTGGAGAAGCAGTTGCAGGCGCAGGGCGACAAACTCAGCGACGCCGAGCGCGCCAACCGGACAAAGACCATCGAGGACAAGAAGAAGCAGGCCCAGCGTTTCGCCGAGGATGCGCAGAACGATCTGCAAGGCGAGATGCAGGAGATCTACAACACCGTCGCGTCGAAGGTCTACGACGTTCTGTCGACCTATGCGCAGCAACAGGGCTACACGCTGGTGTTGGATGGCAGCGGAAGCCAGCAACAGTCCCCTGTGGTGCTCTTCGCGGGCCAGAATATCGACATCACGAAGGCGGTCATCGACGCCTACAACGTGAAGTCGGGTGTTCCCGCCCCGCCGCCGCAACCGGCTGCCACGGCGCCCAAGCCCGCAGCCCCAGCAACCAGGCCTGCTGCCGGCCCCCACTAGAGCGATCGATCCAATTCCGACTGCGCAAAGGCCCCGTCTTCCGGGGTCTCTGCGTTTCAGGGCCTGTTGATGCTGTGACGCAGATGGCTCAAAAGCTCCATTCTCTTGTTTCGATTGCGGTTTGACGCTCCTCTCGCGGGACTCCTATAATTCTCCCTAGTTCCCGCTGACGTCTCCGTCCGCGTCTTTTCTTTGCTCCATCCACTTCGCCGTGGAGTTGCCCAACTTCCGGGGCCCCGGCGACAGTTCTTCGTCGTCAGGGTGGTAAAAGAAGACCGTGTGGTTTCTCAGGAGGCACAGGCACTGTTTTGCGCTGAAACGCGAACAGGCACACAGGAATTCCGAAGGAGTTTTCTATTCCGATGAAGCGTTCGCTGCTAATTGCTTTCACTTTGATCTCGGGCCTGGGTCTGAGCGTCGCCGCACAAACATCGCCCGGTCCCGCCGCTGCCGCCGCCGCGCCCGCAGGCCCGGTGAAGATTGCCGTCATCTCCTTTCAGGCTGCTGTGGCCAAGACCAACGAGGGCCAGCGCAACTATGCCGACCTCGAGAAGAAATACGCACCCAGAGAAGCGCAGGCCAAGTCTCTCAATGACGAGATCGAGACCCTGACCAAGCAATTGCAGGCGCAGGGCGCCACTCTGAGCGATGTGGAGCGCGCCAATCGCGCCAGTACGATCGACGACAAGAAGAAGCGGTTGGAACGCGACTCGGAGGATCTGCGCAACGACGGAAATCAGGACATCCAGGGAATGTACAACGCTCTGGCCTCCAAGGTTTATGACGTGATGTCGACCTATGCGCAGAAGCAGGGCTACACACTGGTTCTCGACGTCTCGCAGCAGCAGAGCCCGGTCCTCTACGCGCTCCAATCCACCGATATCACCCAGGCAGTTGTGGATGCATACAACGCGAAGTCAGGTGTGCCCGCGCCGCCAGCGCAACTACCGCCGGCGCCCAAGCCGGCTGCTCCCGCGGCGAAACCGCCCGCGCGGTAGGACCATATTCCTACGGTCGCAAGGGCCATGCCGAGGGTGGCTCTTGCGATTGCATCGGAGATGGTTCAAAGACGAAACAAGCGGCGGTGCGCCGACAGATGGGGAGGGGCAATGCGTCTGCCCATTTCTGTGGAAAAAATTGTGGAAAGCTTCCGCGAAATCCCCGCCCGAAGGACAGTTTTTCCTCTTGCCAACCGCTGTTAGGTTCTGATAGGCGACACAAACCCTTATTTATCAATGCCAACCCGGGAAATGCGCCGCTCGTCCGCTCGACAGACGCAGGTCAATCTGCTCGGCGTGGTTCGGGGACTTTCCCACATTTCTCCATAAACATTGCGTGACTCGACGGTCGAGTTTGATCAACGGAATGAACTATTTCTGCTGATCTTCGCCGACCCGCAAAACAGCCAGGAACGCCTCTTGCGGGATATCGACCTTGCCGATTCGTTTCATCCGCTTCTTGCCTTCTTTTTGCTTCTCAAGCAACTTGCGTTTGCGCGAGATGTCGCCGCCGTAGCACTTGGCCAGCACGTTCTTACGCAACGCGGCTACGCTCTCCCGGGCAATGATCTTTGAACCGATGGCGGCCTGGATAGCGACTTCGAATTGCTGCCTGGGGATGAGTTCGCGCATCTTCGAAACCAGCAGTTTGCCGCGCTCGTAAGCGAAGTCGCGATGCACGATGATCGAGAGCGCATCGACGGGCTCACCTGAGACCAGGATATCCATCTTGACCATCGGCGATTCCCACTCGCCGGCAAGCTGATAGTCCAGCGAGGCATAGCCGCGCGAGATCGACTTGAGGCGATCGTAGAAGTCGAGTACGATCTCGTTCAATGGAAGCTCATAGGTGAGCATCACGCGCGTGGGTGTCACGTATTCGAAGTTCAGTTGCCTGCCGCGTTTCTCTTCCACAAGCTTCAGGATGCCGCCGACATATTCCTCGTTTGTGAGGATCTTGGCCGTAATCACGGGTTCGCGAATCTCTTCGATGTTGGTGGGCTCAGGCCAGCGCGAAGGATTGTCAACCTCGACAACGCTGCCGTCGGTGAGCGTGATGTGATAGCGAACGCCGGGCGCGGTGGTAATCAGGTCGAGCTGGTATTCGCGTTCCAGGCGCTCCTGAATAATCTCCATGTGCAGCAATCCGAGAAAGCCGCACCGGAAACCAAAACCGAGCGCGACCGAGCTTTCCGGCTCAAAGAAAAACGACGAGTCGTTGAGGCGCAGCTTCTCCAGCGCGTCGCGCAGCAGCGTGTGTTCGTGCGAATCCACGGTGTAGAGGCCCGCGAAAACCATTGGCTTGATATCTTCAAAGCCCGGCAACTGCGCGGCTGCGGGGCGTGTGTCGTCGGTAACGGTATCGCCGATCTTGGTGTCGCCGACATTCTTGATGGTGGCTGCAAAGAAGCCCACCTCGCCCGCGGTGAGCACGCCAATCTCAACCGGTTTGGGCATCAAAACGCCCATTGACTCGACCTCGAACGACTTGCCATTCGACATGAGCCGAATGCGCTGGCCCGTGCGCATGGTGCCCTGCATGACGCGCACCAGCACAATGACGCCGCGATAGGAATCGAACCACGAGTCGAAAATGAGCGCCTGCAGCGGCGCATCGGGATCGCCAGTGGGCGGAGGCAGCCGATGAACTATCGCCTCAAGAATCTCCGCCACGCCCTCGCCTGTTTTTGCGCTGCACGGAATGGCATCCGTAGCGTCCAGCCCTACCGCTTTCTCGATTGCCTCTTGCGTGCGCAGGATGTCTGCCGACGGCAGATCGATCTTGTTGATGACCGGAATAATCTCAAGACCGTGGTTGATCGCCAGATACGCGTTGGCCAGCGTTTGCGCCTCAACGCCCTGGCTGGCGTCCACCACCAGTAGCGCGCCTTCGCATGAGGCCAGCGAACGCGAGACTTCGTAGCTGAAGTCCACATGCCCAGGAGTGTCGATCAGATTGAGTTGGTAGGTAACGCCGTCGTTGGCCTTGTACATCATGCGCACGGCATGCGCCTTGATGGTGATGCCGCGCTCGCGCTCCAGGTCCATGTCGTCCAGGATCTGGGCCTGCATCTCCCGCCCGGTCACCGAGCCGGTCAGTTCCAGCAGACGGTCGCTCAGCGTCGACTTGCCGTGGTCGATGTGGGCGATGATCGCGAAGTTGCGAAGGAAGCGTGCGTCCATGCGGGGGTCGATGAAAGAGGCCATTTGCGCCGTTCCGCGCGCATTGTCTCCATGGCATAGCTTATCATCGGGATAGCGCCCTCCGTCGGCTGAACGTGCTCATGGCGGCCGCATCCTTTCATGCGCAATCGTAAGAATTGGTATCGTCTCGTTGGTCCGGTCGCACTGGCATGGATGCTGGCGGGGTGCGATCCCTCGCAACTGGCTGCGCAGCCATCGGGCACGCCGCAGCAGCCACAAACAGCACAAACTCAGGTTTCCACGACTGCGCGGCCATTGACGGCCGTGCAGCAGCGCGTGCGGGTGCTCATCGAGCAGGTTGAAGCCGCATACAGCAGTGGTGAGCAGGACTATCGAAAAGGAAACCTGCCCGAAGCCAAGGTGGAATTCGATCGCGCCGTGGACCTGATGCTGTCAAGCGGCCTCGATATCAAGAGCAACGAACAGTTGCAGGACGAATTCGACAAAATCGTTGACGGCGTGAATGCGCTGGAGATGGAGGCGCTCAAGCAAGGCAACGGTTTTGTGCCCCAGGCGGAGCCCACTCCCGCCGACGTGGCCAGCGACGTGACCTTCGAAGTGGATCCGAATATCGTGGCCAAAGCCAAGACGGAGCTGGCCACCACCAAGTCCGATCTGCCACTCATGGTGAACGACTACGTTGCCGCCTACATCAACTTTTTCGCCAACACCCAGCGCGGGCACAACACGCTGCTGCACTCATTTGAGCGCGCCGGCCGTTACAAGGCGATGATCCAACGCGTCATGGCCGAAGAAGGCGTGCCCCAGGATTTGATCTACCTTGCAGTTGCGGAGTCCGGCTTTCAGCCGCGAGCGCTCAATGGCAAGTCCGGCGCCGGCGGCATGTGGCAATTCATGCCCCATGGCAACTACGGCCTCGCTCGGAATGCCTACGTGGACGAGAGATTCGATCCAGAGAAATCAACGCGTGCTTATGCCCGCTATATGAAGTTCATCTACGACCAGTTGGGTGACTGGTATCTGTCGATGGCAGGTTACGACTGGGGCGCGGGCAATGTGCAACGCGCGGTGCAGAAGACCGGCTACGCGGACTTCTGGGAACTTTATAGGCGCAACAATCTTCCCGCGGAGACAAAAAACTACGTGCCGCAAATCCTGGCGGCCATCATCATTGCCAATCATCCCACGCAATATGGCTTCGACGAAGTGACGCTCGATCCTCCCGTGCTCACTGACACCGTTACTATCAACTCCTCCGTCGACCTTCGCCTGGTCGGCGACATCGTCGGCGCACCCATCGATGAGTTGATGGCGCTGAATCCCAGCTTGCTGCGCATGGTCACGCCACCGGACGCTTCGTTCGATCTGCACCTGCCTGCAGGCACAGCCACGCTGTTTCAGCAGCAAATCGCCCTCATCCCCGAAGGCAAGCGCAACGCATGGCGCTATCATCGAGTGGTCTCCGACGACACGCTTGAGTCGGTCGCGCGCACCTATCGCGTTTCGGTTGGAGAACTCGCCGCTGCCAATCAACTGGGAGAGAGCAGGAGCATTGCAGGGATGGAGGGTCTCGTGGTGCCGCTGGCGCCCACTCTCGCGCCGTCCACGCGCATGCTGATGTACACCGCACGCAGAGGGGATACCCTGGTCACCATTGCGGATCGGTTCGGCGTCTCGCTGAATCAGTTGCGCCGCTGGAACAGAATCGAAGGCGTCAAGGTGGAGGTTGGCCGTCGCCTGCACGTGGCCGAACCTGCGAGTGCGCCGGGTACCGCAGCGCGCACTCGTCAGCGCGCATCTTCCGGTGCGAAGGGCGCGAGAGGCAGCGCAAAGCCGCATGAAAAGGCCTCGTCGAAGACCTCCATGCAAGCACCCGCGCCTCAACGAGCGGTGAAGAAAAGCAGCTCGTCGAGTGCGAAGAACACTCATGCGGCGACGGCCACCTCGAAGAAAAAGTTAGCTCAGAAGAAACAAAAGTAGACGGGGACCTCATTACATACTTGTCAATTGCTATCATTTGCGTGCAATCTAGAAGTACAATTGCGTTCGCAAGCGGATTGCATGTATCCGCGGCGCGAAGATGCAAAAGACGAAACAATGTCAGCGGCAAGCCGCTGGAGGCAATCGGATGGAAGAAGTGTTCGGAATGTATGCGATGAGTGACGGCAACCACGATGGGGAGCCCGCAGAGCTGGACCCCGATCACGAAGAGGACTTCGAAGAAGATGAAGAAGTGGAAACCTCCAGTGTGCTGACTTCTTCGGACGACGATGAACCAGTGGTTGAAGAGACCCTGGTCGTGTTTGTGGAAGTACCCGAAGCGAAGCCGGCCCAAAAGAAGGCCGCGAAGAAAAAGAAACCCGTCAAGAAACCCGGTCCAATCAAGAAGAGCACAGGCGCCACGGGCGGAAAGACAGCGGCGGCAAAAGCCCCAGCCGGGAAGGCCGCAAAGAAGAAGATTGCGGCGAAGAAAACCGTAACCAAGAAGGCTGTGGTAAAGAAGGCAGCCGCGAAAAAAGTTGTGGCGAAAAAGGCCGCAAAGAAGTCCGCCGTAAAACCAAGAAGCACTGGCGCAACAGGCGGAAAGACCGCGGCCACGAAGGCCCCGGTGATCAAGCGCGCCAGCAAACCCACCAAAAGAGGTAAACCGTTGGCAGTTAAGAAAGCAGCAAAGAAGGCGCCAGCCAAGAAGGCAGCAGCGAAGAAAGTAGCTGTCAAGAAGGCTCCGGCGAAGAAGGCGGCCAAGAAGGCGCCTGCGAAGAAGGCAGCCGCGAAGAAAGCAACCAAGAAGTAAAGGCAACAAGGCAACGTAAGGCAAGCAAAAACGCCCGGCTGATTGCCGGGCGTTTTTGCGTCTGTACTCAGGAGCCGTTTAGCTTGTTGCGATATCTTTCCGCGAACCTGGTCCGCATAGCATCCTGCAATGAACACGGCCCCGTCGCCGGGGCCGCTTCGGCGTACTCCTCAGATCGAACTATTTCTTCAACTCGGCCAGCGCCGCCAACACTTCTTCAGAGTGGACCTGGGGGTCAACCTTGGTCCATTCCTTCACTATTTTTCCCTTTGGATCGATGAGGAAGGTGTTGCGGTTGGCGATGGTCATGGGGCCAAAGTGGCCCAGCGAACCGTATTCGTCCACTACCTTATGCGCAGGGTCGGCAAGCAGGCGGAAGGTGAGTCCTTCCTTGGTGCAGAACTCTTTGTGGCTATCGGGAGTATCGACACTGACGCCGAGGATCACGGCGTTGTCGGCATCGAACTTGGCCTGATCGCGCTGGAAGTTGTGAGCTTCGATGGTGCAGCCTTTGGTCATGTCCTTGGGGTAGAAGTAGAGGACAACCCATTTGCCGCGGAAGCTTTTGAGCGAAATGTGGGAGCCATCCTGCGAGGGAAGGGTGAAGGTGGGCGCGGCCTGCCCGACAGCGGGCATGACTTGTTCGTCAGCCGCATGAACTGTGACGAATGCAACCGCGAGTACAAGGATCGCGGCCAGGGCGAAGAGAACGGGCTTTCTTGGCATTTTCACTGGGGACCTCCAATAGATTCGACTGGGAAAGGGTGGTCCGGGACTCGAAGCGTGTCCCGGTCATTAGTATCAACGCGGAGTGGCCACAATGGCAATGCCTTCCTGATTGGCGCGGCTGAGCAGCGCCTCGCGTTCGAAGAGGAGGGTGCGGCCGGCGTCGACGGAGAGGCAACTGGCTCCCGCCTCGATCATCGCCTCCACAGTCCGGATGCCGATGACCGGGACGTCGAAACGCATGTCCTGATTCGGCTTGGCGACCTTGACCACGGTCAGCCGCCGTTCCAAGGTCGAGGCGTCGCCGCCGAGCGTGCGCATCAGCTGGCCGGCGCGAGCAATCGTTTCGTCTGTGCCTTCCATGGCCTCGACGGCCACGCAGGCCTGTGCGGCCACCACTACCGTCTGGCCGATGTCGAAGCCGGCGACGGCGCGGGCCACGCCAAGGCCGTACTCGATGTCCTTGCGCTCGTCGTCTGTTGGAGCGCGCGCGGTCAGCACGCCTTCCTGGGCCAGCAGCGGTTCAAGGAAGGCGGTGGAACTGATCAGCTCGATCCCCTCGTCGCCCAGAACCTTGGCCACAGCGCCGAGCAGCATGTC
>PLPU01000037.1:0-6459 GCA_003159975.1 Acidobacteriaceae bacterium
TCTGGGTTGAGCAGAATCTCGTCGATCGACGGCAACTGACGAAATAGCCGAAGGAATGCAATCAGCTCCGCGGCGGCGGCAGGCCCCACCGTGCCGTCGAGCAACTGCGCTTCGAACTCGCTCGCACCTGAAAGGAACGTGGTCTTCTGCCGGTTAGCAATGCCGCGCAGAACATTGGANNTCATTAAGGTCGGCTTCGAGTTCCAGATGAACGAAGCGGTTGCGCAACGGCCGCGGCATCGAAAAATGCACGCCCCGCTCGGAAGCCGGATTGCCTGCGGCAATAACCACCCAGCCGTCAGGCAACACATACTCTCCCAGCTTGCGGTCGAGCACCAGTTGGTAGCATCCGGCCTGCGTCATCTGCGGAGCCGACGTCAGTTCGTCGAGAAACAGGATGCCCTTCCCAGCGGTGGGCAGGAACTTGGGTGGCACCCACTCGGTTTGGTCCGCGGCGATGCGCGGCAATCCCCGAAGATCGACCGGATCAAGTTGCACGGCGCGAACGTCAAGGAAGTCAAAGTCGAGATCGTCCGCTACCTGAGCGACGATCTGCGACTTGCCGACACCGCACGCGCCCCAGATATGCAGAGGCACACGTTCACCGATCAGCGCATGAAGCGCCTCGTACAGCTTGGATGGTTTCATTTGGATTTACCTCAGGCGGAATACTGGTTCAGGCGTGAAGAATGGCCGGTCGGCCTTCCATTCGGAATTGCGTTGGATTGCCGTGCTGGCCGGTTTGGGGCGGAACAGTTGCGGCAATATAAACTGATACCTGAATGAATTCATCAAGGGATCAGCAAATTGAGGCGCTTCAGGCCGCGCTGCGGGTGGCCCNNATGGAAATCTCCGCCGAGTTCTCGACTGATGCTGAACGGATGGAGCAGTGGTCCAACACTGCGAGACTCCGGCGGCTCGAAGTCGCGCGGATTGAGGCACTTTTGGCCGGTGCGGCGGGACCTTGTGGTTTGACGCAACCAGTGTGCAGTGAGACGGTTGAAGCGAAAAACAGAATGGGAGAGACGGCATGNNGCAGAAAACGCAAAGCTCAAGAGCAAGGATTCAGCAGGGTTGAGTCTCAAGGTCAGCGAGAAAGGCGCTGTATCCCTCTACGGAATGGGACGCTTCCCCGTCACCCTCTACAAGGAACAGTGGCTCCGTATTCTTGCCAGCGCTCCTGAGATCGAGGCGTTCATCCGTGAAAACGACAGCAAACTCAAGACCAAGGAGTAGCGACGTCCACAATATTCTTCTGTGACGCCCCCGAGTGGTAAGGGGATTTGTCGTTCGTCGAGAAAGGGCCTCTGTTTATATGAATTGAATGTGCCATCTGAACTGAGCAGACGGATCGAGGCCCCGACTTTCAGGCTTGACGTTTATGATGGTAGTCACCCGACCGGAGAAAACCATGGCAACCCCTCAAGATCTCTCAAGTTCGTTCTCTTTCATTAAGCGGCTGTTAGCTGACCCCGTATTGCAGGGTTATGGGGACAATGCGCTTCCTCTTTATGCCGTGGGGCTTTACCTCGGTGTGGAAGATTTTGCAACTTTTGCGACTGCTAGTCTCACGGACCATCCAGATGACAAAAAAGCAGACATCATCTACATTGATGAAGCCGAAGGCGTCGCCCTCATTGCACAGGGAAAAACAGCGAAAGACTGGGGCAAGAAGGAAGCTGACGCAAACAAAGCCAACGACCTGAACACAGCGGTTGCATGGCTTTTACAAAAACCGATTGATGACGTTCCAGTTCAAATTCGACAACACGCAAAACTACTTCGGGAAGCATTGCAAAAGCAGACGATCAAGCGTCTTGTCTTCGCCTACGCGCATAACAGCTACGAGTCGCAGAACGTCCAAAATGCGCTGGATGGGGTCAAGAACCTCGTCTCCAGCCTGCCTCTGGCTAAAGACGTCGATGTCGAAACAGCCGAGATCGGTCTCCGACAGACCGAGCAGCTATCGCTCTCGGCAACTGGGACGATCCAGATCACAGCGGAGATCGATCTTACTGCCGACGATGTGATCTCAAGACAAAAGGGCGATGGATGGGAAGCCTTCGTGTTCTCACTCAATGGATCTTTCCTTCAAGCCCTTTATGAGCAATACGGTAAACAACTGTTCAGCGCAAATCTCCGCGATTACCTCGGCTCACGGAAGAGTGCTGGCAATGTCAACAGGCGAATTCAAGAGACCGCGGAGAATCATCCCGGTAAATTCTTCGTCTTCAATAACGGGATTACTGTGGTGACCAGAAAGGTGGTGCCCGACCCAAACGGGCGCACACTTCGGCTCCATGGGCTCTCCATCGTCAACGGCGCACAGACGACGGGTGCGATCCACGGCGCTGGCGCTGAGCACGCCAAGAACATTTCTGTTTTGGCTCGGGTCATCACTGTAGATAGCGACTCAACGATCCCCGAGATAGTTGCTGGCAATAACACCCAAAATGAAATCATCGCCCTGGATCGAAAAAGCAACGATCCCGTTCAGGTGCGCATTGCGCAGGAATTCGAAGCGAAGGGCATAGACTATGTTCACCGCAGAGACAGTATGCGGAAGTCGAAAACCACATTAATTGCCGATCAGGTAGGACAAGCTCTATGCGCCTTCTCCGGCGACCTGCAAACGGCCATTCGCGCAAAGGCCGAGATCTTCGAACTCGAAGCGACGTACGACAAGGTCTTCACAAAGGCGATTAGCGTAGGGCACATCTTTGCAGTCCAGACCCTCGCCTGGGCGTTCGATGAGATCAAGGCCGATCTAAAAGCCAAGTCCGCCGCAGGGACAATGACAGACGTGCAGTCCCGCCAATACAGGCTGCTCGAGTACTCTGCCTCAAAGCAGTTCGTGATTTGTGTGGCCGGTGCGCTTCGTGAAGAGATCGCGGGAACGGCGATGCCAGACCCCAAGACCTTCGATTTCAGGGATGACAAAATCACCGCAGACCCTGCGCCTGCCGTTTCGGCGTGGGTCAAAGTACTAAGGGCAGTGTTGCCCACAATGTCTCTGAACCTGCCCGCAGAAGCATATGAGGTCGTTAGATCGACGGAACACACCCTGACGGTGATCAAGAACACTAAAGGCATCGTAGCAGGGACAGAGGCAGCGCTTGATCCGAGCTTCCAGGATATGCGGGCTCTCCTTTGGTTCCCCAAGCCGCCTGGCGCTGCTATGGCAGGGAAAGCGTGAGGCTGAGACGGGTGCTCCTTTCGGCGGTTACCGGATGAAGGTTGGCTTCTGACGAGTTCTCTTCGTAAGTGTTGACAACAGCCCACTGCGCTCATTAGGAGCGCTATCGGCATTCTTCACAGATTCTGGACATGTGGCTGACTATCAGAATTCCTCTTGAAGAGATGCATCGTGGCCGTCAGGCCGCATCATCCAGTTCTTCGGGATCTTCCAATGGCTCGTCGTCGTCGATCTCTGCAAATCCAGGGTCTTCGTCGGATTCGGCGGGCATGACGGTGGCTGTGGCCACCGGTGCTGGCATATCGAAGAGGCTTGCGGGCTTCTGGGGTGCTGGCTTCGCTGGCTCAGTGGGCTTGGCGGCCGGAGCATACTGAGTGACTTCCGTATTCGGCGGCGCTGTCTTGGCCGGCGTCTTCGACTTAGCGCGCGCCTCGGCCTGTGCCGCCTTGGAAGCTGCGTCCATCTCAGCCTTGGCCTTCTCCAGTGTGTTCTTCATTTGAAGATGGGAGCCGACGAAGCTGACGATGGTCGATGACAACTCGGCGTCGAGGTCCTCGGCAGTGCCAGTGACGCTGAGTGGGGTGGTGAGAGCGTCATTGTCGCCGTCTTTGAGTTTCTTTGGCACAATGTTCACCCGAATCTGATCTGCATCGACAAGCGTGACCGTGAGCAACACCGCGCGGTCGCGCAGGATTGGTACAAGCTCTTTGAACATGGCTTCTCTCCTGGTGGAATTCAAATTCTGGATTACGGTCGCCTAGCGCGTCGCCGTGTCTTCGACCAGAGTTGGGGATCGACGGGCAACGGACTGATGGTTCCTCTTTCAGCGTTGAAGAAACCTCCGTGGTGCGAGAGCTTTCCGTAGCGAAAGAGTCGCGCCAGCATGGCCAGCGCTGCTGATGCCAGTGTCTGGTTGATGAACGGCTCCTGACGGTCCAGAGCCTCGACGGCAGAACAACTGGGCAGCGGGTCTTCACCCGCTTCAGCATTGATGATCTCTGGATACAACTCGCTCACAGTGCGCAATCGTGCAGCCTTCCTGCGATTGCGCGCGTTCAATGGCTGGCCGAGAACAAATTGACCGCTCGCTGCGTTGTTGCCGAGATCAAGCCAATAGGCGGTGCGGCTCCTGGCCTTGGTCAATGCCTGCGCGATCATGTTGCGCGCCGCGCGCGTGTCCACGCAACCGATCAATAGATCCTGGGATGAATCATTGATCCGGTCAAGGGTTCGATCATCGAAATAGGAAGGCTCGGCCCGCCACCGCGTGCCCCAGAACAGGTTGATGCGATTGATGAGGACGGTCGCCTTGTTCTGCCCAATATCGGAGACCGAGAATGGCTGGCGTACGCAGTTCGTCTCCGAGACCGTGTCGGCATCCATCATGACAACTTCCAGCCCCGATGACCGGCCCCAGACCCGCATCGCCTGGTCGAGATAGGGCAAGTCCCATGACGATGGCGCTGCCGGTCCCGCCCGCGCCGACAACCAGTACACGCACCGGCTTCTGGCCCAACAGATCGCTTGGAAGCGCGTGTTCGATGCGCATATCAGCCCTCTCTCTCCACGCACGAACTGCGTGAGCGTCTGCGGAAGGACGATGAGCGTTTCGAGTGGGAACTTCTGCCGCTTGCCGGTCAGGCTACTCCACATCCCATCGAATCCGCCTTCGTGGCGCGTCAGACGGCCAACGTTGGCGTGCGTGAAGGCACTCTCGTAGAAGCCGCGCTCCCAGGCCGGGATGGATGCGACAGATGCACTGTCCGGACGTCGCATGGATGCCGGTGCATACGCGCCCATCGTCCGAGAGATTCCAGTAGGGCGCGATGGCAAGTTTCGTTGAACTATCGGGCCGCTTGCTATCCGTGAGCGCGCGAATGTTGAGTTCTCCGTTCGAGACCCGCCAAACCAATGGAGGTTGCGGGAAAATGCGGCCGTTTAGCTCCGCAGACTTGCCTTCGGAGTTCTCGTAGAACATCTGGCGGCGCCGCGCTGGAGTCCACCAGACGATCATGCGATCCGCCTTGGCCAGAACATTGGCCGGCAGCACTTCGGCCTGGACGCTGCCGCCGAGGGAACGAACCAGAGACTCAATGAATGCCACAGTGAGCGGTTGCGCCGGACCGAGAATGGGTGGCGCATCCTTGCGGGCGGTCACGTCGTGGCGGGTAATGAAACTGTTCTGCCGGTCGCGGTAGATCAGCAGAGCCTCATTCAGCTCGAAGCGATGGTTCTCCCCGATCGAGAGATGTACCTGCATAGCTTTTCTCCCACCCCCGAACATCCTCGATCAACTCGAAAAGTTCGCAATTGAGCGCAATAAAGCGATCCACGATCCGCAGTGCGTACCGAACTTCATCCGCCCTGCGTGGCGAAAAGACAACGCACAAGGTTGGCTCGGCAGTTCCCTCCATCATGTATTGGCCCTCTTCATCGAAGCAGGCGGTGATGGCGTCATGCTCTTTGAATGTGACAAGCAGAGACGGCAAGGGAGGGTCATCGTAGTAGCCGTGTTCGAGGTACTCACGCGACTGCTTGATTGGAAGTCGGGAGAGCCGCTGAATGCGCCGCAGCCGCTCGATCCATGAGCCATATCTTCCACTGCGGAACTTGCGCAGCAGTTCGCGGTCGCGCCCTCTCCAATCAGGGCATTCGTGCTTTAGGGTCTTCCGAATGCACTCCGGCAATGCCTTTTCGACCTCGGGAAACTCATACTGGCCGCGGTTCTCTTCATCGTCCTGCTCGGCATACTCCCGCATTCGCTCTTCATACATGAGCGCATCATCGTGGTTGTAGATCCGCATCACGCGATAGAGTGACAGAGTCAGTGCCCAATAGAATGCCGCACCCAGTCCCTCGACCTCAGCTTCCAGTGCATCGATTGCCGGCCCGATCCTGAAATATCCCGATCCACCGCACTCGATGGTTACAACGAGTTGCCCGCTTTCGAGCTCCGCATCGTTGCACGCACGGCCGAGTTGATCGCTCACTTCAAGGTGATACTCGACGTTGCGTTGAATCAGATCGCCGCGGTCAGCACCGATGCCGTTCATCAAGGCGTGCTTGGAAAATGAGAGCGCGTTGCCGGCGGATTGCTTCCAGGTCTCCGCAGTTCCAAGCCCCTCGCCTACCAGGGCGGCGCAGAGTTCATAGACGAGTTCCGCGTTCACCTCGTGACTATACTCGGAGCGAACATCAGCGAGCGACGGCAATGCCTGGCCAAAGGCTGGAGCAAGAGTTACTAGTACCTACTTGCATAAATC
>PLPU01000393.1:0-3786 GCA_003159975.1 Acidobacteriaceae bacterium
GCGGCGGAGCCTACCCGGCCGGAGCGCCGCTGACTGAGGAGCATACCATTCATCCTGACGATGGAGGCTGCAACTTCTTCAGTCGCGTAGAGAATAGTCCAACCCGAAGTGCGTGGCAAGGGTAAGAGACGACAAAAATGAGGATAGGGCGCATCTGTTGTGCCCCAACGCGGAAGGCGCCCTGCTGGGGTCAGGGCGCCTCCGATGCTACTGTTGGGCCGGGTGCGGGCGTCTACTGGGCCGGTACGCCGGTCAGTGTGATACTGTCATTCGTCTTGTCTTCCTTCACGACACACCTCTGAAGCCGGTAATAGGGGATGCTGCGGCGATGCGATTCCAACACGGCATCGCACTCCAATTCGAACCTCTTCACAAACTGCGGAAGACCTCCCTCTCCAGGCTCTTCCGAAGCAATTGCATAGACAAGGCCTACTGCCGCTGGTGCAGCTTCCGTCTTCTTCCTGGTGCGGGTTCGGCGGGAAGCGGGTCTTGTTCCCGGGTCCGGTCTTTCGTTGCTCTCGTCCACGTTCACCGTCCTTCTTATGGTTGGGGCGCGTTGTTGTCCGCGCTGATTTGTTGGGAGTGGAACTCTGCGATCATCAGGCCACTCGGGTCGCTGATTGACCGTATGCCTTCCACAAGCCGTACAGTGTAGGCCTCGGCAAGCTTCTGGTAAACCTCGCGGCGGTCGACCAGATGTGAGACATTGCGTGTCGCGTAAACGTGCCAGGTAAGGGGATCCGATGCGTCGGGTTGCGCCGAGGTGATTTTGACCACAGAGCGGGCGTGCTGATCCTGAAGCTGTCCCACGGTGTTGTCCTGTCGCATCTTTTCGAGGACATCCAGCTTGAGGTTTGCCGTCATCATGGACAGCGCATCGGCCCAGTTCTGTCCCAGCGTGTGCTCGTCGTATCCCATGTACTCATTCACGAAGCTGACGACGAAATGCTCTTTCTCCAGGGCGGTTGGTGCTTCCCCGGCGTGGATCTCCTCGAGCTGTGCTGGCGCCGCTACGCCATGCGTTTCAGGTGAAATCACCGTCGCCTGTCCGTCCGCCCCGATGCGTATCACTGTGGGCGGCTTCACGCGAGTGATGATCACCTCGCTCGCTAGCCCCGCAACGGCAAGCGCCAAACAGCAGGCGACAACTGCCATCCTGTTGGCATAGGCCCGAAGTGCTCCGTCGGCCTCCCAAAACGGTGGGGCCTTAGACATGGACGCCATTTAGCCATTCCTCCTATGCAAATCCTTCTCTGCGATTTGTTTATCCATTGGCACTTCCTGGAGGCGCGGACTTCATGTTGGCATTCTGAACTGTAGATGCGGGCGGCCCTCCTCTATCAGCCGCTGGCGCTTGTGCAGCTGGAGTATTTGGCGGCGGTGCAGTGCTTCCGGTTCCGTTGCCGCCACCGGCTTGAGCGGTCGCGCTGCCAGCCATGGATTGCGCGCTGCTCTCGATGGACCTCGCACTACTAGCCATGGATTTCGCGGCGCCGGCAACGGCACTTCCTCCACCAGTGGCCGCCATTGCAGCGACATTCTTCACCATCATGGCCAGCCTCGATAATCCCTGAACGGTCCCACCGAAGTCGCCTTTCACGAGTGCGTGAGCTATGAAGGGAATCAGGATCATGAAGATGATGTAGATGATTCCTATCACGATGGCCTGCAGCTGATTGACGCCAGACGCGATGGCGCCGCTGACGCCGCCACCGTTAAATGTGCCTGCTGTCAAGGTATTCAGGCTCACGCTGAGTTTAGCCATGATCGCGTACAGAATCGGCCATGTCGCCCATTCGGCCATCGATTGCAGGTAGTGCTTGGCTGCCGAGGCGGTCGCATTGCTCGGCAAAAGGGCCACGAGTAGCGGCCCTAGCGCAAACAGCATCAACCCCCAGCAGGTATACATGATTTCCAGCAAAAGCATTGCTATATAGAAGAGGAGGACAGTGAGGAAGATTACAACGTTATTCAGCAATGCCGCTAAGTCGATGCCTGTGATTGACATGACATTGGACTGGTTTTGCCCAACAATATTGAGGAGCGATTGCTTGTACGCCGTAGCAAAATCCACACCTCCAGCTATGGTTACGGCAAGCTGGGAAAAGCCGTTGCTGACGTCCTGGAAGAATTGCTGCCAATACTGAAGGATCAGGGCGCAAGCTGCACACTTTACAAGGCTGACTATCAGGTCGCGGGCGCTTCCACCTCGCGCAAACGCTTCGTAAATGCTGAGCAGGAACATTGTGGCAAGGATGACGAACGCGATACCTTGAATGGTGCCAAGCATCCCCGCGCCAACACTACCCAACGCCTGGTTCCAGACCGTCATGAAAAAGAAGCTCACAGCTTGCCTCGCCCATCGCCCGCGCCTTCCGGCTCAGGCTGTTGACTCAGTGTTGGTTGAGTATCGTTTGTATCGACTGGTTGGCGTTCTGATGCGAGGCGCTCATGTGCTTCATCTCATACCCGGAATACGCCGTACCTGCAGAATCGAGGCGCAACAGTTGTGCAAACCCTCCTTGTGTGTACCCTTGGGCCTGGAGATTCCAGGCTGCTGCCTGGGCTGAAATCAGAGAAGCGGTGCCGGGCGCTGCGGTCGCCAGTTGTAACATCAACTGCTGCGATACTTGTTCTTCTTGGTTCGCAATCCCATCCAGTTGAACAGCCTTCTTCATTGCGGCCTGCGCCTGGGCGTCCGACATGTCAACCACCATGCGGGTATCGGTTGGAATCGCGGTCGTGGCTGGCAAGACACCGAATACCCTGGTGTAGTTGGCCGGGATTCCGCCCATGTTGCCTGGGAGCGAACCTATACTGCCCGTGGTCCCCCCAAGCAATTGCTGCTCAAGTGCCATGGTCTCTGGCAAAGTGGCACTATTCAGTGGTGAATGGAACAGGTTTTGGCCGGATTTGATAACCGACAAAAAACCATTGGCCATCATCTGTGCCTGTTGGATCTTGGCCAGAGGGTACATGACCGTCTGTTGGAACGTGTTCACAGACTTAGCGATCGTATTGACGTTGTTCAGGGGTACACTGACCGCTTTCATGATCGTCTGATTCAACTGATTCAGCGTCTGCATGATGACGGCCATCTCTTCTCCGAACTGTGCGCGTGCAGGCTGTGCCAGCATGGCAAGGAACAGGACGGCGCCGGCCGCTGTCCAGATCGAGCGATGGACAATATTTCTGCTCATTGGTGGACTCCATTCAGCAGCTGTTGGAAGTTTTGGATTGAATTCCCATGGCCTGCAGCGGATTGCTTGACCTGCGATATTTGTGCTGCAAGCTGGGTCGCGCGTTGGCGCAGCATGGAAGCAAGCAGCCGGTGCTGCACCGCCTGGGAGTGAAGCTGCACTACCGCGGACTCTGCTTGGATAAAGTCCGCTGTTCCCGGAGCCGCGCCGGCAGCCGACTTCTGTAATTGGCCTGCAACGTTGACGACTGTTGCCTCATACTGATCGGATTTGCTTGCCAACACCAGAGCCTCGTTCGCGCTCGCGTCCTCCATGTCAACCAGCCTGGCGACAGCCGGTGGCACCGCGTTGACTCCCAATCGAGCTCCGTAGACTGTGAGGTAGTTCGGCAGGATCGCCGATGGTGAAAGGACGGTCGATGGCGGGCTGCTTAACGATGGCAAGTACGGGATCATCGGCAAGCGGCCGTACATAATGTTTTCCAGGGTGACCGTCTGCGGTATTGACGCGCTTTGGATTGCCACGCTTCTGAGCGAATTCATCAGCCCCCAGTAGGTCTGGTACATGTTTTGCAGTTTCATCCCTA
>PLPU01000350.1:0-4708 GCA_003159975.1 Acidobacteriaceae bacterium
CGGGCTAGACGACGGGGACGCTGCTGGAGGGCCGAAAGCGGCTTGAATCGGCCGTAAGCGCCCTTATGAAGGCTACCAACTTGAGAGGGCGGTGTCAAAACCGAGTCCGTCGCGGCAACGATCCTGTGCGGCAACCCGTCCGGTCCGGCGCATTTCAGAGCATTTTCGGAATTAGTATAGACTTCTTGAGTGCATAGAAAGGTGGCTTTTTCTTGATGAAAAAGCCACTTGAGTGTATGTCTTCGGTCTGCGGCAATTCCGAAACTGCTGTAGGCCCGGCGGCTTCGTCCGACGCAAAGTTTTTGCGTCGATAAGCCTTCACCACGCGTCACAATAGAAACGTAATCTTCAAGTGACGCTCCGCCGGATTGCGGCCTAAGTATGGCTTGGCATTCCCTGGACGGAAACCTTAACACACAGCAGTTCCGCAACAGGCGATGCGTTGGGTTTTCCAGAAACCTGAGCTTCAGCCAGCACGGCTCCAGACACGGGCAAGACCGAGTGAAAGATCGGATGAAGATGAGCGCGTTGAAACGCATTCTTGTAAACAGTTTTATTGTTTTGACCGGGCTTGCGGTTGTCGGCTGCCAGAAGAAAGCCGCGCCGCCCGCCGGGCCTGCCATGCAGGGCATGCCGGTGCAGTTAGCCACGGTCACGCTCTCCCAGGTTCCGCAGTCGAGCGAGTACGTGGCTACCATCAAATCGCGCCGCTCAGCCACCATGCAGCCGCAAGTGGACGGCCGCGTCACGCAGATCCTCGTCCGCTCCGGCGACCATGTCGCGTCGGGCCAGGCGCTCATCATTATCGACCCGGAGCACCAGATTGCCACAGTCGCCTCGGCGCGCGCGACCGAGCAGCAGAAGAAGGCTCTCTACGACTACAACACCCTCGAGATTGAACGCCAGCGCAAACTATTTGAAGCCGGCGTCACCAGCCGCGATGCATTTGACCAGGCGCAGCAGGCCTTCAGCAACTCAAAGGCGGACTACCAGTCGGCCGTCGAGCTGCGCAAGACGCAGCAGGACCAACTCGCCTACTACACCATCCGCGCGCCGTTTGACGGTGTTGTGGGCGACATCCCGGTCCACCTAGGCGACTACGTTTCATCCACCACCATGCTCACCACCGTGGATGAGAACAAGGATCTCGAAGCATACATCTACGTGCCAGCCGAACGCGCCGCCCAGGTGCGCATGGGGCTGGCGGTCGACCTGACCGACAACAGCGGAAACCTGATTGAGCACACGAAGATCGATTTCGTCTCGCCTCAAGTCGACAGCACCTTACAGGGCATTCTGGTGAAGGCGCCAGTGCATGCCACGCTCGATATGCTCCGCAATGCACAGTTGATAAAAGCCCGCGTCATCTGGAGCACCCAGCCCATGGCCGTGATTCCAGTCCTCGCGGTGACGCGCCAGGGCGGGCAGAGCTTCGTGTTTGTAGCGCAGCAGCAGAATGGCCACTGGTCGGCGCAGCAGGTGCCGGTCACGCTGGGCGATACGGTGGGCAACACCTACGCCATCACTTCAGGATTGAAACCCGGTGACCGGGTCATCGTGTCCAGCACGCAGTTCCTGGTCAACGGCATGCCGGTGATGCCTCTGCCGGGCTCCTGAACCGCAACTGACTACGCGCCTCCGGCGGGAGGCGGGCATCGAGCGTCGATCAGGTCGCGCTCGCCGCAGGCAAAAAAGGAAGGCTCATCTTGTTTGTCGATTTTTTTATCCGTCGGCCGGTCTTCGCCACGGTTTGCGCGCTGCTCATCATTCTGGCGGGAGCGGTGTGCATTCCCAACCTTCCCATCGCCATGTATCCCACGCTCACTCCGCCGCAGGTCGTCGTCACCGCGATCTATGTAGGCGCCAACTCCGACACCGTCGAGAAGGCCGTCACCATTCCGCTTGAAGAGGCCATCAATGGCGTCGAGGGGATGCGCTACATCAATTCGTCCAGCACCAACAGCGGCATCAGCACCATCACCGCCACCTTCAAGACCGGCTACGATCTCGACATCGCCGCCGTGGACGTGCAGAACCGCGTGGCCAGCGTCACCGGGCGCCTGCCCGCCGCGGTCAACGCCACCGGCGTCACCATCACCAAGGCCAACTTCAACTTTGTTTTCGGAGCTGGCTTCTATACCGAAGATGGCCGCTACTCGCCCGAGTTCATCTCCAACTATCTCGATGTCTACGTCAAGGATGCGCTCAAGCGCGTGCCCGGCGTGGGCGACGTGATGATCTTCGGCGAGCGCAAATACGCCATGCGCGTCTGGCTCAATCCGGAGCGCCTTGCGGCCCGCTCTCTCACCGCCACCGATGTAGTCAATGCACTCGTCGAGCAAAATGTCGAGATTCCCGCAGGTCAGCTTGGACAGCCGCCATCGGACCCAAAACAGGCCTTCCAGTTGCCTGTGCGCGTCGTCGGCCGCCTCACTAGTCCCGCCGAATTCGACAACATCATCGTCAAGAACTCCCCCAACGGCCTGGTGCTGCTCAAAGACGTGGGGCACTCTGAAGTCGGCGCCGAGGACTATAGCACTTCGCTTAAGTTCTCCGGTCATTCCGGAATGGGGATCGGCGTCGAGCAGCTCTCGAACGCCAATGCGCTGGATGTCGACCGGCAAGCTAAAGCCATGCTCGCCGAGCTATCGAAGCACTTTCCACCGGGTCTCAAATACGCCATTGCCTTTGACTCCACAACGGTGGTCGGCGACTCCATTCGCGAGGTCATGGTCACGCTGGCCGAGGCCGTCGTCATCGTTATCGTGGTCATCTTCCTATTCCTGCTTGACTGGCGCGCCACCATCATTCCCGCGGTCACCATCCCGGTATCGCTGATAGGAACGTTTGCCTTCGTCAAGGTCTTCGGGTTCTCCATCAACTCGCTCACGCTCTTCGGCATCACGCTGGCCACCGGGCTCGTGGTCGACGACGCCATCGTGGTCATCGAAAACGTGCAGCGCCACATCGCCATGGAGCATTCCGATCCCCACGAAGCCACGTCGCACGCCATGGGCGAGGTCACCAGCGCTGTCATCGCCACCTCTCTCGTCCTCATTGCCGTCTTCGTTCCCGTCTCGTTCTTTCCCGGCACCACCGGTATTCTCTACCGGCAGTTCTCGCTGACCATCGCTTTTGCCATCGCTATCTCGGCCTTCAACGCGCTCACGCTTTCACCGGCGCTGTCGGCCATGCTGCTGCGCGGTGAAGAAGCCCGACCCAACCAGTTGGACTTCCTCCACATTCGTCCGCTGTCGCGCGCTTTTGCCTCATTCATTCACGGCGCCGATGCCGCCATCAGCTGGCTCGGACGGAGCTACGGCAAGACCATCCACGTCGCCCTGCAACTCCGCTACCTTTTGCTGCTGGTCTTCTTCGCCGGCCTGGGCGCAACGGTGTGGATCTACCAGCGCGTGCCCACCGGCTTCATTCCCCAGGAAGATCAAGGCTACCTCTTCGTCATCGTGCAGGCGCCCCCGGGCTCCTCGCTCGCCTACACCGGCGCATTGGCTGACCGCGCCGAGGCCATCATGGCTTCCAATCCCGATATCATCGGCTCTTTCGCGATAATGGGCTTCGGCTTTTCCGGGGGCGCCGCCAACCAGGGCCTCATGTTCGTCAGCACCAAACCCTCCGATCAGCGGCGCGGCAAAGGCCACTCCGCTGCCGACATCGTGGCCGACCTCTCGCCCAAACTCGGCAGTCTCCTGTTCGCGCCCAATGGCGGCCTGGTTGCCATGTTCGAACCCCCCGCCGTCCAGGGCATCGGCAGCTTTGGTGGCTTTCAGTTCGAGTTGCAGGATTCCGGCGGTAACACCATCAGCGACCTCGATCGCATCGCCCATCAAATTGTGAACACCAGCCACACCAGCAAGGATCTGACCGGCCTCATCACGACCTTCTCCGCTAACGACCCCCAGGAACTGGTCACCATCGACCGCCAGAAGGCCAAGGCGATGAACGTTTCGCTCTCCCAGATCACGACCACGCTCGGCGTATTCATGGGATCGGAATATATCAACGACTTCGACTACAACAACCGCACCTATCGAGTCTTCGTGCAGGCCGATCAGCCCTTCCGCATGACCGCGAAGGATCTGCACAGCTACTATGTGCGTTCTGACTCCGGCCAGATGATCCCGCTCGACAACCTGACCGTTGATTCAGACAGCTCCGGGCCCCCGGTCATCACTCACTACAACCTCTTCCGCTCCGTCGAAATCGATGGCTCCGCCGCGCCAGGCTTCAGCTCAGGCGAGGGAATTATCGCCATGCAGAACCTGGCCGACAAGTCGATGATGCCCGGCATGAAATACGAATGGACAGGACTCACCCTCGACGAAATCGAGTCGGGTGGCAAGTCCCTCATCATCTTCGGACTCGGAATTCTCGTCGTCTATCTCACTTTGTCCGCGCTGTATGAAAGCTTCGCGCTGCCCTTCATCATTCTGCTCGCCGTTCCGATGGCCGTGCTCGGCGCGCTGGGCCTTGTATCTCTGCGCGGGTTGGTCAACGACGTCTACTGCCAGATCGGCCTGGTCATGCTCATCGGCCTCTCGGCAAAGAACTCGATTCTGATCGTCGAGTTTGCCGAGCAGCTTCGCCGCAAGGGCCGCTCCATCGCCGAAGCCGCCATTGAAGCCGCGGAACTCCGCCTGCGCCCCATCCTGATGACCTCGTTCGCCTTCATCCTCGGCGTGTTGCCTCT
>PLPU01000350.1:4835-7875 GCA_003159975.1 Acidobacteriaceae bacterium
GGGACGTTCTGAAACATCTCGGATGGGTTACTGCTCCTCCCGATGCGCGATCACATAATCTTTGACCCGGTCGTAGACCTCGCCGCTCAAAATGCCCCTCTCGAGCAGATCCGCCTTGGTGCGATACGGCCGGAAACGCACAATGCGTCCTGCCCAGCTCCGTGGCAATCCAGGGATCTTCAATAGCTCATCCAGCGTAGCGTGATTGATGTCGATTCGCGCCTCGGGCGCCGGCGCATTTGCAGAAGTCTTCGATGGTTTATAGAGATCCCGATCCTGATTCTGCGCCATTCCGGCCGGGAAAATCGACAGGACCACCAAGGCACACACCGTAAGTTGCATTCTTGCCCGCACCGCTTCATTCTCCCCCTCTCCGCGATAGAATCGCAAGCGCACCGTCCGTTTTCCTATCTCCTGGCGAACCATGCAAGCCGACTGCCTGCCGGCGGGTGACACGAGTGCTCAATCGATAACAGCAATTCCACCTCNNNGGTGTATGCGCTGTGCCTGATCTTCGCCTGGACCACGCGCGGCGCAATGGCGCATCTTCCTTCCCTCCAGGGACAGGGAGAAGTGCAAGGGCTGATTGCAGGACAGACGGCCCTCGTCGATCTGCGCCCCTGGCAAACGGCCCAGGCTCTGGCGCCGCTCGCCGTCTCCGCCGAGGAAACCGAGTACGCGCGCCAGGCTGAACATCTCGCCGATTTTGAAGTGGATCAGGCGTTCGCCTCGGCATTACGACAGGCCGCACAGGAGGTGGAACACCGCGTCCTGACCGGCGATGCGCTCGCCCTCCAACAGAAGGTCGCGCAGCTGCAACAGGCTGTCGAAGACGACCAGAACCTGGTCGACCGCCTGACGGCCAAGGCCGGCTCTCAATCCGTCGCGCCAAAAGATGCGGCACAGCCGGCTGTCGGCGGAGACGATCTTGAGGTTGCCAAAGGCCAGCTCGGCCTGGATTCCGACGAGCTTGCCGATGCGCAGCTCGATCTTGCGCGCGCCTCCGGCGACAACCGCGCACAGCTTCAAAGTGAACTGTCCGCGCATGAAGCCGCCATGCGGAAATACGACAGCGGATCGCAAGGCCAGCCCGCCGTGCTCTCCGCCAAACAGCATGGCACGCTCGCCTCGCGCGTAAGAGATTGGTTCTCTCAGCACGACCGTTACCTGTTGATCCAGCAGGCGATTCAGCAGACACAAGAGGAGATCGCCAATCTGACCGCTGAACACCACGCGCTTGAGTCCAGGGCCAATGCCGCCGGCCCAGCCGCCATAAGCAGCCCGCCGGCCCGCGCAGCCCGCCTGGCTGACATCAAAGACAAGCGCGAACAGCATCAGCTTCTCAGCATCTTCGACGACCGCATTCAAACCGAGCAGCAACTTGCCGGCGTGTATGGCAAATGGTCCGGCCAGGTGCTCCTGCAGCATCGCATCATCGTCCATCTGATTCTGCAGTCATTGGCACTCATTCTCTTCATCCTCATATGCACCGTCCTCTGCAATGCGCTTATCCAGCGGCTGATGGCCAATCCAGCGCTTGACAGGAGACGGATGCAAACCCTGAGCACTGTTCTTGAGTTGGGTGTGCAGGTGCTTGGAGGCGTACTCATTCTGCTGGTGGTGTTTGGCTCGCCACGTCAGTTGACAACCGTCCTGGGCCTCGCCACCGCCGGCATCACCATTGCCCTGCAGGATTACATTCTCGCGTTTTTCGGCTGGTTTACGCTCATGGGCAAGAACGGCATCCGCATTGGAGACTGGGTTGAGATCAATGGCGTTGGAGGCGAAGTCACCGAGATCGGGCTGCTCAACACGACGCTTCTCGAAACCGGAAATCTGGCGGACAAAGGACATCCGACAGGACGCCGCATTACATTCATGAATAACTTCGCCATTCGCGGACAGTACTTCAATTTCTCCACCGCCGGCCAATGGATGTGGGACGAAATCAGCGTTCCCGTGCCCGCGTCAGACGACACGCAGGCGATGGTGGATCGCATCGGGAAAGCAGTACTTGAGGAGACGGAAGAGAATGCCCGCATTGCGGGACAGGAGTGGAAACGCGGAACACGGGGGGACGGCCTGAGCCGCTTCAGTGCGGCTCCGCACGTCAACCTCCGGCCCTCGGGTTCCGATTTCAGCCTCCAGGTGCGCTATGTGACGCGCGCATCCGAACGCTTTGAATTGCGCAACCGCATCTTTCAACGCGTCATCGGCCTGCTCCACTTGCCCGCGGCACCGACGGGGTCCGATCCGCCCGCCCCGGCTGCGAGCGCCTAGGCTCGAGCGGCCGCTTGCCCGCCGCCGCAACCGCAACATTTGACACCGCAAAGGGTTTTCCCGTAGGGTTTGAATCAGATGCAGAGCCACCGCCATCCCGGTCACCACCATCATCATGGGACACCCATGCCGGCGGACTGCCATGGCCTGAACTAGACGGCCATCCAGATCGAAGAGTTACCCAAGCCCGCCGGCAACCAGCTCGGCGGGCTTTTTCGTGTTCCTAAAAAATCCAAACCAGACCAGGACAAAATGAGCAACGAAGCAACAATTGATTTCGAAAAAATGGACGGCCTCGCCCCCGGCATCGTGCAGGATGCGCGCACCGGAGAAGTGCTGATGCTCGGCTTTCTCAATCCCGCCAGCTACGCCAAAACGCTTGAAACCGGCTTCGTCACCTTCTGGAGCCGCACCCGTCAGAAGCTATGGATGAAGGGTGAAACCAGCGGCAACCGCCTGCGCGTCGTCTCCGCATCCACTGACTGCGACAACGACACGCTGCTCTTCCGCGTCGAGGTTGAAGGCGACGGCCTGGTCTGCCACGAAGGCACTGTCAGTTGTTTCACCAAACCGCTCCCATTCGGCACCGCCGCCAATCAGCCAAATCAGAAAGAGGAATCCCGTGGCCAACAAGCTTAGACTCGGCATCCCCAAAGGCAGTTTGCAGGATGCCACCATTGCTCTCTTCAAGCGGGCAGGTTGGAATATCTACGCCGACGGCCGCTCCTACTTTCCTTCCATCGACGATCCCGAAATCGAG
>PLPU01000350.1:7935-8135 GCA_003159975.1 Acidobacteriaceae bacterium
GGCTTTGAACGCGCGGAAGACCTGGAAGGCAAAATCGTCGCCACCGAGCTCGTTGAAGTCAGCAAGCGTTACTTCGCCTCCAAGGGCGTCAACGTCAAAGTTGAATTCAGTTGGGGCGCGACCGAGGTCAAGCCGCCCACACTCGCCGACGCCATCGTTGAAGTCACTGAGACCGGCAGCTCCCTCAAGGCCAACCACCT
>PLPU01000350.1:8281-8406 GCA_003159975.1 Acidobacteriaceae bacterium
CAGTTGAGCAACTCCGATTGGGTCGCCGTCAACACCATCGTCGACGAGCGCGTAGCCCGTGACGTCATCCCCAGGCTCAAAGCAGCGAAGGCAACGGGCATTGTCGAATACCCGCTTAACAAAGT
>PLPU01000438.1:0-3809 GCA_003159975.1 Acidobacteriaceae bacterium
ATGCGCGAAGCGACGGAATCGAGAGCCGGCCCGCGCAAGCCTCCGGCGCCGCCGATGGAGTGACAATTGCGGCATTGCTTGTTTTGCAGGACGAGCGCGCCTTCTCGTTCGAGTGGAGTTCGATCCTTCAGGTCAGCCGTGGGAATTGGATCGCTTGTCCAGGCGCTCATGACCGGGCTCCACGGCGTATACATTGCCAGGCGCGTGAATGCGCCAAGGGTGACAGCGATGACCGCGACCATCAACACGGCCACGGGTCGGCGCGACCAATGCTTTTCGCCTTCTCCGGAAACAAGCGGAAGCAGCAACATGGCGCCGATAATGAGAACGGGTGCGATGAAGAGCACAGGAGTTTCGAGGCTGGGCGGCAGATAGGCCAGGACCGCGTAGATCCAAAGGAAGGCGAAATCGGGTTTGGGCGCGGTCTGGATGATGGTTGGATCAGGCTGACCCGTGGGGCCGAANNGCGCAGGCCATGATGGCAAGCAGGATAGCCGCGGCGAAAACGACATCCTTCCACGCGGCGTCGGGGACAAAAGGGATGCCGGTCTTCTCGGTGAGTTTGTGGTACTCCTGCACATAGGTTTTCTTGCTGACCAGGCGGCCGGGCATCGGCCACTCATTGATGCCGAGCCTCAGCACCATCCAAACGTGCAAGCCAACCAGTGCGAGCAGGATGCCGGGAATGACGAAGACATGCAAAGTGAAAAAGCGTGAGAGCGTTGGTCCCGCGATGATGGGGCCACCCAGCATGAGGTCCACCAGCGCACCGCCGACAAAGGGAACGCGGCTCAGGATGGAAGCGCCGATGCCGAGACCCCAGTAAGCATCCTGGTCGAAGCGGAGAACCTGGCCGGTAAAAGCCATGCCGAGGGTTAGGAGCAACAGGAAGACGCCGATGATCCAGGTGAGTTCGCGGGGGAATTTGTATGCGCCAAAGAGAAAGACCTGCACAAGGTGAATGAGCACGATGGCGACCATGAAGTCGGATCCCCAGCCGTGCATGGCGCGCAGATACCAGCCCAGCCTGACGTTGTGATCGAGGAACTCGAGACTGCTCCACGCGTGACTGGCGGTGGGAGCATAGACCAGCGCGAGCAGAATGCCGGTCACCACCTGAAGAACCAGAATCACCGTTGCAGCACTGCCAAAGACATACCACCAGCTTGAGGTGCTGGACGGGACCTCGTGCTCCGCCGCTTCGATTGCAGGGGTGCCGAGGCCGAGCCTCTGCTCGAACCAGTTGTAGACATCGATGGCGCGTTGCTTCAGGCTGGCCATGAGTTGGCTCCCGGTTTCGAGGTATCGGCCGTCTTCCATTCTTCGGCGTCCGCGGGTGTTGGCGCGGCGCTGGCTTGAATCTGCGTCAGGGTCTGGTTGCCCGGCTTGGCACAGTTGGCGGCTGCCAATGTAGGCATCTTGCCGGCGTAGATGATGAGGCTGCCTGAAACAATCTTGTGTGCGTACTCGAAGAGGCCGCGTTCGGGCGGCCCTGAGGCGCGAGAGCCGTCCTCATAGTAAGCGCCGCCATGGCAGGGACACAGGAACAGTTTGGATTGCGCAAACCAGCGGACCGGGCATCCAAGATGAGCGCAGTTGATGGCAAAGACCTGGAAACTCTCCCCGGAGATGCGCCGGACCCAGCAGGGAATGTCGCCGGTCTGCCCGTCCCAGGGGGTGGTGGCCGGATTGCGGAAGTTCACCAGGCGCGTTTCGCCCTCAGGAAAATCGTTGAGCGGGCCAAGGTTGATCCACGCATTGTCGCTGGCGTTCTTCTTGAGCGCAGGTCCCAGGAGATAACCGACGATGGGCACAGCCAGGACGGCGCCGACCGCTCCATTCAGCAGCAGAGACAACTTGAAGAGAAAGACGCGGCGGGAGTGGCCCGCACTCGCGGGATTTGCCGCGGGCTCTGTCGCGGGGGCTCGATCGCCTGGTGAAAGGGGCTCACTCGGGTTCATTTCGTCCTGCTCCATGCGTTGCCTTCTTCGCTTCAGTCAACATTGATTCACTCCGCATCCTGCCGCTCCGATGCTAAGGATGTGTTGGATACGGTTGGCCCGGATTGGCGACGCGTTTGGACGCCAGCCAGGCGAGAATGTCGGTGATTTGCTGATCTGTCATTGGGTTCATGGGCATCGGTTGCGCGGCGTCGTTGCGCCAGTCGGGCATGGCTTCGTCGGGGCGGCCGGCGATGACGATGCTGCGCAGATTCTGGTCGCTGATGAGGGCAAGATACGACGGATCGACGATGGAGCCGAGCTTGCCCTTGCTGGAGTTGGAAATTCCATCGGCGGGGCCGCCTTCGCCATTTGCACCGTGGCATCGAGCGCAAAAAAGCTGATACGCCTGAAGTCCATGCTCGGCGTTGCCGGGTAAGGTGGCAAGATAGGGCGGAGGATTCTGGCCCGCAAGAAGGTTCGGGTTCCCCCATTGCTTCACAATGCCCTGGGCTAGCGCTGAAACCTGGCCGTCGGTCAACATGCCGCCGGCGCTCCTGGCGAAAGCAGGCATCAGCTTGCCGGGAACGCCGCTTGCAATCACGCCTTGCAGACGATTTTCACCAGCCAGCGCAATGTAGACCGGATTGGCAAGCGAGATAGCCGCGCCGTTCCTGCCGTTCTCTCCGTGGCACGCTGCGCAGTTCTGCTTGTAGAGAGCGGGGAAGTCGAGTACCTCGTCCGGTCGGACGACCTCAGGTCCCGGTCCAGGCTTTCCAGGAATGCGTCCACACCCAATGCCGGCCGCAGCCAGCATGAGAGCACAAAGTGCTGTCCGAATTCGAGGTCCGTAATTCATTGGTCTTTTTCTTCCAACGTGGACGGGTCTTTTAACAGGGATGGATTGGCGGGGGTCTGGTCGCTGTGGAGACCGGCTCGAACGGCAAACGGCAAGGCTCGAAACTGCGGCGTCCGCACCTTGACCTGCAGATTGACGACGAAGCCGCAAACCAGGCCGAAGGCGATTTGCGAGATGACGAACCAAAGCCAGTCGATGCGCGCGTTCAGGATGGGGCTGATGACGCCCAACGCCGAGTAAATGATGCCGGTCCAGAGGAACGGGGCGATGAAGCCGGCAGTGAGAATGGGCTTGCGGGGAAACATGGGCAGCATGGCGCCGTAGAGCAGCCCGACCAGCAACGATGTGACAGCGTGAATGCCAAACGCGGCAAGCAGGCCAAGAAGATGAAACTGGGCCAGAAAGGCGTTGCTCTCGCCAGCCCAGCCGATGAATCCGCCGGCCGCCAGCAGGTTCACGGCATACCACACGCTGTGGAATCGGATGAGGCCGAAGAGGGATGCTGGAATAATCATGGCGATGCCGCCGGCGATGCCGCCCTTGATGCCGGCCATTACGCTGAAGGTTTCAACCGGAAGAATCTTCCGATGATTTGGTTCGGCCGCCAGCTTCTCGCGTGTCCTGCGCTGGCTTGAGATCGTGATCTCTGAAGCATGAATCGGAACCGAGGCATGATGCTCGTGCGGCAGCACTTCAAAGAACCATCCCACCATGGACCGCAACAGGAGCACCAGGCCGAGCAGGCTGATTACCCAGTGAGTAACCATCCCGGCGATCACCAGCGCGATGCCAAGCGCCAGGACCATGGGCCAAGGGGTTGGCACCGGAAGCACGACGCCGTTCGAACCTTCGGCGTGTGACGCGCGCGACGCTTCGTGTCTGGCAGGGTTCATCGATTCGTCGTGATGCATCGCGCTCCTCCCTTTCTCAAGCTATCTGCCCAGAACATAGACCACCATAAACACGACGACCCACACCGCATCGACGAAGTGCCAGTAAAGCGACAGCAC
>PLPU01000438.1:3824-13008 GCA_003159975.1 Acidobacteriaceae bacterium
TCATCGTGGATGAGGTGATACCACTCGCGGGCAGTCGAAGCGAGGAAGATCGATCCCAGCAGGACCGTGCCGGCAAGCCAGGCCGTGCAGGCGCTCAGCTTTCCCTTGCGCAGCGCGGCGACCGCAAAGTGTACGGTGATGCTGCTGGACAACAGGCAGACGGTGCCGAAGATGGGCAACTCGAGAACCTGGGCAGGCGTGGGGCCGCTGAGGCTTTTGCCGATGTAAAAAATGTAGGCGACGACAAAGATGATGAAGATCGCGGATTCAGCCACGATCAAGCAGGCCATCCCCACTGTGCCGCGATAGGGCAGCATCCAGGGTGACTCGGCCGGATCAATCGGCATATCAATCGAAATTGAGTTTGTGTCTCTCATCCTTCGTAATCCGAGTCCGGATCTTCAGGATGTTTCAGATCCCACAGTGGGCGGCGGCTATTCACCGTGGGGAGGACGGCGAAGTTATAGTCCGGCGGTGGAGACGGCGTCGACCATTCCAGCGTCCACGCATCCCACGGGTCGTGGCCGGCTTCTTTGCCGCGGAAATACGACTGCACCAGGTTGTAGACAAAGATCAGCAGGCCGATGGCCTGAACCACGGCTCCGATACTTACGATCAGATTCCATCCGCCCCACCCCCGGTTCGCCTCGTAGGTATAGATGCGGCGGGGCATGCCTAACAGGCCGGGGACATGCATGAAGTCGAAGGTCAGGTGGAAGCCGATGATGAAGAGCCAGAAGTGCCACTTGCCAAGTGTTTCAGACATCATGCGGCCGGTGATCTTCGGGTACCAGTAGTAGAAGGCCGCGAACAATGCAAACAGGATTGCTCCCACCAGGACGTAATGGAAGTGGGCCACCACAAAGTAGGAGTTGCCGAGCTGCCAGTCGAATGGAGCCGCGGCGAGCATGATGCCCGTGAGGCCCGCAATAAGAAACTGAAACAGGAAGCCCACGCAGAACATCATTGGAGTAGCGAAGATCACCTTGCCGCCCCAGATTGTCGCCAGCCAGTTGAATATCTTGATTCCGGTCGGCACGGAAATCACCATGGTGGCAAAGACGAAAAAGGTGTTGGCAGCCGCGCCGAGGCCGACGGTGAACATATGGTGCGCCCAGACGCTCAGGCTGATGAAGCCGATGCCGACCGATGCCGCCACCATCGCCGGATAGCCGAAGATGGCCTTGCGCGAAAAGACGGGAACGATTTCGTTGACAAATGCGAAGGCCGGCAGAACGAGCACATAGACCTCCGGATGTCCGAAGATCCAGAAGAAGTGCATCCACAGCACGGCCGATCCGCCGGCCTGCGTATCGAAGAAGTGAGAGCCGAGATAGCGGTCCAGCGTGAGCATGATCTGCGCCGCCGTCAGCGGACTCACCGTCACAAAGACCAGGCTGGACATGACCAGGTAGAGCCAGACCAACAGCGGCATGCGGCTCATCTTCATGCCGCGGCAGCGCATGCAGACAATGGTGGTGACGATGTTCAGCGCGGTTCCGATCGACCCGATCCCGCTCAAAAAAACGGCAAGCGTCCAATAGTCCGTGCTGTGGCCGGGCGAGAAAATCTTCGCCGTGAGCGGCGCGTAGGCGAACCAGCCAACGTCCGGGGCCGATCCGGCCGCGTAGAGGCCGCTTGCCCCCACATAGCTGAAGTAGAGTAGAACGCCCGCAAACGCGGAGACCCAGAAGCTGAACGCGTTGAGGCGCGGAAACGCCATGTCGCGCGCGCCGATCATCAGCGGAACAAGGTAGTTTCCGAAGCCGAACAGAATCGGCATGCCGACGAAAAACACCATCGTCGTTCCGTGCATGGTGAAGAGCTGGTTGAACACCTGGGGCGAGACGAAGCGATTGTTGGGGATGGCAAGCTGGATGCGCATCAGCATCGCTTCGACGCCCGCAATCAGGAGGAAAATGAGAGCGTACCCGATGTACATCAGCCCGATCTTCTTGTGATCCACTGTTGTCAGCCACTCGTACACCAGATTCAGCGGCGAACCGCCCTGGCGGGCCGTCAGCGTTCCATCGATTCCTTCGACGACTTGAGTTGTGCTCATCAGACAACCCTTTCCAGTGAATGGCTAACGAAGCTGCGTCAAATAGGCGGTGATTGCGTCCAGGTCGCGATCGTTCAAATGCATCGCCGGCATCAGGCAACCGGGCTTGAGCGAGTTCGGATCGTCGACCCACTTCCTCAGGTTCTCCGGGGTATTCTGAATGGCTCCGGAGCCGATCGTATCGCGGCTTGCCAAGTGCGTGAGGTCTGGCCCGAATCGCCCCGTGGCCACCGTTCCGGAAATGGTATGGCAGTTGATGCAGGCATTGCGCATGAAGACGGCGTGGCCTTCCGCCGCGGCGGGATTACCGGCAAAACTCTGCTGGCCCGGCTGCTTCTGCAGGCTAACCCAGGCGGCAAAATCAGCAGGCGATTGCGCATAAACCCGTATCAGCATCTTCGCATGCTGCGTGCCGCAATACTGCGCGCATTGTCCCAGGTACAGGCCGGGCTGATCTGGATCCATCCACATCGTGTTAACGCGATTCGGAATCACGTCTGTCTTACCTGCAAGGCGCGGCACCCAGAAGCTATGGGCCACATCCGCCGACGACATGTTCAGGTAAGTTGGAGCAGAGTTCGCCGGATTGCCGACTGGGATATGGAGTTCATTCGCCGTGACTATGCCCAGCTTCGGATAGCGATACTCCCACCAGAATTGATGGCCGATCACGGTCACATTCATGGCATTGTTCGGCTTGGGGATGGCCTGAGTTCCGATGATGACTCGCGCGGTGGTGAGAAACAGCATCACCACGATCAGGATCGGAATGACTGTCCAGGATAACTCAATCTGATTGCTGCCATAGACTTGTGCAGGCTCGCGATGCGCATCCTCAGGGCGATGCCGGTAACGGATCAGCGCGTACAGCAGCAGTCCGGCAACGATAAGAAAAATCGCCAGGGTGACGGAAAGCACCAGCATCGAGAGATCGAAGATTGAATGGGCAGGCGTCGCGGCCGGGGCGAAAATGCTGGTCGGAGACTGCGCAATCGCATTGCTCGCAAAAAGAGGCGCACAACACATTGCCACCCAGAACGCACGACCGGAGTCTGGCCTGACCTTGCTACAACCTGTTATCTGTCGTCTTGGGAAGGGTGACAAAACAGTCCGACCTCGGCTTCGGCTCGTGTGGATGACGCTGACGAGCGCCACGCGCCTGCGCATATGCTAAACCATCAACGATGGACCGCGAAAAATTCGTGGAATTTCCGAAAATTCGTAGTGGCCGAGGCGCAGGGAGTTGACTTGACCGGCGCCGAAAGTCCCAATTGGGAAGCTCCGCCTGAACTATGCGCACAAAGAAGTTGGATCTGCGCCGGTTTGGCGCCCGCGCGATTGTGCCCTTTTGCGTGTTGAGAAAAGAGGCGTGCAGTTGGCGTGTGCCCTCATGATTCATCGCAAAGCGATGTGCTGGTGCGCAAACATATCAACGGACTGGCGATTACGTTCTTTATTCCGATTGCGCCGTCTTTGTTGGCGGCGATCTTGGGGTATGCGATCTCTATCCGCTATTGGCGCTATTCGGATTCAAGTTTTATGCATTCAAAAGAGGCGAGATGGTCCTGGCTTTTCTGGTTGCGGCAAACCCATGGCCGGGCGACGGGCAAGAAGCTTGAGGTCGATTGCGAATTTGGCGCCGATTCGGGATCGGTTGACGGCCTATTGCGGGGCTGGGCCACGAACAACCTGGACAAAATCACCGATGCGCAACTGCCTGGAAAATGCGGCTTTCACGTCGCCGGCATTCAGTTCAATGTATCTCTTCGCCGCCTTTATCGGTTCGTCGAGCGGAAGGCCAATCTGAGCTCGTCCGAGCAGTCCTCCTGCAACTGCGCTTTCACTCGACTCGCTCAAAGGAATCTGCCGCAGGAGCATCGCTTTGGCCTGCTGCAGCTCGGCTGGGGAAACGTCCTGGGTCCGCATCTGGTCCAGATCGCGCTCAATCAAAGCCCTCGCTTTCGAAACATTTTCTGGATTGCAGCCATAGTCGACGGAATAGCTGGCCCTGGTCTTCGAGGCGCGCAAACTTACATTGACCGTATAGACGTAGCCGGCCACCTGGCGCAGATCGTGATAGAGACGCGTGGCGTAAAAGCCTCCGCCCAAAACATGATTGCCCAATTGCAACGGATAGTAGTCCGGATCAAAGCGGTTCAGGTTCAACTGCTCGGCCAGAACGACGGAGTCCTGCACCGCCTCAGAATCGGCCACGTTGACCGCCGAGGGTTTGTTGATAGGGATGGGAGGCAGGGTGGTATCGGGGTTGGGACCAGCGGCCTTCCAATCCCCAAACCACTTCTCAATCGCTTGCCGCGCTTCTTCCGGAGAGACGTCGCCAATGACCACGATGGTAGTGAGGTCGGGACGAAAGGTGGACGCATAGAATTGCTTTACTTCGTCCAGTGTGATTTTGCCGACGGTAGCCGGAGTCACCTCGCGCAAGGCCGGGTCGTTCGCGGGCAGCAACGCCAGATCAAGCGCGCGCGATGTACGGTAGCCGGGGCTCTGCAAGTTGCCGGCGACAAACTGTGTCGTCTGGCTCTGAACAACTGCAAACGCTTGCGCGGGTAGCGCGGGATGAAGCTCGTTGTCCGCCAGCAATTCGACGCCGCGAGAGAAATGCTCCTTCAACACATCCAATGAAAAGCCGAAGCCCGCGCTCTCATTCGCGGCAATATCGTCAAGCGCTTTCTGGAAGGCCAGCCGATCCAGCGTCTTTGTTCCGTAAGAGAAGAGTCCGTCAAGAAGGTCGGAGACACCTTCTTGTCCGGCCGGTGTCTCAAGGTCGGATTCGTGCTTCACTGAACCCGCAACCGAGACGGTCGGACTGGTCCGGTCGGTCTTCACGATCAAACGAAGTCCGTTTGGCAGTTTTGTATCCGACACGTTGATGGAATTCTCAGGAACTTTGAGCTCGGCCAGAGCGCCTGCCGCCCACGCGGGAAGCTCAACCGGTTTGGTGGGAGGCGAAGTGACCTGTTCCGCGCCGCCAAATCCCTTTCCGGAGACGGGTTGCCCGGTCGGCACCGGCTTCAAAGTCGCGGTAATCGAGTTGTCATCAACCAGGTATTGTTTTGCAACCCTATTCACGTCCGCGAGCGTGACCCGCTTGATGGCTTCAACGTCTTCATCGGGAGACGTACGGCCCTCGGCGGCCAGCGCACTCGACCAGACGTTCGCCAGGCCGGGAATCGAGTTCCGTTCAAACTCCGCGGATGCGACCTCGCTGCGAATGGCCGCCGCAACCAGGTCCTCCGGCACACCTTTTTGCGCATAGTTTGCCAGTATCGCCCGCAGTTCCTTAATCGCGCCGGTGGCGTCTGCCGCGGAAGGCAGGGCTACCAACCCGTAGCCGACGCTGGCTTTGGGATACGCCTCCGCAATACCGAATTGCGTACCCAGCGCCTTGCCAGCCGGGACCATGCCGTAGATATCGGCGCGTTGGCTGGCCAGCACGTCGGCCAGAATCTGACTGGCCGCATAGTCCGGAGAACTCGTTCCTGGGAACCGGTAGGCAATGAAGCCGAGAATGTAGGGGAGATTGCTGTCCAGCGTAAATGTCTCCGACTTGACCGGCTTCAATTCGACGGTTGGCCGCTCCGGTAAAGGATGGCTGGCGACATCGCCGAACCACTTGCGAATCTTCGTCATTGTGGAGACGGGATCCACATCGCCCACGATCACCATGATGGCGTTGCCCGGCGTGTACCACTTCTTGTAGAAGTCTTTGAGCATGTCGCCGGTGGTGGCGTCGAATGAGGTCTTTGTGCCGAGGGGATCGTGCGCATAAGGAGTGCCCGCGAACATGTCCTCGTTGAGGCGGTCGATGAATTTGTACGTGGGATTGGACAGGTCGCGCGCTACTTCCTGTTCGATGGCTCCCCGTTCCTGCGACCACTCCTGCTGCGAGTCGTCAATCCCATGCATGCAAGCGGCCTCGACCTCGAGAGCAACGTCAAGATCCGCTGCTGGAACCGTGGCAAAATACTGGGTAATGTTCTGCTGCGTATCGGCGTTGTTCTGGCCCCCGAGTTGCGCATAAATGGCAGACGTCTGGTCTGCCGTCAACCCTGCGCATCCGCGAAACGCCATGTGCTCCTGCGCATGGGCCATGCCCGGAAACCCTGGCGGGGTTTCATCGCCGCCGACCAGGAAATTCGTTTCCACGGTAACCACCGGTGCCAGCGTGTTGCGGAGAATGACGACGCGCATGCCGTTGGGCAGTGTGGCTCGCACAACCGGTGGCTGATCCTGGGGCGGAGCCGCGTGCAATCGCGGCTCAGAGGCAGCGAACAGGATGAGGATGGGTAAAAAATGCTGAAGCTTCATTTCCTGGGCCTCCGGATAAATGACAAAATAATGGTAACCGAACGGGATACTCCATCGCCCACTTTATGATTCTGCAAGGGATATTCCCTCCTTATTTGTTCCTTTCGGTACATTGCCTCATCCGAGATGATTGTATATACCCTTGCATGCGTTCAAATGGAATGCAAAATACGCGTATGCTCGCCCGCTTCATCTGCGAAGCGGAGCGGTATTTCGTATGAAGGGCCGTCGGTTGTCCACCCGGCTTCTCTCAGCCAGTATCCGCGTGCGCAGATGCGGGAAAAACGTTTGATGCGATGGGGAGGCCCGCCACGCCAGGCAGGGAGCAGATCAAGCAGTTGCGCGCGGCGGGCAGGCTGAGTCCCGCGGAGCTGTTTCCGCTGCATGATGGCAGGATCAGCGTCACAATCCCCGCACAGGGACTCGTTGTGCTGGAATTTGTCGACGGGGAGCATCATAGATAGATTCCGGCGTAAGCGTTGCGCTTTGACCGGTCACGTGTGATTTGGCTTGCGTCGAAAGGGAAATGGCGGAACGCGCTGCGCAGCCAGGGAAATAGCCGGCGCCCCAAGTTTCTCCTGCAACTCCCCGGCGAGAATGTCTTCAGGAATCTTTCCGAGTTTAAGGTCGCTCTTGTATCGTGCGTTCTTGAGGAGCAGCTAAGAATTACCGCCCCAGCAATAAGGTGAATTGAAGGGGACGGTGCGCTGACGGCAAGACGAAGGCCATGCGGAGGATCATCGAGGCTTAGTTGGTCTGACGGAGCCCTCGCTCAGCCTATGAACCGAGCTTAAATCCCATCCTTGCTGTGATGTAAATTCACTCGGCGAGAAGCCCATGAGACGGACTTTATCCATCGAGTAGGAATCAACAAGGAACGGCTGAGAAGCCATTCTCCAGCTTTCACATCCAGGTAGCCGAGATGCCAGGAGGCCTCGTCCATGATGAATCCTTCCAGGCGCCCAATCTCACCGTCCGTAGCCCAAACCTGGTAGTCGATCAAGTTCACCACGCTGCGGAGATCCGGATCTTCCCTGGTTCGAACAGGAAATTTCCTTCCGGTTGGCGTCGGGGTTCCTGGTTCCAACTGGGTATATGCCCAATAGGCCATCTTCCCCCAGTATTCTTCCATCGCGATCTCTTGCTGGCGAGAGACGGGCTTTTCGGTATCGACATGGGGACTATCGCGCACTTGCTCTTTCGTCAAGCGGACCTGGAGAATCCGCTTCGCCCAATCGGGCTGTTCGACTGCCGCAATCGGAAGAACCACATCTCGGCGTTTATACCAGGTACCCACGCGGACCACCAGGTAGTGAATCGCCCAGGAACGGTCATCAAGGAGAAAATTGCTGATAATTCCCATTTCGCCGTCCGTCGCAATGACGGAAGAACCCATCAGGTCTTTCAGGTCGTGCAGCATATTCCTCCTGTGGTGGAAGGGCCGGCATGACAAGAGTCTCTCAAGATGCGGAGCGACTTGTTCGGCCGCGATTCAGTTGAATTGGCGAGCAACGGCCTATTCCATCTTCTTGTCTTTCCTACGCTGTTACCGGTTCCGCAACTTCGCCTGCATGTATGTCCAGTTCCGAAGGGTGCATAGTCTTGATGATGTCTCTCGCCTTTGCAACCTCTTCGGCCGTTCCGTGGACGATCAGGAGGAATTGATCTGTCTTGAGCGCTGCCTCGTATTTCACGATGCTGTCCTTGGGAATTCCCATGCTGTAGAGTCCAGCGCCCAACACGCTCACTCCTCCGACGAACACCGCCCCCTCCAACGCTCCCACGATCCATGCAACCACAGGGCCGGCCGCCAATATCGGACCCAAGCCGGGAATAAAGAAAAACGCGGAGCCGAACAAAAGTCCCCAGAAGCCTCCCCAGAACGCGCCAATCTTGCCCCAATACATCATGCGGTCGCCTGTGTTGTAGTAGCCCACCGCATGTTCATCGGTGTGGTAGCCCTTTCCGACCACCGACAATTCACGCATGTCCACTCCGCTGCGTTGAAGCTCCTTGATCGCTTGATCCGCTTCAGTATGGGAGCGAAACACCGCTACCGCCGAATTCTGTATGGCCATATCACGATCTCCTCGGGCGCCTGCCGTCTCTCTGGGATCGACAAACTAAACCCCGCCCGAATATGGCAGCGTGCGAACACAAAAACTGTTCAGTTTTGGACAGGAAGCGAGACTCCTTTGAATGAGTACGTCCGTTACGACCACGATGATCGAGCTCATCTCGCGCTGGCCAAGGGAACGCCTGCTGGCCGCGAGGTCGAGAAGAATACCCTCATTGAACTGACGGCAGAATTCTCTAGTATCGTTCGCGTTGTTAGGTGGCCTGAGAAAGAGCATTCCTAGCCCCCGGCTGCGTAAGGTGAGAACGCAAGAGTCTTATCGCACAGGAGTCTGGCTAGTCGTCACATAGTCACCACAGAGTCACCAGAAAACGACTTCGATGTGGATGGGCTCTTTAAGTTCTTTGTTTTGTTGGCGTCCCCGACGGGATTTGAACCCGTGTTATCGCCGTGAAAGGGCGGTGTCCTAGGCCGGGCTAGACGACGGGGACGCTGCTGGAGGGCCGAAAGCGGCTTGAATCGGCCGTAAGCGCCCTTATGAAGGCTACCAACTTGAGAGGGCGGTGTCAAAACCGAGCCCGTCGCGGCAACGATCCTGTGCGGCAACCCGTCCGGCCCGGCGCATTTCAGAGCATTTTCGGAATTAGTATAGACTTCTTGAGTGCATAGAAAGGTGGCTTTTTCTTGATGAAAAGCCACTTGAGTGTATGTCT
>PLPU01000518.1:0-5827 GCA_003159975.1 Acidobacteriaceae bacterium
AATCGTGCAGGACCAGGAATTGTTCCCGATCGTAGCGAGCGGGATTGGAGAGCGGGTCTACGTGCAGCAATCCATACTGGCCGCTGTAAAGACCACGCTTGAGGTCGCGATTGGCCATGGCGTGGGTGTGATACCAGTGAAGGCCGGACGGCTTAGGCCTGAAGATGATTCGGGTGCGTCCGCCGGGAGCGATCATGGGCGAACCCTCTTCCATNNTTGACGATCTCGATGGTTACAGGTTTGCCTTCTGTGAGGCGGAGAAGTTTTCCGGGGATCTGGTCGTTGTAGGCAGTGGTGCGAAGCTTCTTCTTGGGCGCAAGCTCCCACTCGATCTCCGCGATCTCAATGCTGTAATCTGGACTCTCGACGTTCCCAACCGGGATTGGTGGAGCAGATGTTCCGGTCTGTGTCCAGGCAAGGAATGGCTGCACTTCATTTGAAACCGTGGCTACGGCTGTAAGAGAGGCACTGCGCAGGAACTGACGGCGGCTGAAAGGAAGAACGCCCTTGCCTGCCTTCGTGTTCTCCATCTTCATAGCTTCCTCGTGATCGCAACCGGAGAAGCTTCCGGGTCGGTTTCACCGGGTCTGGCATACTGCACATAACACGGCTTCAGATGTCCTTCTCGGAATCGGACATAGCCGAGTAAAGAGCGTGAAACAGATCATTGGGATCCAAAGGCTTGTAGAGGACAACGGCAGCACCTTCAGCCAGTGCTCTTTGTCTCGTTTGCTCGTCGCGGTGGCCGGTGATTACGATCACCGGCAACTTGGGATACTCGCGATTGATTCGGCGCTGCAATTCAAGACCTTGCATACCTGGCATGCGAACGTCGGTGATGACACAGCTTGCTTCGGCGAGGGAACCGGATTCCAAGAGGTCTTCGGCCGACGAGAAAGCCACTGAGCTGAATTCGGCCGATTTCAACAGGCTTTCGAGCGCTTCCCGAACCTGTAAGTCGTCATCAACCACAATTACCATGTGTCTTCCCGAGCGACTCAATTACAACCAACCACGCAGTTCTTACTGTAGCGGTCGTGTAAGGAGATGTCTATTATGTCTTCGTATAGGTATCGTCAGAGTTAAAACATCCTTAGCTTGCCGGCCATTCTCACCAGATCCGGCAATGACGGCGCAGCCATCTTCCGCATGATCTGCGCTCGATGAACCTGAACGGTGATCTCGGCAACTCCCAGTCTTGCGGCGGTGTGTTTATTCGTGAGGCCTGCCACAATCAATGGCAAGACTTCACGTTCCCGAGGCGACAATCGCGCATAGGACTTTCGAAGCTCAGCGAGATCCGCCCTGCTTCGCCGTGCCTCTTGGTCCTTGGCGATAGCGCTGTCGATGGCCGCCAGCAGTTCCTGATCGCTGAAGGGTTTGGGCAAAAACTCGATGGCTCCTGCCTTCATCGCTCGCACCGACGTTGGAATGTCGCCGTGGCCGCTAATAAAGACGATTGGCGGTCCACCAGCTTCTGCGAGTTCCCGCTGCAGATCCAAGCCGCTGATATCCGGCAACTGCAGGTCCAGGACTAGGCAGGCAGGTGAGTTGGGCGACTTGGCCTTCAGGAATTCCGCCGCCGATGCAAACGCCACGACTCGGAGCCCAGCAGAAGAAAGAAGGCTGGAAAGAGCCTCCCGGACGCGAGGATCGTCATCCAGCACAAAAACAATAGGCCGCGTAGGATCCATATTGGCGCCGGCACGGGACTCCAAGCCTGACTGGCCAGAGCGACTCGATTTTAACTTGTCCGCCATTTGCGCCGAACCTCAATGGTTGTGAATTAATCGGCCGAGCGGCCTTCCAGACAGCCAGATTGTAGCATCATTAATAACATGCTGCCACGTGGAGTGAGCTTCCTGCTTTGAAGCTGTTGCCGCTCCTTTGACGGATCGAAAGGTCCGGACAATGCGGTATTTGGATGGAACTCGATGACTCAAGATGCTCCAACGGTCTTTGTTGTAGAGGACGAAAAGACTATTCGCGAAGCGCTGGACAGCTTGTTGCGTTCTGCTGGATTTCGTGTGAAGCTCTTCAGTTCAGCGATGGAGTTCCTCCAGGCGCGGAGCCCGGACGACCATGGCTGCCTGATCCTGGATGTGCGCCTGCCTGGCGTGAGCGGCTTGGATTTGCAGCAGGAGCTCGTCAAGGCAAATATCGATATCCCGACGATTTTCATTACCGGTCACGGCGATATACGCATGTCCGTGCAGGCCATCAAGGCCGGGGCGGTGGAGTTCCTCACGAAGCCCATCGATCATCTGGAGCTGCTGAACGCGGTTCAACGATCGATGGAGAAGGCTCGGACCGGACTCAAAGATAGAACCGAGTTGGCGAGTCTTCGCGGGCGGTTCGATTCCTTGACACCACGGGAGCGCGAAGTTATGCACCTGGTGGTTACCGGGCTATTGAACAAGCAAATTGCGGCCGACGTTGGGATAAGTGAGATAACGGTGAAAATCCATCGCGGAAACGCTATGCGCAAGATGGAAGCCAGCTCCCTGGCCGAGTTGGTGAGGATGGCTGAACGGCTCGCGCTCCCGGCGAGATAGACCAATCCGCCGGCCGAGACTATGACATTTACGCTGTCTGAGAGCCCACCCCAAGCAGTTTGAACCCGCGTCAACTCCGGCAGAGAATCCAAAAAGATCAGCAGCCTTACCGCTGCTTGCACACGCACCCCACTTAAAGGTCTTTCATCAGGAGCCATCAAAACATGACTCCTGAGCATGGGTCCAATCGCATTGATGTATGAATACTTGGTGTCTCTTCCTGCATCATATCAGCGGATTGATTTTTGGAGTTCAGGAGGACCATGATCGCAGTTACAGGAATCACCGGCAAAATCGGCAGCCAACTCGCCCGCACCCTCTTGGCAGAACACAAGCCCGTTCGCGCAGTAGTCCGCGATATTCGCAAGGGCCGGCCCTGGGAACTGCAAGGTTGCGAAGTCGCTCAGGCCGACATCAACGACTCCGCTGCCCTGGCCGCTGCCTTCCAGGGGGCAGAAGCCGTCTTCATTCTTGTCCCACCCAACTTCGACCCGCTTGCTGGCTTTCCCGAGGCTCACGCCACTGCCGCGGCGCTGAAATCCGCGCTCACTGCATCGCATCCAGGCCGGGTTGTATACCTTTCGACCGTAGGCGCCCAGGCCACCGAATCCAACCTGCTCACCTCACACACCATCATCGAGAAGGCCTTGCGTCAGCTGCCCATCCCCATCACCTTTTTGCGCCCAGCCTGGTTCATGGAAAACGCAGCTTGGGATGTTGCATCTGCCCGCGACAAAGGTGTCATCCCCAGCTTCCTCCAACCTCTCGACAAGCGCGTCCCCATGGTCGCCACCGCGGACATCGCTCAGGCCGCCGCCAGGCTTCTTCAGGAAGAATGGGTTGGCCACCGAGTCGTTGAACTCGAAGGCCCTACCCGTGTCACACCCAATCAGATAGCTGCCACGTTTTCTGATTTGCTGGGTCATGCCATCACGATGGAAGCAGTCCCGCGCGACACCTGGCAGTCCCTCTTCGAATCTCAAGGCATGAAGAACCCCACACCCCGCATCCGGATGCTCGACGGCTTTAACGAGGGCTGGATCGAATTCGAGGGCGGAGAAACCGGCTCTCGTAAGGGTAAGGAAACACTGCAAGGCGTCCTGAAAACCCTCACCGGGCAGCGATAAGAACCGGTTGAAGAGGGGGCATTGCGAGTTATCCGTGACGCGGAATTTCAAAGACCCTGCTCATTTGTTGCCGATTCTTCTATTCAGTGTCGAATGCGTCAAGCGCGCGGACCGAATAAACCAGCGCGGCGCCTGCATTGATACCGATCGCGATAGCGAGAGCCTCGGCGACCTCTTCCCTGGTTGCGCCATTCTTTCGCGCGGCAGCGCTATGAACGGCAATGCAGCCATCGCATCGCAGGCTGATTGCGGCTCCCAGGGCAATCAGTTCGCGGGTCTTACCATCGATATGACCTGTCCTTTGAGCAGCGCCGCTTAATATCACATAGCCCTTGACAGTGTCAGGGCTAAGCTTGGCGAGTCCCGACACTCCATCGGCGAGTTGTTGGCGATAAGTATTCCAGTCGTGCATGTGCATGGAGCTTCCTCCGTAGTTGACGATATGCTTCTGACTCGGTGCGCCCATTCTCTAAAGGGCTAGCTCAGAGAGCCCCGGATGATCGTCGGGCCTTCGTCCCAGCGGCCAGTGGTACTTGCGATCGGATTCCTTGATCGGCGAGTCATTGATGCAGGCATAGCGATGATGCATGATGCCGCCCTCGTCGAACTCCCAGTTTTCATTCCCGTAGGAGCGATACCAATTGCCGGAATCGTCATGCCATTCATACGCGAAGCGCACTGCAATGCGGTCTGTATCAAAAGCCCAGAGTTCCTTGATCAGCCGATAATCCAATTCTCGCTGCCACTTCCTCGTCAGGATTTTGACGATCTCTTCTCGACCAGTAGCGAACTCAGCGCGATTGCGCCAGCGGCTGTCTATCGTATATGCCAGAGCAACCTTCTGCGGATCGCGCGAGTTCCATCCATCCTCTGCCTTCCGGACTTTCTGCACGGCTATCTCGCGGGTGAATGGGGGTACCAGATTCAGGATCTGCTGCGCACACATGACATTGTCCTTTCTCTTCTTGCGACGCTAACTCGGAAATCTACACTAGAATACTAGCGCGGAGTTACAAGGACGGCAATTATGTGTTGGTATTAGCCGCCATCAAGAATGTTCGCTGCGCCCAGTCGGGACTTTTTACGTCACGCTGAATTGTGTTTCCTGCACCGCCCCCTTGCGGGCGCTTCCCCAGATGTCAATCGCCCCGTCTTGTGCATGGCGATCAATCTCATTCAGCTCTGAATCCGTGAACTGCAGCGTTTTTAACGCATCGAGCGAGTTGTTGAGCTGCTCCACATTTCGCGCCCCGATCAGCGCCGAAGTTATCCTTTTGTCGCGCAGTACCCACGCGATCGCCATCTGTGCCAGCGACTGTCCGCGTCCGCCCGCAATCTCGTTGAGAGCACGCACTCGTTTAAGGTTTCCCTCGCTCAGGAACTCTTTCTGAAACGAACCTTCTCCCGTGGCGCGCGAATTCTCGGGCACCCCATTGAGATACTTGTTCGTCAGCAGTCCCTGCGCCAGGGCAGAAAACGCGATGCAGCCCACGCCCAGCTCCTCCAGCGTGCCGAGGAGCTCTTTCTCCACCCAGCGGTTCAGCATCGAGTAGGACGGCTGATGAATCAACAGCGGCACGCCTTCGCTCTTCAGAAGCTGAGCTGCTTCGCGCGTCCGATCCGGACTATACGACGAAATGCCCACATACAAAGCCTTGCCCTGGCGCACTGCCTGCGCCAGCGCGCCCATCGTTTCTTCCAGTGGAACATCCGTTGTCGGCCGGTGGGAGTACAAGATGTCGACATATTCGAGGCCCATGCGCTGCAAGCTTTCGTCCAGCGACGCAAGCACATGCTTCCGCGAACCACCCAAGCCATAGGGACCCGGCCACATATCCCATCCTGCTTTCGTTGAGATCACCAGCTCATTTCGGTGAGTGCGAAGATCCTTCCTCAGAATCGCTCCGAAATTCTCCTCAGCCGACCCATACGGCGGACCATAGTTGTTTGCCAGGTCGAAATGCGTCACGCCTCGATCGAAGGCACGCCTGATTACAGCCCGACCGGTCTCGAAAACATCGACCCCACCGAAGTTCTGCCACAATCCGAGCGATATCGGAGGCAATACCATCCCCGATCGTCCGCACCGTCTGAACACTTTTCCGTCATACCGTTTTGCATCCGGTTGATAACTCATCTGGATAA
>PLPU01000554.1:0-1573 GCA_003159975.1 Acidobacteriaceae bacterium
ACGGATGTTTACGTGGGATACCGTTTTGCGGATGCACAGATGTTTCAGGAGGGTGCGGGGCAAGGGGAATTGGTGGACGTAGCGGTGGAAGATCACTAATTTGACCCGGAATGCCCACAGTTCTGGACGGTTATAAATCTGCCCACGGCCATGCGACGAGCGGGATGATGTCTACCATTGCACGATCACAGTGCAAACCTCGTCGGTATCTCCGCCGCCGCCTATCTGCTGGCAGCGAGCGGTTGCGTTCGAGATTGCTTCATTGGTTGTTCCTGCGAGATTGGCGGCAATCACGTCATAGATGCCGTTTCCTAGCATTTGGCCGTTGTACTTTTTCAGCTTGGCGACGACAGCGCCGTGGGGATTGCCACAGCCGCTTGCCAAAGGCTGAATCATACCGTCGCCAAACGCTTCGGCATTCGAGTCCGTCAGCCTGAAAATCGAGGCGCCGTTGATGTGGTTACCGATCTCAGTTCTTGCCGCTGCTTTAGCGTCCTCCAGTGTGGAGCGTGACCATGCAGCTCCGAAGAGCTTATGGGTTCCTGCCTGCGCGTCGCTGGTGATTGCTTCCCAAACTACGGCACAGGTGCCCTGCCCGGTAGGGTATTGGGCGGCTTGGTAGCTTGAGGGTGCGGCGGCAGGGGCGGATTGCCTTTGCTGAGTTGACGCCGTAGCTGCCGCGTCCATACGGGCGAGTTGTCTTTTTGCATTTGGACATCCTGCGTTTGGACAGCCTGCAACTATGGCCTTGTGATACCAAGCGCGGGCCTGTGCCGTATCTTGTTGGCCCCCGAGGCCTTCCTGGTACATCCACGCGATTTCAACCATAGAGTGGCCGCTGCCCTGAGCGGCTGCCTTCTTGAACCAGAGCATGGCCGACTGGTAATCCGACGCTATCCCGGGTACTATCCCGAGATACCACCCTGCTAACATGTCCTCGGCTTGCATATCTCCTGTCATCGCCGCCTTCTGGGCCCAAAGGAGCGCTTGTGCAGGGTCGTGTGCCGGGTTTTCAGACGCGCCGTAGAGGCCTGCTAACTTCATCTCGGCGCGAGCATCTCCTCTATCCGCCGCTTTCTGGCACCAGGACATGCCCTTTGCGAAATCTTGGGTTACGCCCTTCCCCCAAAAATACATATCTGCTACCGACAATTGCGCGTTTACGTCGCCTCTGGTCGCCGCCTTCAGGTATAGGGGAAATGCCTCGGCAAATCTCTTTTGCTGATAGAGGATCGTCGCCCGCCTGTCGAGGGAGGCTGTCGATGTTGCAGGCTGAGTCGACTGCGCACACGCCGGGAAGGCGAGTGAGCACAAACAGAATGCAAGTAGAATCATCCGACGCATGGTCACCTCTGTAGATGTAGGAGTGAGGCCGTGTATGCCAGATGAATATAACAAACCTCTGACTTTAAGAAACAGCGATTTTTTTGCCCAAAATGTGGCAAAGAGCCTATTTCAAATGCCAGATTTTCCAGGCCTATTGAGCTGCTTGTGGTGAATGCGCGCCTCGAAGTGCCTGTCTATTCATCGTAATGCAGCAGGCTGAAGACGTCGTATTCGGGGAAGCGTTCGC
>PLPU01000554.1:1579-5329 GCA_003159975.1 Acidobacteriaceae bacterium
AGGTCGTCCACCAGCACCACGCGCTGGCCGGGCTGAATGGCATCCAGGTGAATTTCTAAGGTGTCAGTTCCGTATTCGAGGTCATAGGTCACGCGGGCCACGGGAGCGGGCAATTTGCGCGGCTTGCGCACCGGGACGAATCCGGCGTTGAGGCGATAGGCCAGTGCAGGGCCAAAGATGAATCCGCGGGCCTCGATGCCGAGGACGAGATCGATTTTGAGGGCGATGTAGTGCGCCGCCAGCGCGTCAATCAGTTGCGCAAAGCCGGTTTTGTCTTTGAGCACGGTGGTGATGTCGTAAAACAGGATTCCGGGTTTGGGAAAGTCGGGCACCGTGCGCACCAACTCCTTCAATGCTTCAACGTTGATTGGCTTGCTTGCTTCGGGCATACGTCAATTATAGAAGCAGGGATCAGGGAACAAGGGAACAAGGGACTAAGGGACTAAGGGACTGAGGGACTCGGAATAGGGCGGACGCCCTCCCGTCAGAATCCGATGAACTCAAGGCTACCGTGGGTTGTTTCTGATCCGTGTTCCCTGCTTTTACCACGCTCCTTCGATTCGGAACGAGCTGAGGCCTTCGGCTTCTTTTTCGTCGAGGTAGTGCTCGATCAGGCGGTCGACGCGGCTGCCGCGGGGGCCTTGGCGGAGGCTGGCGCGGAGCTCGGCGAGGTCGGCCTCCTCGCCGTGGGCCACCACTTCGACGTCGCCGTCTTCGGTGTTGCGGACCCAGCCGCGCAGATCGAGCTCGCTGGCCTCGCGGTGGACATACCAGCGGAAGCCTACGCCTTGCACCCGGCCTTGAATCAGAAAGTGAAGGACCATTGTTTTTTGACCAAGGCCAGTTTTGCAGATTGGGGCGGGGCGTGCAACACGGGCGGCATGTGGCCGGCCCTGAAGGCCGGTCGATTGGGGAGCATGTTTTAAGGGCATGAATGCCACTGCTCCCTCGGTTGAGGCCCGCACTGCGCACTCCGTGAGAATTCATCTACACTGGAGAGCATGGTCTTTGTCCTCGACAACTACGATTCGTTTACCTACAACCTGGTCCAGTACCTGGGGGAGCTGGGGGCGAAGGTCGAGGTGTATCGCAATGACGAGCTGACGGTGGAGGAGGTGGAGACGCTGAAGCCGGAGCGCATTCTGCTGTCGCCGGGGCCGTGTACGCCGGGCGAGGCGGGGATTCTGGTTCCGCTGATTCGGCACATGGCTGGGAAGACGCCGATTCTGGGCGTTTGCCTTGGGCACCAGGCCATCGGCGAGGCGTTTGGCGGCGATGTGGTGCGTGCCGACCACCTGATGCACGGCAAGACGAGCCGCGTGGAGCACGACGGCAAGGGAATCTTTGCAGGGCTGCCGACGCCGCTGACCTGCACACGCTACCACTCGCTAATTGTTCAGGAGAAATCGCTGCCCGGAGAATTGATGGTCACGGCGCGGACCTCGGAGAACGGGGCTGGGGGCAAGATTGGCTCCGTGATTATGGGGCTGCGCCACCGCACGCTGCCCGTCGAGGGCGTGCAGTTTCACCCTGAGAGCGTGCTGACCGAGGGTGGCCGGCAGATGATTCGCAATTTTTTGGAAATGTAGCCGCAATGCAAGAGCTGGCAGGAATGCGAAGACGAGTCGGACGGCGGGTCGGGAGACAGGCGCGGCAAACCGCCCTCAGAGGATTGCTGCTTTTGTTTGTGGCTTTCTGTGAGGCGTCGGCACTTTGCGCACAGGCGGCTTCGGCGGCCCAAGCGTCGCCTGGGGCGCAGTCTCCGGCTGCTCCAGCGGCACAGACACTCACCTCCGAATCCGGTCCGATTGCGGTTGTCCCCTTGAACAACAAGAATCCAGATGCCGCGGCCAAGGTGACGGGCTCGATGGAGGTTACGAACGGGAAGGCTATCATCGCCGCCAGCGGGTCGGTGACGTCGGGAACGGAAACCACTCAGGTCACGCTGCCGCATCGGGGCATGCTGCGCGTGTGCGCTTCGACTACGGTCAAGCTGGCGTCGGACTCCAGCGTGCCCACCGGCGAAGTGCCCGGCCTGCTGATGGCCATGGATCATGGCGCCGTTGAGATGAGCTTCGCGTCGGTGCACAATTCAGACATCCTGCTCACGCCGGATTTTCGCATCCTCATCGGCGGTCCCGGCGCGGCGGAGGTGAAGGTGCGTCTGGGCGCGCAGGGCGATACCTGCGTGGATAACGCAGGCGTGAACGTGTCGTATGTACTGGTTTCAAGCGTGTTTGAGGGTGGTGCGTACCGCGTGCAGCCGGGGCAGCGGGTGATGTTTCAGCACGGCAGCCTGGAGGCGGTGGTGGACCAGGAGAAAGAGCCGTGCGGCTGTCCGCCGCCGGTGCCTGCGCAGAGCAATGAGTTTCCGTTGGCACAGAGCGAGGGGCTGGCGCCGCTGCCTGCTCCGGCTGCCAGCGCTTCCGGTGTGCGCGGCACTCCTGCGCAGACAACAGAGACGCTGACTTACAACAGTGCGGAGCGTGCGCCGCAGACTGCTGAGGCTGCGAAGACAGATGTCCCGGCGGCTGCCACCACGGCTGCGAATCCGCAGGCTACTCCGCCCGCGGTGAAGAAGAAACCCGGATTTTTCAGCAAGATTGGCAGCTTCTTCCGCAAGATATTTGGCGCGGAATGAAAATCAAGGAACTGTGAAGCAGACTCTCCCGTATTGAGTTCAACTGGCAGCCGATCCTTCTGGCATGCTGGCGGAGGTCCGTAATGTCAGAATGGAACGGCGCAAGGGACCCAATTGCGACACCGGTTGCCCGTACAAATCAATCCATCGCCTGGTGGCTGCGCGTCGTTGTGATTCTTGGCGCTGGCCTCACCGCCATGGGTGCAGTTGTCGCACTGGTGCAACCGGCCATGCTTGTTTCACCCCACGATGAGATCAACGGCGCTGTGCATATTTATGCGGGATACCTGGTCGCTCGCAACCTGGCGATCGCATTCATGCTTGTGGCGCTCCTGCTGATTGGAGCCAGGCGCGCCCTCGGAAACATGATGGTTCTCGTCGGACTCATTCAATTGCTTGATGTATGCATGGATGTGGCAGAGGGCCGATGGCCGGTCGCGGCAGGAGTTTTTGTGTTTGGCGTGATCTTCCTCGCCGGAGCAGCACGGCTATCCGGTTCTCCTTTTTGGAGAATTGAGGCATGGACGCGCTAGCGATACGGCCAGCCGAATAGCCTCCAACTTTGGCAGCGAATAGGCGGCTACGGCCTACAGCCATCTGCAATCTCTCATCTGCGTCTTACAGTTCGCGGGCGCGCTGGATGGCGCGGATTACGGCTTGGGCTTTGTTGATGGACTCCTGGTATTCGAGCTCGGGGACCGAGTCGGCTACGATGCCTGCGCCGGCTTGCACGTAACCTTTGCCGCCGGTGGCGAGCATGGAGCGGATGGCGATGCAGGAGTCGAGATTGCCGGAGAAGTCGGCGTAGAGAACTGCTCCGCCGTAAGTGCCGCGGCGCGCCGGCTCGAGCTCCTCGATGATCTCCATGGCGCGGACTTTGGGGGCACCGCTCAGCGTGCCGGCAGGGAAGCAGGCGCGGAGCGCGTCGACGGCGGTGAGTTCCGGCTTGAGGCGGCCTTCAATGGTGCTGACAATGTGCATGACGTGCGAGTAGCGCTCGACGAACATGAGGCGGTCGACTTTCACGCTGCCGAACTCGCTGACGCGGCCGACGTCGTTGCGGCCCAGGTCGACGAGCATGACGTGCTCTGCGCGCTCTTTCTCGTCGT
>PLPU01000554.1:5423-6386 GCA_003159975.1 Acidobacteriaceae bacterium
GAAGAACATATACGGGCTGGGGTTCACGGTGCGCAGGGCGCGATAGACCTGGAAGCTGTCCGCGCCTGGTTCGACATCGAAGCGCTGCGACAGGACGGCTTGAAAGACGTCTCCCGCGGCGATGTACTCCTTGGTACGGGCAACGGCGGAGATGAAGTTCTTCTTGCTGGTGCGGTGCTTTACCTGGAGCTTGCCGCTGGCGTTGCGGCGGGCCAGTGTGGGGAGCGGGCGGCCGAGACGCATTTCAAGTTTGTCGAGGCGCTTGACGGCATTCAAATAGGCGTCGGCGGGCTTTCCGCGGGTGACGTCGGCGGTGACCACCAGCCAGATCTGCTTGCGTACGTGGTCGAAGGCCAGTACCTCGTCGAAGAAGAGCAGGCAAGCGTCGGGAACGCCGAGTTCGTCCTTGGCGAGGGAGGGCAGGCGCTCGATCTGGCGGACCGCGTCGTAGGAGAAGAAGCCAACGGCGCCGGCGGTAAAGGGAGGCAGGCCTGGGAGACGGGCCGGTTTGTGACCGCCGAGTGCATTGCGCAGCACGGCGAAGATGTCGTCCTCGGTGTGAGTGACTTTTTTGCCTTCAGTGATGGTGATGGCGCGTCCGCGGGACACGATGCGCTTGAACGGTGCCAGCCCGATGAAGGTGTAGCGGCCCACCTGCTCGCCGTTCTCGACAGACTCCAGCAGGAAACACTCGCGCTCAGGCCAGGCCGCGCGCAGGAAAGCGGAGACCGGCGTTTCGAGGTCGGCGGTCAGGGTGCGGCAAACGGGGACGAGGGTGTGCTCTTTGGCGAGCGCCAGGAACTCCTTGCGGCTGGGCTGGACGGGATGGATACGAGCCTTCACAGACCCAAGTGTAATTGGTGCGGAGCGGCAGGCAGGAGTTGGGCGCTGCTTCCCGAAGTCAATTAGAGCGGTTCCAGGATAGCTGTGCCCTTTCAGGTCTTGCGCCGGGTCGCCCCCTTC
>PLPU01000132.1:0-16444 GCA_003159975.1 Acidobacteriaceae bacterium
GGAGATGAGAAGTCCATATGTTTGTATGTCTGCAAGACAGCCTGGATCCTGTAGTCGAACGATGCTCCCTGAACGACTGACGTGACGGTGACCACCGCGCCCTGGGCATTTGCCGTTATAAGGCCCGCGCAGTTGATGTTCAGTGTGTCTGCGAGAGTCTGCCCCAGGAGCCCAGTCGTCGATCCTTGACTGTAATCCACATTTTGATCACAACTGTTGATGCCATCTTCGATTTCAACTGTAAAAACGCCTTTATCGTAGACAAGCGCCCCGCTGACCGTTGCGGACTGTTCCGTCCCGGCAAAGGTAAATGTGGCGCTTGCATAGCCGGAACCGGGTGAGGTTTTCCCGTTATCCGTTTCGGTGTTGATCCAGCCTCGCGGACCGTATTTCCGGGCAATGCTGACCACCCCGTTGGTGTTGGCCGAGGAGATGCCCAGGCCGGCATTCACCAGGTGACCGAGGGGGTCGTAGCCTGTGTTCGCATTTGCCTGCACCAGTGTCGGCGCACTCAAATATGTACTCGTGCTCCAGGATGAAGGCTGGCTCTGAATCCAGGTGTGATCAAGTCGCCCAGCTCCGTCAAAGATGCTGCCCCAGCTTACGGGTGGCAGTGTGGTTGACGTGCCAGGAATACCGTTGTTTGCGCCGATGACGTCACCAGCAACATCGTAGGTGTAGTTGAAGGAATACGGAGTTGTGCAATTGGCGGTCAGCGGGCACTGCGCCTCCCCGGCGGTCCGCCCCATAGCATCGTGGGAAAGTTCGGTGCTGGTGACCGCTGTTGTGGGCGGTGCGCTCAGAGGCTTGTTCGGTCCCGAGCATGTTGAACCGGCGGTCTGGGTCCACTCCATCGTCAGGTTGCCAATTGGATTGGCATCGGGGGAAGCCGAGCCCGCGACGTCGTATTGCATGCACGCTGTCGGGTCGCTGGTGCTCGTCGATCCAGCGCTATACGTCTTTTGAAACAATCGGTTGAGAGTGTCGTAGTTGTAGCTGACCGTTACACCCCGCGCGTCCGTCTTTGCGCCCAGGTTGCCGTTGACATCGTAACCGGGTGTGCAATTGCTGCCATTGGCGGCTGCGCCCGCGGTCGTCCCATAGCAGACGTAGCTGGTCTCTGGATTGTACGACTGGAGCAGTTGCCCAAGACTGTCGTACGTAAAGCTGCGCGTGCGAGCGATGTCTGTGCCGCTGATGCCATTCTGCGTAACGGAAACCAAGTCGCTCAGACCATCGTAATTGTATTTCGTGATCATGCTCGGAGCCTGTGCCGCTCCGCTCGGTTCCACGACTTGAGTGAGCCTGCCAAAGGCATCCGAGGCACGCTGCCAGTGATTGCCGTTCTCATCTGTCGAATCCACCCAGGTACCCGTCACGCTTCCTGCTGTCGAGTTTGGGCTTATCAGGGAACTGCAATTTGCAACCGAAGGCGTTGAAGCGACTCCGTTATAGCAGGTTTGGAGAACGCTGGTTTGGTCCGCTTCGATTTCCTTGATTTGCCTGCCCAGCGCGTCATAGTAAAGGGTGGCGATCCCGTATGTCGGATCTGACGTGGAGCGGTACGGATTGGTTTTCGTCCAGACGCGGCCCATCCCGTCATACGTGGTATTCACAATGTCTGCGCCGTCAGGATCTGAGGTCAGTTCAGTCTCAGTGACGTGCCCCATCCCGTCCATGGTGGCGACACTCGTTTCCAGGGTATTTGATGAGTTCACAACTTTCGATGTTGTGACGCTGGGGACTGAATCGTTGTAAGAAATGGTCGTTTCGCCGCCGTCGGGATCGTTCACCTGGGTTGGCCGGTTCAGCGGATCGACGTATTCATAGGCTGTAGACCGTCCGTTCTCGTCCGCTGAACTCGTGACGTATCCGGTTTCGTAGTTGTAATAGAAGTTCTCCTGGTGGGCGACGTTCACCGCTGGGAACTTGATGTTTGTTACATACGCGTTCGAGTTGCCGGCGGCATTCGGCTCACCGTTGGACTGATCCGTGTAAGAGTAGGTCGTGGTATATCCCGCGCCGGCACTGGCGATGTCACTGCAAGAGGAATTGCCGCATGGGTCGGTCTTCGACAGCAGTTGGCCTGTCTCGTCGTAGCTGTAGGTTGTGGTTGAGTCCTGGCAGGATTGCGTTGCTGGCGCCAGTGGAAAGCAGCGGTTGATCTTTTCCGTTACGTTGCCCCGGCTCAATTTGGATGCCGNNGTCCCGCCATCGTAGAGGTAGTCCGTCTCGGAGACACGGGTTCCTGACGAATTGTAGACAATTTCCTGGCAGGGGCGATCAAAGAGGCTTGAAGTGGGCTGGACGCCAACGATGTTGTTTGGGAATACAGTCTTCCCGAACGCCTGATACGCGATCTTTGTTTCACGGGAAGGAGTTATCGTTGGTTGTGAAGGTGCCGTAGGCTGCGAGGCCGAGATTCCCCAAAATCCTGGGCACGACGCGGCGGTTACCAAACCAAAGTCGTATTCCTTCTTGTCGGTAATCTGGAGGCCGGGGCCATAGGTGTAGAAAGTGGCGGTCGATGGTCCCGAAGGACCAACCGTGTCTACTTCGCACGCCAATTCAAACTGGTCGTACCAGCCCTTCGTGACCGTTTTCAAAACCGTGCCGTTGGTATCGTAGGTCACAATGCTTGTTTCTACGGCTACCGGGGAAGACGCCGTACTGTTGCCGCCCATCAGTCCGGCGTAGGTATAAACCGTATTAAAGGCCGTCCCTCCTCTTAACCAATCGGTGGTTTTCACGGTCGTCGTCTTGCTGGTCCAAAGCATGCCATTCCAGGTAGTGGGGCCATAGCTGAAGTCCTGCTGCTGGGCGAGGGTGCCTCCACTAAAATAGACATATCGATGCGCGACTACGACATTGTCCACCTCGGCGCCGCAGGCGTTAGGTAATGGAATTACAGGCTCGGGCGAGCCCGTTGGGTTTTCAAAATACTGTCCCTTTCCATTGAAGGTCACTGACGAGGACAATGGGTTTATGCCATAGGTGTACGAGATCGAGCCCCCGGCCGGATACGTTACCTTGCTCAAGGTTCCGTATTGCGGGTCGTATGTGAATTGATAAGACCGACCATTGGGAAGGCTGATCTCTGTAATCGCTGGCTGATTCTGCGCGCCGGTCCCAAATGCCCCAGTTGGACATTGCCCGGATGTGTTGGATTCATTTTCATTCAGTGAATAACCACTGTATGCCTGGGGGGTCCAGGTAAGCATATAGGGCGTCGTCATCCCAGAAGCGGAAATCGTGCTTCCATTCACTCCAAAATTGGGTGCGCTGATCACGGAACGGCCAGCCGTATCCGTGTACTCCACTCCAAACACTTCCTTCGGGTGAAGTGTCCATCCGCAAATGCTCCTCTGCACCATCGCCCCGAGCAGCCGAAGCTCCGTCGAGCGGTTGCCGCGAGAGCGTACGGCGCGCATATTGTCACGGCGTGAAGCAGGCGTATTTGCAAAAGCTCCAGTCATCGACGGATAGTTTACAATCGTTGCGACGCCATGCCCATCTCAACCCAGCTCGTTGAAGTCCAGAATCTCCTATTTGACCCGCATAATCCCCGCTTGCCAAGCGAAGTCGGCCCCTCGGAAAAGGAGATTTTCCGATTTCTTGTGGATGAAATTGGGATCGATGATCTGCTGAATTCGATCGCGTCCTCCGGCGTTATTGAAGGTGATCCGATAATCGCAAAGCCCGCCGAGGTCGCAGGCAAGTTCTATGTAATTGAAGGCAATCGGCGCCTTGCCGCACTGAAGATACTCAATGGACAAAAGATAGGTGACGGTCAGGCCGAGCCAAACGCTCCCACCCTTTCGGCAAATGTCGCCGTTTCCGTTAAACAGGTGACGGTTCAAACTGGCTGGGATGATGACCAACTCGAAGCCTATCTCGGCTACAAGCACGTGACAGCAACGCGTGAGTGGTCCCCAGAAGCTAAAGCTCGGTTTGTTTTGGAGCGGTGCAAGGGCGACTTTTCGAATGAAAGCCTGTCGAGATTTGCGAAGCGTCTGGGGACGACACTGCCCACATTGCGCCGATGGCTGATCGCTTATTTGACGCTCAAGCAGGCGGAAAAGATCGGAGCGTTCGATCCCTCCAAGGCTGCGACTAAGAGGTATTTCGGTACCTTCTATACGCTGCTGGGCAGCCAAGAGGTGCAGAAGTTCCTTGCCCTTGAGTCAGAGCAACTCACCGATGCCCCAGTGCCGAACGACCACCTCGGAGAGCTCGGAGAGTTTGTTAGCTGGACTATCGGCACCAAGAAGTTGCCACCGTTGGTCAACAGTCGCGCACAGCAGAAACTGGACGCTGTTCTATCGAGTCCGGGCGGCCTTCAGCATTTCCGTAGCAAGCGAAATCTGGATGCGGCTCTTCTTTACACAGAATATAACGCAGGTGAGATAAGCGAGAAGCTTTTGGGCGCAGCATTCACAATCGAAGAATGCCTCACGAAAATTTTCGACGTGAAAGACGACCCCAAGATTGTGTCCGCTATCGACGCATTAGATCGGGCTGTAGAGAAGCTCAAACTCAACACCGGGCGGATGTCTCGACAGACATGAAGAAGATTGAAGACATCGCGGACATATTTGAGCTGCAGACTTGGGCGGGCGAAAGGCCAACTTCCGTAAGTTCCATCAAGGAGGAGCTAGACGCGGTGTTGGACGACTCCTCCGAGCAGGACACGGAAGTACTCGCACAGAATGTCATCGACGAATTTGTAGCCAGGCAACGACTGCTAGGTGAGGCCTATCCGTTCGCATGTGACGGTAACAAGCTGGATGTCAACCATCAGGCACCGCAAAATACAACTTACCTATTTTGCCTTGCCCTCAGTCATTTGCCCGCTTCGGAGATCGAAAACGAGCAGAGGGCGCAGCAGTTCGAAACCATTGTGAGGGATGCGGCCACAAAGTTTTTCGGCGGGGTGGGCCTGAGAATTGGAGCACCTTGGCGTACGGATGAAGTTCCGACCTATGGGGATCTTCTCGATAAGGTGATCGGCTTGATACCGAACCTTGGCGAAAAATTGAGAGACGCCGCTCCCGGCGGCGGCGACGCTGGATGGGACGTACTCGTGGTCAAGTCGTTTAAAGACGACCTTTACCCCCGATTCATTGCATTGGGCAACTGCGCGACGGGAAGGCATGACTGGAAGCGTAAAGGCATGGAGGTACAGCCTACTCTTTGGTGGACATTTTTCCGCTATGATCATCGAAGCGTGCACATAACGTTCTTCGCGGTCCCATTTCCAATGGATGAGGATGCGCGCTTGAGAAAGCTGTCGTCCTCGAGCCTGACGTTCGACAGGTTCCGAATCTGTGAGTTTGCCCCGGACTCTGTTGCCGATGCAGCCACTTGGGTTACCGCCCAGCGCGCAAATGCGATGAACCTCGCGTTGGCTTAGTCCATAGATCGTCAAGGCCGCTCAGGACGGCCGCGAAAAGTGGTGGCGGCACTGCATTTCCAATCATTTGGAACCTGTCTCTCACCGTCCCGTTATCCCACTTAAATGTGTCCGGAAAACCTTGAATGGCGGCGCACTCGCGGTAAGCGAGACGCCTTGCTCTTCCCCTGGATTCGAATTCCCACTTGTCCGTATGAATTCTCCTTAGAGGCGGGCTCATTGGATGCAGAGGCACATGCCGCCAGTGCCCGACTATACAAGGGCTGGGTTCGTCCCAATCGTGTCGCCTGCGGCGAGACATGTAGTACCAATGAAAAGGCTCGTCGTTGAACTCTCCCGTTGGCCATTCAGGAAGCGAACCAAGGACTGCTTTTTGGGTGACGAATGGAAGCAACGGATTTGATTCGCCGCGGGTCGGAGCCGGAAAGTTGTACTCGAAATCCGAGCTGGACTTTACACCGACTAAGAACACGCGCCGCCTGTTTTGGGGGACGCCGTGGTCCCTGGCATTCATGACAGCCCATTTGACTTGATACCCCGCCAACCGATAGCGGCGAAGTTGATTGTCGAGCAGTGCACGGCTTTCCCCGTAAGCCATTCCATTCACATTTTCAACGATGAATGCAAGCGGCTTGATGCTTCGCAATGCTCGGTCGAATTGCCGATAGAGAAAATTGACCGGCGCTCCCCAGTCACGCTTTCCACCTTGAGTGTAGCCCTGGCACGGATAGCAGCCAACGAGAAGTTCGGCTGCGGGGAATTTATCGTACTTGGCAACGTCGCCACATTCGATCTTCCCTGAACCCAAGTTCGACTCATATGTTTGACAAGCCGGCTCCCAGACGTCGTTGGCCCATACGACATCGTAGCCCCTCCCGATCAAGGCAAGGTCCGACCCCCCGCAGCCGCTGAAAAGCGAAATGGCACGAACACCTACTGTCTTGGAATCTCCCACCATGGCTCTCAGTCACTCAAAATGAGGTTAACCCAATTTTGTACTTGAGGATAGCGTCATGTGTGCCGGGGTTACACCGGGCGACAACGCCCCTCGCGCGACGCCCCACGAGATGGATAGTGTGAGGTTCGGCGTAGGGGGCCGCAGCTGTCGTTTTCGACTTCACACCATCCTCCGCGTTGTCATTTGTGCTCTTCCACAGCTTCGTTCAGGCGCCTCTTGGCGAATCCCTCTGCACTTGGCCAATCTGGCGAAACATACAGATCCTCTGTCAAGCCCGCCTTCGATTCGCTGACAACAAAGAATGAGTAAAGGCTAGGGTCTTGCCGTACATCCTCGCGCGCTGAGTCGCACAGTGTCTCCCAAAGGAAATCTTCGTAGTCGCTTCCACCAGATTCCGGGATGTCCGCCTTCTCATAGTTCTCTTCGATCTTAAGAGCCTCAGCGAGTGCCTTCTCGGCTTCGCCGCTCATAAGACCAAATACCTCGTGGGCGTAGGACCGATCATAAGTTTTCAAAACTTCGATCGCTACACCATTTACGTTTTCGCGGAGAAATGATTCCTGTCTTGGCATTTCTGACTCCCTTTCACCATAATCCTTTTTGACAATAAAAGTCTCATGCAGTGCCGTCAATCTGAGGTCCAAGCGCCTGCCAAGGTGGCAAGCGAGAGCCTATTCACCGCGCTTCGCTTGAGCTTTTCATCCGGATCGAGATACTGCCTAGTGGTATCGAGATCGCTGTGCCCCATAAGCTTTTGCACCGTCACGATATCGCACCCGCTTTCGAGGAGACGTGTCGCATACGTGTGACGGAATTTGTGGAGCGTGGCATCCATGACCTTAGCATCCAGAGCAAGCTGCTTGAGTCGTCGCAACAAATGCGTCTGTCGATTACCCGTCTTCGTCGAGAAGACCCACGCACCTCGATGCGTAAGCCCCGCAATGAGTTCGGCAAGCTCCTGCGGGATGGGAATGATCCGTTCCTCATAATCCTTCGGTGAGAACCCCAACTTTCCTTCACCGCTCACGCGCAGCGTAGCATTCGCAGGGTCGCGCAGATCGACATCCGCCCACGTGAGAAAGCAGAGCTCCTCCTCCCGGAATCCCGTGAGCAGGAACGTGGCAAAGGTCGTTTTCTCGAACGCATTGCAGAGAGCGAAGAGCCGGTTCAATTCATCCTGCTGGTAGGTTGGGGGTCGGCGCTTGGCCTTGAGACGGGGGTCCTTGAGCGGCTTGAACTTGGCGCAAGGGTTCGCAATCAGCAGGTTCCGTTCGCCGATAAGGAAGTAGAAGAAGGTGCGGAGCACGGTAATCTCGTAATTGATTGTGCGCGGCGCGATGCGCCGGTCCGGGTGCTGATCGCTTGATTCGGCAGTGCGGATAGCCTTGTAATCGTCGATGTCGGGGCGCGTGAAGGCCTCAACGAACAGCTTGCGCCCGAGAATGCGCTTCACGTGATCGAGCGCGTTCGAGTAGCGCCGCACGGTGCGCGGCTTGTCCGGCGAGTGCACCCGCACGTGGTTCAGGAAAAGTGTTACGGCGTCCGCGAGGAGCGTCTGCTGCGCCTCTTCCTGTTTGGGCGCTTCGCGAGTGCCATTGCCGAGCACGAACGCCCCGATCAGCTCGTTGCGCTTCCGCCGCTGCGCTTCCATTGCTTCGCTCGGGGTGATCCCCGCCGATTCGCGCTTGCGCTGCTTTCCTTCCCACCATTCCACGAAATAGCGGCCGGGCCGCTTGTCCCACACATACCGCGTCCCTGCATGGCGCAGCGAAATAAAACGCCACTGTCCATCCTCATCGTGGACCTTCTTGATGATCCGAACGGATTTCTTTATCGGCATATACGTCTCCTTGGTGTCTAGTTTCAAGGCATTCATAGACACCAAGAGCGTACCACGGATTTTAAATGATTGAATAAAAAAGAGTTATAAATTTATGGCGGAGAGAGGGGGATTCGAACCCCCGGTACAGCTTTTGACCGTACAACGGTTTAGCAAACCGCCGCCTTCAGCCACTCGGCCATCTCTCCGTCAAGTAAATCCGCTTTATTTTGAACGTCTTACAAGAAACTTGTACTCGCGTTCAACGACTCCAGTTGCATATTAGTTGCATAGTCGCTTTTCGGGGACCTGCATCTGCTGCTAGGAGGCTGCGAATCTACGGCTTTCCCCATTGTATATGACTCTTGGATACCCATGCACACATTGTCGAGGCTGCCGTGGAAGGCGCCGTCCTTCGTCTGCGTCCAATCATAATGACCATGCTGGTGGCCACTCTGGGCCTGCTGCCCGCCGCGCTGTCGCATGCGATCGGCTCGGGCTCGCAGCGGCCCTTCGCCATCGTGATCGTGGGTGGCCTGCTTGCCAACCTGGTGATCGGCATCTTCCTGCTGCCGACGCTGTATGTATGGGCAGCCCGCGAGAACGACATCTTGCCGGCGGTCGAGGACGGTGAGGAATTCTGAGGTTTCCTCAGAGGCTGCATCGGCAGTGGAGGTGAAATAGTCAAGCTAATCTGATTTGTCGCTGGAAGTTGGCTTCTCGAACGTCTTCCTCAGGGTCTTTGAAATGCCGCATTTGCCGTTCAAGTATTGACGAACTCACAACTGTCCATTGAGCAACCATACGGGCAGAACCTTGAACTTCGGCAGAAGTTACCTCCTGATCAGGCAGAGACCGATTCTATTGTTGGCACGCAACAATGCTGCAAGGGCGATTGATCTCTTGGCTTTCACGACGCGCACCGAATTGGACGGAAGCCGGTCGAGAGGTTCTTGCGTGCTAAGAAATGCCTTTCTATTCTTCTGGATGATTGCTTCTTCGATTGGCGAGGCACAGCATTAGGCCTCTTTTTGCTGCAGGTTGAATCGGTAGCCGATGCGAGGCAGGGTTTGAATATATTGCGGCTTAAGTGGGTCGTCTTCAATCTTCTTGCGCAGTTGACCAACGTAAGTCCGCAAGTATTCAAAGTCATTTCCATGCTCCGGCCCCCACACCGATTTCAAAAGTTCTGTTTGCGGGATCGCGACGCCGGCATGAATCATTAGATAATGCAGCATCTCAAATTCTTTCGGCGTTAGATGAATCGAATGCCCGGATTTCTGCACGCGATATTTCACAGGATCCAATTCCAATTGGCCATGGCGAATCGCTGCTTCATTGGCGTAATCTCGAACGTTTGATCTGCGAACTGCCGAGCGCAGTCGTGCCGTCAACTCCCTAAGCCGAAACGGCTTCGTGATGTAGTCGTCTGCACCGGCGTCCAGCGCCACTACCTTGTCATCTTCGCTATCCATCACTGTCAACATCAGGATTGGCAACCGCGGGATCAAATGCCGGATGCTTCGGCAGGTTTCTATTCCGCCCATGCCGGGAATATCCACGTCCAACAACACTGCATCAAATTGGGTTACCCGGACAAGCGACAATGCCTCTTCGCCCCTCGACGCATCGACGACGATGAAGCCCATACCAGACAACGTTACATGCAAAGCCCGTCGCAAAGAATTGTCATCGTCGACGATAAGAATGGTGCCGTGGCCTGAGCTAGCTGCTTCTGTATTCAATGTCTCCTCCTTGAGTCAAGCGGGAGGGAAAGAAAGAAAGTTGTTCCTTCCTTCTGATCGCTGATGACCCACACGTGCCCGTGATGGGACTCCGCAGCCTTCCTTGCAACGGAGAGCCCAATGCCTGTGCCAGAAACGGATTCCCGGAAGTCTTCTGCCCTGTAAAAGCGGTCGAAGATCCGCTCCCTGTCTTCCATTCGAATCGGCAATCCATAATTATGCACCGAGATCATTACCTCGGTATGACTGACTTGAACTCCAATCTTGATCGGCGTGCCCGGCGTCGAATATTTCCGGGCATTGTCGATGTATTGAGTGAGAATCATCGCCAAGAGCCCTCGATCCACCCAGATTGCCAATGCAGGATCATCCACCGAAATCTCGATTCGGTCTCTCTCTTCTTTTGCCAGCCGGCTCGCCAATACCTCGGAAATCAATTCCTGGACATTCACCTCGGTTGCGCGCAGGCCAACTTGTTCGGATTCGAGCTTTGCGGTCGTCAGTAATCTTGTGCAAAGTTCGCTCAAACGTACCGCCTCACCTTCAATCAGTTTGGCCAGGTCGCGTTGTAAATCGGTCAATCCGCCCATCTCAAGCAAACCGGAACTCGCTGTCTGGACTGTTGTCAGCGGCGTCTTGAATTCATGCCCAAGCGCATCCATGACCGCCGCACGCAACTGCTCGCCCTTTCTTGCCGCATCGGCTTTTTCTTCTTTCTCAAACCACTGGTGGCGATCGATGGCAATCGAAGAAAGCGACGCGAGCGCATCAACAACCAATGGACTCAACCTCCCACGCACGATTAGCGCCCCAACTGTTCCAGATGCCGCTCGCAAAACACGCTTCGATGTTTCCGACTCGCGATCGTCGTGTCCCGCATCGAGCAGACAGCATTCCCGGGCCAGGTTTTGCTCGTCCGCGCCCCACTCGCCTACGGAATCCTGGCGTCCAAGATTCTTATCGAACAAGGCAACCGAGCTTGCGCCAAATATTCGCTGAATCAGTACCACCAACTGTGGTCCCGGCGGCTGATGCAGGTCCATCCACAGCGAGTTCCGGCTCAATTCATACAGTTGTCCCATCCAGGTTCGATGGAATGCCGCATCTCTTGCGCTTCTTAGCTCCTTCGCGGATAGCCTGCTGATTACAAGTGCCGTGACCTCAAACGTTGCAAGCGCCACCCAGTCCTGCTGATCCGTAACATTGAAGCGAAAAAGAGGCGGCATGAAGAAATAGTCCAGGCAAGCCACGGCCAGAAGCGAAGCGAAGGAGGCCTGCCAGAAGCCGCAAAATGAAGCCATTGCAACCACAGCCAGTAAATAAAGGCTGCTGATCGCCAACAGATTAATCCGTAGGGTGTACGCGCAATAAGTCAACAGCGCAATTCCAGCCCACGCAATCAGGCTTTGCCATAGAACCCGAAAGCTTCGCTGCGGCTCGATCCATCGAGATACGATTGGAATGCCCATCTTTCCAGCATCCTGCTCGAACAGTTGCGCCGGCCATCGTAACCGGCTCGATGCGTTAATAGTAAATTTCTCGCAAAGCTCGGGCGTCCTTCACCATTGCAAGAAACCTGTTGGCCAGCTCCTGTATGCGGTCTGCCTGGCGAAGATGCAGTGCCTCTTTTGGCAGCAGTTCTCCGCCTACGCCGATGGCAGTTGCGCCGGCGAGAATAAAATCTGACGCGGTCAATTGATTTACTCCGCCGGTTGCGATTAAAGGGATTTGCGGCAGTGGAACCTTCAGTGCTCGTACATATTGAACGCCACCAACATGACCTGTAGGAAAGATCTTGACAAAATCGGATCCGGCCTTCCACGCTGCGATGATTTCCGTCGGTGTCAAAGCTCCCGGCAGCACCGCGACGTCCGTCTTCTTTGCATAGGCCACTACTTCCGGAACAAATCCAGGGCTGGTCAGAAACCTGGCGCCTGCGTCGATGCATCGCCGAGCCCACTCATCATCCAACACGGTGCCGGCACCGACAGCAAGATCCGGAAAGCGCTTTGCCAGGTCGTTGATTATCTCCAGCGCACCCGGCACGGTCAAGGTGATCTCGACAATTGGGATGCCGGCCGAGTACACAGTTTCCGCTGCAAAGAGCGCCAGATCCTGTGACGACACGCGTACCGACGGCAGAATACCAATCTCCTTGATGCGAGCGCTCACTTCGTCTCTTCTCATCGAACCGGCCTCTCTCTATCGGTAACCGAATATACGATGCGCCTCGCGCCGTTCGCAATGGAAATTACTGTCATTGGATGACTTCGTGTCCGACCGCAAGATTCATTTGTCCAGCGGCCGTCATATACGCGCCGATTAGCTGCAGGTACGCCAGTTGAACGACGCGGTAGTCGCTCTGGGCATTGAGAAAGTCCATCAGCGACGCACCCCCATGCTCATAGGCAAACGTAACAGTGTCGCGCACATAAAGCGATTGATCGAGATACTGCGCTTTGTATGGCTTGATTAAAGCAATATTGCTGCGCACCAATTCGTAGGCATCGTCCACGTCGCTGAAGACCTGCGCCTTGGCTGCCTCGGCAGCCTGCTGGCTTCTGTCGATGTCGATCATCGTTCGCTTCTTCTCTCCCTGGTTCTTGTCGAAGATGCGCAGAGGGACGCTAACGCTGAGGCCGAGTGTCTGGTTGCCGTTCGGGTTATTGGTCGAAGAGTTATAGGTGTACCACGCGCCGAAAGTCGGATCGGTCGAGCCATTGGCCCAGGCCAGCTTGTGGTTAGTTTGCGATTGCTGAATGGTCTGGATCGCTGCCCGGAGGTCCGGCCTGTTGTCCAGCGCAATCTGGTGGTAATCGCTCAGGGGCTGGAGTTCTGGGCCCAGATCGAATGTTCCAGTTACGTCGAACTGGTCGACCGGAGTGCGATCGTCGAGCAGCAGCAGGAGCTGAATTTTCTGCGTGCGCAAATTGACGATTGCGGTCTCGATTTCAGACTCGTATTGCACGCGCTGAAGCTCGATCCGAGCCAAATCGATCTTGGCAAGGTCGCCGGCTTTGAAGCGTGCACGGCTTATGTCGATGATCTTGTCGTAGTACTCCAGGTCAGCCTTCGCCAGCTCCAATACCGCCTTAGCCTGAAGTGTCTGCACGAAGGCAGAGCGCAGACCGAAGATCAGATTGCGTTCCAGATCTACGTGCTGTGACTGGGTAATCTCCGTGCCTTCCCTGGCGCTCTCCAGCCGCAGTTCCCGCTTGTGTTCGCGCTCATGCAGGTAGCTGAAGTTAGGCTGCTCGGTTGTGCCCTTGACAGGAGTCCAGGCCCCGTTGTGCGGCGCGATTTGCGTGCCATCCGCCAGCAAGGTGAACTGCGGATTGGGACGAAGAAAGGCGGTGATTTCTTCCGCCTTCATTTCCTCCACATTGGCTGCATCCGCTTTCAGCACCGGATTCACAGCCTCGAATTTCGCCTTGACCTGATCCCAGGTAAGCGGCTGCTGCGCGCCAGCATGAGATGCAAGACACGCAATGCCCAGCGCACAACCGCCCATTGTCCGCGTCAGGAGAGATATCAATCTAGCCCTCAAATGCCACCTCCGGTTTCGGGAGCTTGTCCCCTTCTCGCGCAATCCAGACATACAAAGTGGGTAGAAGGAAGATGCTCAACAGGAGGTCGGACATTAATCCTCCTACGATGACAATGGCAAATGGGCGCTGCGAGTCGGAACCGATGGCGTGCGACATCGCGGCGGGAAGCAGTCCCAGCGTAGCCACCAGCATCGTCATCATGATGGGGCGCAGCCGCAAGACGGCGCCTTCGATCGCAGCGCCTGCCGGAGTGTAACCTCGGGCTCGAAGCTGATTGATATATTCAAGCATGATGACGCCCGTCTGAACCGAGACGCCGAACAGCGCCAGGAAGCCGACTCCGGAAGATACGCTGAAGAACGTGCCGGTCACATAGAGAGCGAGCAAGCCTCCAACGCGAGCCATGGCCACATTGAGGAGAATCAGCAGCGCCCATTTGAAGGAACGAAACATGGTGTAGAGAATGATGAAGATCAAGAAGATCGTCAGGGGCACGATGAAGAGCAGCCTTGCTTCGGCTCGCTTTTCGCTATCGTATTCTCCCGACCATTCGAGGTGATAGCCACGCGGTATCTGCACATTCTTGGCGATCTTGTCGATGGCTTCCTTGACCGTTGTGCCCAGATCGCGTCCGCGAACCTCAAAGCGGATGGCCACATAGCGGGAACCGTCTTCCCGGTAAATGTCGTAGGCGTCATCGCGCACCTGGGCTTTGGTCAACTGAGCCAAGGAGACGCGCTCTCCCGAGGGAGAGAGCAGTCGAATATTCTGGATAGCCTCCTTGGTATCGCGATACGGTTTCTGATAGCGCACGACCACGTTGTAGACTGCCTCTCCCTGCAGGACGTGGCTGACTGCATTACCGCCAATGGCCGTCTGGACGGCATCTTGTATATCGGCCACATTGATGCCGAAGCGCGCAGCCGCCAGGCGGTCAACGGTGAGATCGATATTCGGCTGGCCCGTATCGCGTTGAATTCCCAGATCCTTGATCCCGTCAATCTTGGCCATGACTTCTTTGATCTGTTCGCCCTTTTCCTCGAGGACGTCCAGGTCCGGCCCGTATAACTTGGCACACAATCCGCCTTTCGTGCCGGTCATCGTTTCATCCACGTTGTCCTCAATGGGCTGGGAGAAATTCCAGAAGGCCCCCGGATGTTTCTCCACTTCGCGATCCATCGCGGCGATCAGCTCCTCCTTATTCTCATGAAAGATGGGCCGCCACTGATCCTTGGGCTTCAAGTCGATGAAATATTCCGTGTTGCCGAATCCTCCCGTGTCGGTTCCATCGTCGGGCGCCCCGGCCTGCGAGACGACCTTCGTAACCTCGGGGAACGAGGCGAAGATATAGCGGTTTTGCTGGGCGAAGCGCGTGCCTTCCGTCTCGCCTATGCTGTTCGCCATTGCGCCACGCGCCCAAATGGCGCCTTCGTCCAGGTGGGGCAGGAACTCCGAGCCAATGATGCCGCTGAACGTCAGGAAAAGAGCCCCGGCCAGCGAAGCCAGGCCAACGCCGATGGTAATCCAGCGATTCTCGATCGCCCACTTCACCGCACCCCGGTACCAGTCCTTCAGGAACTCCATCACCGGGTTGCGCCATTCCTTGACACCATGCGGAAAGAGCAGGGCAGAAAGCACAGGCACAATGAAAATGGAGAATACGATGGCGCCGAGGAGTGCAAAGGCAACGGTCCAGGCCATGGGCCGGAACAAACGCCCTTCGACTCGCTGGAGCGTGAAGATCGGCATGTAGGCGGTGATGATGATGGCGATGGCGTAGAAAACCGGCCGTTGGACCTCGTGAGCGGCATTACGGATCATCTCTACCGGCGTCTTGATGCTCATGGTAATGCGGCCCGCCTCAGGTGAACCGCTCTTGTGGTGACTCAAATGCCGCATGATGTTTTCCATCATGACGACGGCGCCATCCACCACCATTCCGAAGTCGAGCGCGCCCAGTGAAATCAGGTTTGCGGGGATATGGCTCAGGTTGAGGAATATTGACGCGAAGAGCAAGGAAAACGGAATGGTGAGAGCAACGATGAACGCGCCACGAACATTACCGAGAAATAGAAACAGGATGATCGTAACCAGGATCATTCCCTCGCCGAGGTTGTGCAGCACCGTGTGCAACGTGTAATGAAGCAGATCGCTGCGGTCGAGCATGGGAATGACCTTCACACCCTCGGGCAGGATGTGATTGTTGAGCTCGTCCACTTTCTGGTGAATCCCATCGATCGTGGGGCCTTCTTCGGCCCCCTTGCGCATCAGCACGCCGCCCTGGATGACGTCGGGCTCATCTACAATGACGCCGTCCGGACGATGATCGGCTCTGGCCATGTGCCCCAGCCGAATTCTGGGGCCCCATTCGACGACCGCAATGTCCTTTACGCGAACTGGAGCCCCATGCGAAGTCGTCAGTACGGTGTTCTCGATATCCTGCACGCTGCGATAAAGTCCGAGTGCGCGAACGTTCAGTTGCTGCATGCCCTCTTCGACGAAGCTGCCGCCGGCGTTCACATTGTTGATGGCTAACTGGTTCTCCACCTGGCTGATGCTCAAGCCGTAGGTGATGAGCTTATTCGGGTCGACGCGCACCTGGTATTCGCGCGCTGTGCCGCCGAAGTCGCTCACGTCCACCACGTTTGGAACTTTTCTGAATTCCTTGTACAGAGTCCAGTCTTCGATGCTCCTTAAATTCATCAGGTCGTACGCCGGATTCGTGCTCCGGATCGTGTACCAATAAATCTGGCCGGTGAGGCTCCAGTCCGTGCCGATTTGAGGCACCACGCCCGCAGGCATATTGACCTGCGTGAGCCTTTCCAGCACCTTCTGTCGATTCCAATCGTCGACGGATTGGTCGTCGAAGATCAACGTAATCAGGGAAAGGCCAAAAATCGATTCCGACCTAACCGTCGTGAGATGCGGAATTCCAAATACCTGAATTTCGACGGGAACCGA
>PLPU01000600.1:0-474 GCA_003159975.1 Acidobacteriaceae bacterium
GGCGGTCATCCTGAGCGAACGGGGCCCCAGGCGTCTTTCAGCCTGGGGGTGGTGAGTCGAAGGATCTGCTTTTGTTTTTTATGCCTCCGCGCCCTCAATCTTTGGCGCGAACCCAACCCGTAACAAGATCGCCAACCCACCCGGTAACTACCGTGACAACAAAGGTTACGAAAGCTCTTGCATTGTCGTCAAACGCATGTTAACTCTTAAGCTAATAGCGCTTGGATGGATGTCACTTCAGTAAACCCTGGCAGCCATCGGAAGGATCGCTCCCATCATGAAGATCGGCACCACGATTCGCGCGCACCGGCTTCAAAAAGGATTGTCGCAAGGGGATATCGAAAAGAAGACCGGCCTGCTCCGCTGCTACCTCTCGCGCGTCGAAAACGGCCACACCGTCCCCTCGCTCGACACCCTCTCGAAGATCGCCCTCGCGCTCGATCTGCCCATTGCCCAGTTCTTCGCGGACGACTC
>PLPU01000600.1:564-1616 GCA_003159975.1 Acidobacteriaceae bacterium
ACGTCATTCCCCAGGTGAAAGATCGGCTCCACGCCGTGTCCACCACTGAGCAGAGCCTGTTCCTCGTGCGCCTCGAGCGGCTTATAGTTTTGCGCCACATCCATCGCCAGCCTGAAGTAGCGCTCATCCCCCGGTGGAATCGCCGCCGTGATCGCGTGGCCCAGCGTCCATCGCAGTCCCAGCGACGCCTCATCCGGAAAACTCGCCGGCTGATACCAGCACTTCGGCTCAGGATGATTGGCCCTCTGATCCGGCGCCCAAACCGTTTTGGCCATCCCTTTCAGCGCCAGGATGCCCATATTCTTTTCCTGCGCCCGCTTGAGAATCTGCGGACCAAATCCCGCCTGCGTAAACAGAACCCAGTTCACCGGAAACAGGATGGTGTCGAAGTCATAACGGTCCATTGCCGCCAGCGCCGTTTCCGCCGAATGCACTGAAAACCCGATGAAACGAATCTTCCCTTCCTTCTTCGCCGCTTCCATGGTTTCGATCGCGCCGCCAGGCCCCAGCACCTTTTCCAAATCCGTCATTTTGGTCAGCGCGTGAAACTGGTAGAGGTCCAGGTGGTCCGTTTTCAGCAACCGCAATGACTTCTCCAGATCGGCCCGCGAATCATCCTTCTTGCGGCCGTCGGTCTTGCACGCCAGAAAGCTCTTCTTTCTATAGGGAGCCAGCGCCACCCCCAGCCGCTCCTGTGCGTTTCCATAGCTGGGCGCCACATCGAAGTAGTTGATCCCGCGATCCACAGCCTCAGCCACAACGTTATTGGCCGCGCCGCTCTCCTCGTTCATCACCACGATTCCGCCGAATCCGATGATGGAAAGATGTTCCCCGGTTTTGCCCAGGGGGCGACGCCCAATTGCGTTCGAAGACGCATTGCCTGACGTAAGCGGATGATCCGCCTTCAATTGGTTTGTGGATGCAACGGCTGCGGCGGTAAGGCCAGCCCGCTTGATAAATTCGCGGCGCTTCATAGTCTCCTCCAGAATGGAATTAGACGATCCGCGTAAAACGACGTTCTTTCACGAACGTTTGGCAGCACTAAAGTCCCT
>PLPU01000600.1:1742-9141 GCA_003159975.1 Acidobacteriaceae bacterium
ATGTGGGCCATGTTGTCGATGCGAATAATCGATCCCGGAATCATCGTCGCAAATCCAATCACCAGGTTGATGCCGGCAAAATAAATCACGCTCATGCGCAGCTTCTTCAGTTCCCTCGGCGGCACCGGCAGCCGGGTCGACTTCAGCAGCACAATCAGCGCTCCCGCAATGCCAAACACCGCTCCCGAAGCGCCCGCCCCAACTGAAAACGCGCCGGAATTGTGGAAGTGCAACCAGTTCCACAGCGTAGAGAGCAGGTTCCCCGCCGCGCCCGTCAGGACATAAACCGACAGCACGCCTGCCCAGCCCATCAGCGGCTCCGCCAGCAATCCCAGGTTCCACAAGCACCACATGTTTGTCGCCAGGTGAATGATCCCCACATGCACAAACATAGCGGTAACAATGCGCCACCAATCTCCATCCAGCAGCACATATCCGGCATTGTTCGCTCCCCAGCGGATCAATGCATCGGGCGAGGGACTCCAGTAGCTGACATGGTTGGCAACCATGGCCAGAAAGACCGCGCAGTTGATCCCCACCAGCACATAGGTCGCCGGCGCGGACGCCCACGTTGACCGCTCCCGGCGCACGGGTTCCGCCGGCGCCAGCGTCCCGGCCTCCGGAGGCAAAATCTCTGACTCGAACTCCGCTTCCCCAAGGACCTGTCCTCGTCCATGGGGTGCCGGTGGGGGGGGAGAGTAACTGCCCATACTCTAACTTTAAAGCATTTTCAAATTCTCCGTCAGGCTGCAGTTGTTCTCCAGTCGGTTCAGAGGGAGACGTAACCGCCAAGTGGCTTTTTTCTCAATCCGGGAATCACTCTTCGCGTGGCCGTTCATTCCTGTTTGCCTTGAAGTCTGGCCAACTTCGCCCTTGCGGATTCGTTTCTTGGATCTCTCTCGATTGCATCCTCGTACGANNTCCCCGCGTCCCATTTCCTCCTGGGCCGCGTCAAGAAAACCGCTTAGCTTGAAGACCTTCAATTTCATCGACGCGTCGTAGTCGGCGTTCGCCGCATCCAGCTCACCGCGCAGCCTGTGTGCATCTGCCCTCACCACGTAGAAGCCAACCTGGCCCTGTGCGATTCCGCCTTCGCTTAGCTCAAGCGCCTTCTGCGTGTCCCCTCCGCCAATCCACGGGGTATTCATATAGCTGTAGGCCAGATAGTAACGAGCGGCCACGTTACGCGGGTCGAGCTCAAATGTTCGCTGGTACGCATCGCGCGTCCGTCGCTGCCATTTCCATTGCTCCATCATTCCCGAGGCTCGCCGCAAATGCGCGAAGTCGACCATTGCCAATTGGAACGCGTTGAGCGATTGCCTTGGCTGAAGCGCAACAGCTCTCGCAGCCGCGACATCGGCCGCATCCAGCAAACCATGCTGCCAGGCCAACTGCGCCAGCAGATTTAATTCACCATCCGACACGTCCTTCGCCGCGGCTCGCCGTTGCAGATCGGCCTCCACCGCACCAAATTGGGACGCTTTCAGTCGATCGATAGAGGGCGCCAGCGACGGCCAGGCTGCCAAATAAGCGGGAAGCTCGATCCCCGTCGGCTGGTCCATATAAATAACGTCGGACAACCGCAGGCCCTGCGCCGCAAGCGGTTCTCCAATCGCGCATATCGCGAAAAGGCAAGTCAGCACAAATCCGACCTGTTTCATCTCAGCCCTCCTGTGCTCACGCGCCGAATACATGCGCAATTGAGACTCGTTTGCGTCTTTTGCGAGATTCGACGTAGAGGATACGCACTGAACGAACACCGCGTTCCAGAAAGCAACCAAGTGGAAGAATCGCGTCCCGGACGGAAGAGGATGGGGCGCGGATGGGGTTCGTCCCAGAGGGACGAAATGAAAATAGCCACGGGTGAAACCCGTGGAAAGCTGCAAATTGACCTGCCCGCGTCCTGGAGGGACGCGGTGAATGGGCCCTGCGCCTGTTTCCGGTGGCGAGACCCGCAACCAACTCAGTCCGAGCCTCCCGCGAGCCTTTTCCGCACCGCAGGTGCTGTAGTCTGGAGCGTGGCCTTCGCACACCCATGCGAAGCCTCAAAAGGAGCCCAAACCGTGAGTTCGTCGAAGAAAATCAAGCGCGCCCTGCTGAGCGTAACCGACAAGACCGGCCTGGTTCAGTTTGCCCAGGTTCTTGCCGGCTTTGGCGTCGAACTCGTTTCCACCGGCGGCACTGCCGCGGCACTGCGTGCGGCAGGCCTTTTGGTCCAGGATATTAGTGAGTTGACCGGCTTTCCTGAAATGCTCGACGGCCGCGTCAAGACCCTCCATCCCAAAGTCCACGGCGGCCTGCTCTACATTCGCGGCAACCAAGCCCACGAAGCCGCCGTCGCCGCCCATGGCATCGAGCCCATCGACATGGTGGTCGTCAACCTCTACGCTTTTGAAAAAACCGCTGCCCAGCCCGGTGTAGCATTCGGCCATTTGGTCGAAAATATAGACATCGGCGGTCCCTCCATGGTTCGCAGCGCAGCAAAGAACTTTGAAGACGTCGCCATTGTCACAAGAGTGGCCGACTACCCCGCCCTGATCGAGGAACTCCAATCCAACTCCGGCGCCTTATCCCGCGAAACCCGCTGGCGTCTCGCCAAACAAGCCTTCTCGACCACCGCCGCCTACGACACGGCAATCGCCAACACGCTCGACAAGATTGCGGAAGCCCCCGCGCCCGATGCCCCCGCCAATCCGGACATTGAAGCTCCGCCAACCACCCTCCGTATCAACTTCCCGCTGGCCCAGTCGCTCCGTTACGGTGAAAATCCCCACCAGCGCGCCGCTCTCTATTCCGACGGCTCCAGCCTCGGTGTAGCCGGCGCACGTCAGCTTCAGGGCAAGGAACTGAGCTTCAACAACCTCGTCGATCTCGACGCCTGCTGGGAACTGGCCCAGGAGTTTGACCAGCCGGCCGTAATCATCGTCAAGCACACCAACCCCTGCGGCGCGGCCACTGGCTCCTCAATCCTTGACGCCTATCGGAAAGCCCTCGCTTGCGATCCCGTCTCCGCCTTTGGAAGCGTCATTGGCATCAATCGGGAAGTAGATGCCGGCGCCGCAGCCGAAATCGCCAAGCTCTTCGTCGAAGCCATCGCCGCCCCCGCCTTCACCCCTGAAGCCCACGCCCTCTTTGCCGCAAAAAAGAACCTTCGCCTCGTACAAATTAAAACCGCCCCACCAAGACCTGTCGTCAAACACGTCTCCGGCGGCCTGCTCCTTCAAGATGCCGACACCGCCCGAGTCGCCGAGTCGGAGCTGGACATCGTCACCTGGCGTCCGCCCACCGCCGAGGAACTCCGCAGCCTCCTCTTCGCCTGGCGCGTCTGCAAGCACGTGAAGTCCAACGCCATCGTCTACGCACGTGACGGCCAGACCCTCGGCGTCGGCGCCGGCCAGATGAGCCGAGTGGACGCAGCAAAATTCGGCGCAATGAAAGCCGTCCTTCCCCTCGCCGGCTGTGTGGCCGCCTCCGACGCCTTTTTCCCCTTCCCCGACGGCCTTGAAACCGTAGCCGCAGCCGGCGCAACCGCCGTAATCCAGCCCGGCGGCAGCGTGAAGGATCAGGACGTAATCGCCGCCGCCGACCGCTTAGGCGTAGCCATGGTCTTCACCGGCATCCGCCACTTCCGCCACTGATCACTGCCCGCCCCGGGCATAGAAATAGCGTATCGAGGCCGCAATTGTGACCTATGATATTCAAAACTTATGCGAGGGGAGCGCATGACGATGGAATCGCTTGCCAGTGGGCCCAAATGGGAGCGGACCGCGAACGGAATCCGCGTCGAGCATCGCATGCCGCAAGATCGAACCTCGATGCTCCGATTCCTGAAGGCCTCCTTGGCCAGAAACTGGCCCACGCTGATCGTCTTCCTCCCCGTTGGCGCGATTATCGCCTTCTCTGCCCGTCACGACCACCGCATCTTCTGGTGGGGATATTCGCTGGCGCTCTTCGTCGGCGCCATGCTCGGCGACTTCATTTCGATGCTGGCGAACAGGACAATTCTCACCTTGGACGCCGAGAAACTTAAGCTCGAGTTCCTCCGCTGGAACAGTAGGCGGAAGCAGAAAGTGTTCCTCACTGAGCACCTTCACGACCTGCGCTTCGCCAAATCAACGCGCCGCGCCGACATTCGCAATGCGCTGCGCCTGAACGAGATGCAATTCGACAGGAATTTTGCGACCCAATACTTCGCCCCGGGAATCACCGAGGAAGATGCAGCCGCCCTCATCGCCCGTATGAAGGAAATCTACCCATTCCCCAAGTACCCACCCTCCTGAACTTCCGCCGCCCGCCCCCCTTGAACATCCTCCCGTGATCCCCGGCACAATCCCCGTTTTCCCAGCGGACTATATTGCCCGCGACGGCCAAATCCGTCTCCTGTTCCTGTTCCACAAGGAACTTCCTCGCCGTCAACCATGGAGGCTCGCCATGAAGCGAATCGTCCTCGCCGCCCTCATTTTCGCCGCCATCCCATTTGCCGCCGCCGCGCAAGCTCCCGCGGCACCCGCACCGTCCAGCCCGGTCGTCGGCACCTTCGACCGAACCTCAATCGTCCTCGCCTACTACCGCTCCCCGCTGTGGGCTGCAATCCTCGCCGACCGCCGATATGAGCTAACCACCGTCAAGGCCTCCAACGACACAGCCAGGGCCAAAGAACTGGAGAAATACGGCGCGGAGAGCCAGGAACTGGCCATGCAGCAGGTTACCGGCAAGGCGCCCCTCGGCAACATCCTTGCCGTGCTCCAGCCTGAGTTTAAAGAGCTTAGCAGCAAAATGAAGCTGTCCTCCATCGTCGACGCTCCCGGTCCCGACCCAAAAGCCGGCACCGTAGACGTGACATCTCTGTTGATGGACTGGCTCAAAGCAAGCGCGGAAACCCGAAGGATGGCCATCGAAGCGCACCAGCATCCTTCCAGCATGTAGCCGGAACCCCAGCCCGATCTTCCCCGCAGCCCCTCCTCGCTGCGTGCAGGGCTCCATCTTTGCCCAAAAATCCCGCATTCCGCCGTGTCACCGCGACTATTAACAGTTAAAATCGTCTCTACAGTAGGCAGAGCTGCTCTCAACGGCTGCCTGCGCTGCCTTTCGGTCCCCCCGGTCGGTATTCCTCTTCCGCAGGTCCCGTAAGGCACGGAATTGTCTGGATGATGAGAATAAAAAATCGCTTATTGCCCTCCTGGCTATCGTTTGCCGCCGGTTCCCTCCTGCTTCTGCCGGCAGTTCATCTCCGCGCTCAGGACATGCCTCCTGATACCAAGGCTCCTGCTGCCCCAGCTCAAGCCGCGCCCGCCCAGGCCGCCCCAGTCCAGACGCCTGCCAAGTCGATCGAAATTGCCCCCGTGCCGGCCTCCGCACCGGCCGCCGACCGCGCTTCCGCCTACTTTCACGTCGCCATGGCCAGCTACTACGAAGAACAGGCTGTCGAATTGGGACGCCAGGAATTCATCGGCCGCGCTGTCGAGGAATACAAGCTCGCCCTCAATGCCGACCCCAACTCCCCGGAATTGAACGACGGTCTCGCCGATCTCTATTTCCGCAGCGGCCACACCCACGAGGCCGAAGTCACCGCACACAACCTGCTCAAGAACTCGCCAAATGACATCGCTGCGCACCGCCTGCTTGGCCGCATCTACCTGCGCCAGCTCGGCGACGGGTCCAATCCCGTCTCCTCCACGTCGCCCTCCGGCAATGTCCTCGATCAGGCAATCGCCGAATTCGAAAAGATCGTCAGCCTGCAACCCAAGAGCGTTGAAGACCGCATGGTCCTCGGCCAGCTCTACACCGTCAAGCACCTGCCCCAGCAGGCGGAAGAGCAATTCAAGACCGCCCAGGCCATCGAGCCCGAGTCGGAAGAAGTGGTGCTCAATCTCGCCCGCCTCTACGCCGAAAGCGGCGACCTGAAGCATGCTGCCAAAGTCATTGAAGACGTTCCCATCAACGACCGTTCCCCCAAGATGGAGTTCGCCCTCGGCGCGGCCTACGATCAGTTGAAGCAGCCCAAGGACGCCATTGCCGCCTATCAGCGCGCAGCCGACATGGATCCGGGCGATGCCCAGACCATCGACGCGCTCGCCCAGGCCCTGCAAAACGACAATCAGCTCGACGAAGCGCTGAAGCAGTTCCAGCAGCTCTCCCAGGCGGATCCTGAAAACGTCGAACCCCTCGTCCACATCAGTGACATCCAGCGCCGCCAGGGCAAATATGAAGATGCCCTCGCCACCATTCGCAAGGCCCGCAAAAAGGACCCCACATCCCTTGAAGCCGGCTATAGCGAAGGCTTGCTCCTCGATGTGCTCGGCCGTTTCGACGAGTCCGCCCAGACCTACGAGAAGATGGTCGACCTGACCTCTCACGCCAATGGCGCCTATACCGCCGAAGAGAAAAACAGCCGCAGCATCTTCCTTGAGCGGCTCGCCGGCGTCTATCAGGAGCAAAACAAGACCGACCAGGCCATCGCCACCTACCAGAAGATGATCGACCTCGGCGGCGATGCGGCCCTGCGCGGCCTTGAAGGCCAGGTAGAAACCTACGGCGCCGCCAAACAGTTCGACAAAGCCGTCGACATGTCCCGCAAAGCCGTTGACGTCGCAGACAAAGCCGCCGCGGCAAACCCCAGGGATCCGGATCTCAAAGGCAAGGATCTGGATCTCAAGCTCATGCTCGCCGGAGCCCTCCTCGAAGACGGCAAAGGCGACGACGCCGTTGCCATGGCCAGGAGCCTGCTCGACAATACCGACCACGACCGCGCCACATGGCTGCGCCTCGGCCAGTTCTACACCCAGATGCGCCGCTGGAAGGACGCCGACGATGCCTACGTCAAGGCCTCCGCTCTGACCACCAAAAAGGAAGATCGCACCTACCTGTTCTTCCTCAAGGGCGCACTGGCTGAGCGCCAGAAACACTACGACCAGGCCGAGCAGTTCTTCCGCCAGGCCCTCGATCTCGATCCGGCCAGCGCCATGACCCTCAACTACCTCGGCTACATGCTCGCTGACAGGGGAACCCGCCTGCCTGAAGCCCTCAAGCTCATCCGCAAGGCCGTCGAAATCGAGCCCATGAACGGCGCTTATCTTGACTCTCTGGGATGGATCTACTTCAAGCTCGGCAATTACGAGCTTGCCGAAGAAAATCTCCGCCAGGCCGTCGATCGCGACCAGACCGACCCCACCGTCCACGACCACCTGGGCGACCTCTACGAGAAGACCGGCCGCATTCGTCTCGCCGCCGCGCAGTGGGAACTCTCGCTTTCTGAATACGCCAAGGCCTCCGCCGCCGATGTCGAGCCCGGCGACGTCAGCAAGGTGCAGAAGAAGCTCGAAACCGCCCGCGTCAAGCTAGCCAGGCAAGACAGCGCCACCGGCCAGCCCAAACCCGAATAGCCAGGGGATGCCCAGTT
>PLPU01000184.1:0-6177 GCA_003159975.1 Acidobacteriaceae bacterium
CTAGCCTCGCGGACCCTCGCAGGCCATCTTGCGCTCATTGAAATCCCATAGCCAGATCACCGCGTCCGTCGCGCCAGCGACTCACTCCAAACGGCCCTATCGAAACCGCCCCGGTCGGGAAACTGCGCAGAATCTCGCCTCAACCACCGGGGCGGTCCCGATAGGGATCTATCGTTTTTCGGGACTAATCCAGGCTAAAGAATTACAACTTTCCTGCAAGTGAGTAATCTGGCTGGTCAAGAGCCATCCTGCCGGGGCCGGACGGGCTGGTTCGCCGCATTGTGAAACGGTGATTTCCACTCAATGTAGCGCCAGGGGCCTCTGCTGGAGAGCGTCTGACATCAATATGGAACAGAGGAATTGCCAGTGGAGAGTTCTTACGGGCCTCTCCACAGATCGTTCGCTACTTCGTGATGAAGGCTAGCAGATCGGTGTTGATCGTCTCCGCGTGCGTGGTGGGCATGCCGTGCGGGAAGTCCTTGTAGGTTTTGAGCGTTCCATTCTTCAGCAGATTTGCCGACAGGGGCCCGGCATCGGCGTAGGGAACGATCTGATCGTCCTCGCTGTGCATGACCAGCACTGGAACAGTGATCTTCTTGAGGTCGTCGGTGAAATCGGTCTGTGAAAAGGCGACGATGCCGTCGTAATGCGCCTTTGCCCCGCCCATCATTCCCTGGCGCCACCAATTCTGGATTACCGCCTCAGAGGACTTCGCGCCCGGACGATTGTAGCCATAGAAGGGGCCCGAAGCGACATCACGATAGAACTGCGTCCGGTTCGCTGCAAGCTGAGTCTGAAGATCGTCGAAGACCTCCTTGGGCAGGCCACCAGGGTTGGCTGCCGTTTTCACCATCAATGGCGGCACCGCGCAGAGAATTGCCGCTTTCGTCACGCGGCTCTCTCCATGTCGGGCCAGATAACGCACTACCTCGCCGCCGCCAGTTGAATGGCCGACGTGTATGGCATTGTTCAGATCGAGATGCGCAGTTAGCGCCGCAAGATCGTCGGCGTAATGATCCATATCGTGGCCTTCACCTGTCTGGGTCGAGCGCCCGTGGCCGCGCCGGTCATGCGCGATCACGCGATAGCCGTGATTGAGGAAGAACAGCATCTGCGCGTCCCAGTCGTCTGCCGAAAGCGGCCAACCGTGGCTGAACACGATTGGTTGACCGTTGCCCCAGTCTTTGTAATAAATCTGCGCCCCATCTTTCACCGTGATCATGTCCATGCAATTCTCCTTTGAGTGCTGGTCATTGGAAATTCGATTGAAGGTTGCCGCAGTCGCAGAGCACGACAGTGCGAGTGCTGCACTGGAAGCCGCGGTCGCAACAACGAATTCGCGGCGGCTCATTCGGTGCAAAGAGGCGTTCGTGTGGCTCATAGCTTACCTTTCGCACGGCATGTATGAACTACAAACCGACCTTTGATCGCCCGAAAACGAACCGGGGCGCATTTTGCAGAACACACCGATCTGCCGAGTAGCAAGGGAGCCGAAGATAGCCTGACTGCGTTGTTTCGATCACTTACCTGGGAACTACGGGCATACCCTCAGCTAATGCCTCGTGAGTCGTCGGATTTCCCCCGATCGCCTCCACAGTGGACTTGCTGTTCTTGAGGGTCTCCATGAGCGACGCAGGGCCCAAGAAGGGGCGTCCACCGATATGCCACCCGTCTTTGTGTAATTCCTCGATCAGGACCCAAACAACTTCTCGAAAGGCCTCGGAACCTTCAAATCGGACCATCACGTCACTAATGGCGGCGGCCATCTCGTGTTTCTGTTGAGTTGTAAAGACACCTTCAACGAGCTTGATATTTACAAAGGGCATGACACTCTCCTTTTCGTTTTTCGTTATTCCTGCTCCAAATCAAACCCCCTGATACACGAGCGTAAGAAATGCATTCGGGGTCATGAATAAGTTGCCCCACTCCGTGTCATAGCGTGAGCTGGGCCTGGCCGCGATAACTTCGGTGAGGGTCCGACCCTGTTTCTTGAGCGCAGCCACCTTGTCACGGATCTCAACCAGCACGTCTCGAAACAGGACAAGGTCGGCCCTTCCGCCAACCGCCCCGTGCCCGGAGATGACGATGGTCTTATCCGTAGCCATTGCAAGGTTCGCCTCCGCCGCCCGGATCTGTCCGTCGATGCTACCGCCCGTCGAGTAGTCGATGAAGGGGTAATCTCGGTTCCAAAAAGTGTCGCCTACATGAAGGATGTCGGCCTCTGCAAAGTACACGGAGATGTCGGAATCCGTATGCGCAGACGCATAGTGCTTGAGAACAAGAGTTGTGCCATTGGCGTGCAATGAGTAGTCGTCCGTGAAGACAGTTGAGGGAATTGCACCCGCCGGCGCGGCGGGGAAAGTGTGCTTCCAGCCTTCGACGCGAGTGTCCACCAGAAGGCGTTTGCGGGTGTTCTCGTGCGCCAAGACGCTGGCTCCGGCTTCATGAAGCCACTCGTTGCCACCGGTGTGATCGAAGTGCCAGTGAGTGTTGATCAATTGCTTGATCGGATCTGAATTGATGCTCGCCAGAGCTGCGGAGACGTTCGGGCGCGCAGTGACAATCTCCGCGTCCACTACAAGTTTTCCGTCGGGCCCCGTAAGAACAGCAATATTTCCACCTGGACCCAAAAGAACGCTGACGTTCCGGCGCAAGGGTTGGACCGAAATCTTAGCAGTGGCAGATTCCCTGAGGGCATCCCCAACGAGATCGCCCGTCTGGGCGAACAGGCTTCTTGGCATTAAGCAAACCGCGCCAACCGAAAGACTTCCTGCAACGAGAAACTGGCGGCGCGAGATTTCGAGTTGTGGTCTGGTCGTCATAGATAGCTTCCTTCCCGGGTACGTATCCATTTGCTTCTGTGCAGTTCAACGATGGCTGCTTTCCGATCCGCATTCTGTTCATCGCATGAGAATGTTGAAAGAAGCAACACTCTCCGGCGCGTGATTCACGCGCCGCTACTTTGCTGCCTGCGCCGCCAAAGACTCTACCACGGCAATATTCTTCAGCAGATCCTGTGGAACGCCATGCCGGCTGCCTAAGTAATTAGGACTGTTGTAAGAAAGCCATACCTTCCCGTGGGTGTCATCCCAAACCAGAACCTTCAGTGGCAGGTCGATGGCGATGCTGGGAGCAGCCAGCATAAGGGGCGTGCCGCCTTTTGGATTGCCGAAGATCAACAGCTTGGTGGGGGGCATCTTCATGCCCACCTTATCCGCCTCTCCGCTGTGGTCAATCAGAGCGAATAGAGTGACTCGCTTCGACTGAAGGAGAGCTTTGAGTCTTTCTACTGTCTCGTCAACCGTGTGATTACTGAGAATGGTGACGATGCCGTTTTGTTCATTCACTCTCTTATCCTCCGCCACCGATGGTAAAACAAGAACAGTCAGCAGCGCTGCAAATTGCCACAATTTCACGACATGCCTCCTTCGGCCTTTCACTATTGCATTGGTCGCAGCCGCGTGCCTGGCGGTCACTGATAGATCATCGCGTAGCCATCTTGCTCCAACTGGGTCAATCGAACCATTGCGTTGACGTTGACCTTGACACCGGGAAGAAGGTTTGCGTTACCCCAACCATTTCCCTTTGCGGTGGCGCCACATAGCTCAAGCCGTACACCCTGCTTTAGCAATCCGTTTAGAATCTCCTTGTACGGATTGCCTGTCGTGACATGTCGGTTCTTGTTGTACGATTCGTCATTCAATATGAGATATGCAGCATCTCCGTGAAAGATGACGACGATCTGGCCCTTCGCGTCCCAGTCGTGAATGTCGTCCGCTAGAAGACGTATGTCTCCAAGAGCAAAGGGCATATCGCCTGCAAACACAGCGTGGCCGAAGTCAATTGCGACGTTGGCTCTCTCAAGCTTTGTGGGAACGTCGATGTGAAGAGGCGGTTTACCTGTCGCGCCTGCATTGTCCTGACCGAAGGCGTTAATGCTGATGCCTAAGCAAAGGACAAACGCCATTGACCACACGTTCCTTAACATGGATCGTCTCCTTGAGTGGATGACCGCAGCGAACTTTGTATCGCTTCGTCACTGCACTAAGACTGAGGCAGGCGGGAAATATCGTCCACACTGAATGCGATAGTTTTCACACTGCATTTTTCTTCAGGCGATGCGATGCAGGTCACCTCGAAGAAAGGCTCTGCGAGATGAGTCCATAGTCAATCTTTGATTCCGAAGTCGATTACGACTTTTCCAACGGAGCCAGACGTAACGAAAGCGAAAGCAGCCTCAATGTCAGCGGTTGAGAAAAGCCGCCCGGCGAGAAGGGGCGTAAGCTTGCCAGCGTCTGCCAGAGCCGCGGCGCGGCGAAGGATTTCGCCGTGATGGACGAAACCTTGCCCCGAGAGCAGAGGCAACAAGGTGAATACGCCAGAGTAGGTGGCTCCGCGAAAAGAGAGAGGGGCCAGAGAATGCGTGCCCCAGCCAAGAATGCTGACAACATGGCCGGTGTACCGCTTCACGGCATGAAAAGATGCATCGAGGGTCGCGCCACCAACGGTATCGTAAATGATGTCGAAGCCAGCTCCCCGCGTGAACTTTACGACATAGTCTTCGACAGACATGGAAATGTAGTCGATGGGAGTCGCGCCAAGTCCCTGGACGATCTCCGCTTTCTGCGGCGAAACGGTGGAGAAGACCTCTGCGCCAAAGGCGCGAGCAATTTGGATGGCAATATGACCGACACCGCCCGCGCCAGCGTGGATGAGAACCCTCTGCCCTTCCCGCACGTTTGCCCGGTCGACCAGTCCCTCCCATGCCGTGATCACGCTGAGTGGTAACGCCGCTGCCTGCCTCATTGTGAGATTCTTCGGCTTGTGCGCGAGGAGATCGGCATCGACAGCGAGCCGCTCAGCGAGTGTGCCCTGCCGTCCCCCCACACCGCCAACCATGCCATAGACCTCATCGCCGACCTCAAATGAGGCGACTCCGGAACCAACCTCTTCGACGATCCCAGCCATATCCAGAGCGAGGACGGCGGGGAGCGGATGTTGGGCATGAGCAGCTTCACCCAGGCGGATTTTCGTATCGAGTGGGTTCACACCGCTGGCATGGATCCTTACTAAGACCTGATTGGCTAGCAATACTGGGATGGGGAACTCGGCCCTGCGAAAGGCCCCACCAGGCTCATCGACGACCCAGACAAAGTTCGTCACATCTACCTCCATGAACTTTCACCTTACAATTGCTGAAGCCAATTCGTTCTGAGAAGTGCTTTGCTATGGTCTCTTTCGGCTCTGTCAAGTCGCTCTTGCGCATCCTGAAGGTCAAAACGAAGGACCTGATTCTTATACAAGAGCTCTGCGACAAGAGTTTTCAAATAAGTTCGCTCGACGCAATGCGCACATGGTTGCTCGGGCACAGACGGCGAGCGGTGTGCCGGCTGAGAGCCGCTAACGGTTTGGTCACGCAAATCCATGACTCCTCCGCCAAGATTTTCAATGGACATCCACTCGCAATAAACTCCTAGCTCAAGCTCGTTTCAAACACATGCCTGAAGGTGTCGCCGGAGTTCCCGTCTGGCGCGGAATAATCGAGATTTTGTGGCGGGGATGGAAAGTCCGGACAGCTCAGCTGTTTGCTTGATCGAACCCTGAAATTGTCTCTGGATCTGCATCACACTTCGTAGGCAGGGCTGAAGCTGGCAAATCGCTCTCTCCACGTGCCATGCGCGCTCCCGTTCCTGAATCTCCGCCCATATGTCAACCCTTTGATCCCTCAATCGGTACGAATCGCCTTCCACTAAGTCATTCATCGAGGTCGCGTTGGCCGCTCGATTCCGGCGCAGGACCATTAACGCAGAGTTGATGGCAATACGCGTCTGCCAGGTAGAGAACTTCGATCTGCCATCAAATCTGCAAACGTGAACAAAGGCCTGAAGACAGGTCGTCTGAAATACATCTTCCGCATCTGCATGATTGTTCGTAATTCTCTGCGCGACAGTCAAAATGAGCTTTCTGTGCCGCGTGATCAATTCCGTAAACGCTTCCCCTTCGCCTGCCTTGGCTGCTATTACCAAGGCAGTGTCATCCGAGTCCGACTTCTGTTGGCCATGCCTCCTGATCGCGTCGGTGAAATTCACTTGGAGTGGTCTCCTTTCTAACTTTGGCTGTCGGCTAAGTGAAGTCCAGTCGAGGACCTCACAGTCTTGCAACGGGCTAATTGCCTAG
>PLPU01000160.1:0-3769 GCA_003159975.1 Acidobacteriaceae bacterium
TCGAAGGACTTGCGGCGGCGCATCGCAGAACCTGCCAAAAAAATTCGATACCACACGCGGCAGCAACGAAGCTCACTTCCGCGGGGCTACGGTTTTTCTTTCTCCGCCGGCCCGAGTATCCCCTCCGCTATGAGCGAATCAACGAAAGTCTGGGACAAGGCGGGCCCGAAATACATGGCATGAGGATGAAAGTTGTCGTAGGCGCCAAATTCCAGTTTCCCTGCTTTCGCAATTTGGATGTGGATGATGTCGCGAGGAACGGTTCCCCCGATAGCCACAAGGATTTCGGGGACGGCCGATGAGTCCAGGGAAAGGACAACAAACTCCTGCCTTGGCCAAATCGTATTCCGCTTGAGCGCGCTGGTCTCTTCGGCCGAGGCCCCTGAAATCCTGGCAAGCCCGGTCTTGTGAAGGTCCCCTTCAAACGAGATATTCGCGTCCCCGCCAAGCTCGCCCATTACGGCCCGCAACAGACGATCCCGATCACGGATCTTCCAGGATTTCGGTGCCTTTTTCATGCGTGATCATTATCTTACAGACCGGTATTCGAGACTTCACGCCGACAAATTCACAAAACAGAAAAGCGCAAACTGGACTAAGCCCGTCGGACTGCAGACCGTGACAATTTAGAATTAAACCTTATCATTGGCAGCGAATCGGAGAACGCTTGAAGAAGAGACAATTGATCCTGGGGTTGGTGGTGCTGCTGGCGCTTGTCGGCCTGCTCTTTTGGGGACATGACAGGATTCATTTTGACTTCGGTGTCTTCCGCTCCCAGCTCGCACGCGCCGACTGGCGCAAGATCGCCTTCGGCGTCGGCTGCATCTACCTGGCCTATGTCTTCCGCGCGGTGCGCTGGGCGCTGCTGGTGAAGCACAACAAGAAAGTTCCTATCCTCTCGCTGCTCGGCACGCAGGTCATCGGCTTTACGGCAGTAGCGCTGATTGGCCGCGTGGCCGACTTGGTGCGGCCCTACCTGGTCTCGAAAAGAACCGGCCTGCCGATCAGTTCGCAGATCGCCGTTTATATTGTGGAACGCCTCTTCGACGCGGGCTCGATGGCGCTGATTTTTTCGGTCCTGATTCTGCTCTCTCCCGCCGGCTCTCTGCCACATCCTGAGATCGTGCGAAAGGCCGGTTACTGGGGTCTTGCGCTCACCCTGTGCGGAGCGGCGTTTCTTGTCCTCGTGCGCCTCGCCGGCGGCATCGTCGCCGGCTTCTGCGAACGTGCCTTTGGAGTTTTCTCATCAAAGCTCGGCCACGCAATCGGCCATAAGATTCGTACGTTCCGCACCGGCTTGGACACCATTCGCTCCATCTCCGAATTCGGAATCGTTGCGGGCCTGTCGCTGGGCATGTGGCTGCTGATTTCGCTTGCCTATCTTGAAACCATGCGGGCCTTCGTCGCCAGCCCCGAACTGGGCTCCATGACTCTGGGCAAAAGCATGCTTATGCTGGCCACCAGCGGAGTCGCCAGCGTCTTTCAACTACCCGTCATCGGCTGGTTTACTCAGATCGGCCTTGTCGCTGCGGCTATGGCGAGCCTCTACAACGCGTCACCCGAGGCCTCGACAGCCTGCGCCGCAACGCTCCTTCTGGTCACCTTCCTCAGCATCACTCCAGTGGGCCTCATCTGGGCCCGATTCGAACACGTCAGCCTGCGCAAGATCACCGTCGAAAGCGAACACGCCGGCGAAGAACTGGCCGGCGACCAGCCAGCGGACTAAGGGCATGATGAAGAAATTTCCGTTCGCTTACTCGATCCATCCAGGCGACATACTCAAGACTGAGTTCATGGAGCCGCTCGGCCTCTCCAGCTACAGGCTGGCAAAATATCTGCATGTCTCCGCGCCGCAAGTGAACGATCTGGTGCGGGGCAACCGGTCGATCACCGCGGATCCCGCCATGCGCCTCGGCAAATACTTTGGCACCTCCCCGCAACTGTGGTTGGGGCTGCAAATGGATCACGATCTTTGGGTTGCAGCGAAGAGTAAGTCTCTCGCCAAAGTCAAGCCGAGGGAGCAGGCGGCATAGCCTTCTCCTCCGCCGGAATCACCCGCTTGTTAAACAGAATCCTATCCGGCCCCACCGCNNACCCGCTCAATCGGAAGAATCTGCAGGAACGCCGAAGTCGGATTGATCGCATTCGGCAACAGCACCGCGGCCAGCAACGCGCCACTCCCCTCATCCGTCATCGTCCGCGTCAGAAACCCGATGCTCTTCTGACCCTGAATCGGAAAGTCGACCAGCACCACGCGCTGGCTGGTCTCCTTCTTGGCCATCATGGTGTCGATCAGTTGGCGTACCGAGCTGTAGACCTTCGCAACAAACGGCAACCTCTCCAGCAGCGATTCAAACAGCCCGAATGCCTGCCGCCCAATCACCAGCGAGGTCAGCCGGCCTACCACGTAGAGCACAAACAGCGTGAGCACCACGGCCATCAGCCACTGCATCCACGGATCGCTCAGCCACGCCGCCGGAAAAAACGCGGCAAACAACTGAATCACCGGCAACCCCGCCCTGGCCAGCTCGCCCAGCAGAAAACTGAAGATCAGGTAGGTCACAAACAGCGGCCCGATGGTAATGATCCCGGCCAGAATGTTGCGTTGAAGGCTGCGTAACGCGCGAGCAAGAACTGGATTCACAGGTTTCTCCTGAAGATAACTCTAGAACAATTGAGGATACCGGAACTCCCCCACACGATTTCTTCAGCGCCCGCCCCGACGAAAACACGCGTGAAATCCGAGAATCCCATATAATGCGTTCATCCCCTATAGTGAAGGTAGAAGGACGCCCATGAACGATTTCAAGGGTTTCGATTGGAATGATCCGGGCCTCCGCGCGCCGAGCCCCGAGGAACGGCAGTCCCGCGCCGCCCTGTCGCCACAACCTTCCGAATCGGCGCAACCGGCCAGGCCGGCTCTGGCGGTCGAGTCGCCGCTCCCTGCCAAACCGCCGCTCCCTGCCGGATCGGCACTCCCCGTTGGACCTGCCCTGCCCGCCGGACCGGGAAGCGCCAACCCGCCCAGGACGGTCGAGGGCGATTCGCTGCGTCTCGCGCCTCCTCAACAAACTCTATCCCCTTCATCAGCTTCCAGGGGCCTTTCGCCCTCCACCTTCCAGCGCGCAGTCAGTGTCTTCCGCGCCGCCCTGCCCCTGGTTCAGCGCGTCTTACCCCTGCTCGACGGAAACGTCGGCACTGCCGTCTCCAACCTGATGGCGCCGCGCCCGCAAACCACCCCACCCCCGCCGCCGGTCAACCTCGCGCCCATTGAGAGCGGCCTGGCCAAGCTCCAGTTGCAGCATCGCGAGTTGCGCGACCAGGTTGCCGAGCAGAACACATCTCTGAAAAAGGTCGAGGACCAACTCCAGCATGTGCGCGAAGCCACCGATCGCAACACCCTGGAACAGCAGGAGTTGCTCCAGGATCTGAAAACCGTTGGCGTCAAGGTAAACATCTTCGCCTATATAGCCCTCGCTCTTCTGGGCCTGTCGGTGGTTCTGAATATCGTCCTCTACGTCCAGCTCCGGCACATTCTGCGCTAGGCCGCCCAAGTCCGGCGCGCCGGAAAACGACACCCGGCAGGCTCAAAATCCCCGCTCCCCGCCTGAAACCATCGACACCACCTCTTCGTCTCCCCTACCCCCTACCCCCCCTACTGCCCTACTCCCTAATCCCTTAGTCCCTTAGTCCCTAGTCCCTTAGTCCTTAGTCCCTAGTCCCTTAGTCCCTAGTCCCCTAGTCCCTTAGTCCCTTAGTCCCTAGCCCC
>PLPU01000050.1:0-3288 GCA_003159975.1 Acidobacteriaceae bacterium
GCCAAATACAACTGTAGTACTAGCTCGTCGCTCGACGGACGCCAGCCCCGCCTCAGTAAAATGGCGCCTTGAATTACCCCGGATTGCAGATCATCGGGTGCCTCATCCAATGTCCAGAATGCCAGTGACCCGGCCAGAACCCAGTATCTTGGAGGCTTGTCCGCCAGCGGCGGTAGAGGACCGCACTGTCAGTCATGCGTTCTCTGACCATTGGGTTGGTGAAGCGGAGAGGATCAGTCGGGCGTGTGGGTTGAATATTCGACAAACACACTTTCCATTTAAAGGGCGCAGCGGAAATCGACTGGGGGTTCAAGCGCGCTTTCTGTCTTCGCGATCTGCCGAAGAAGAATGCGCCTGACCTTGCTCGCACCTTCTTCGTCCAGACCGAGGTGCGAGCACTCTTCCAACACGTCCAGAGCGTACCGAAGGTCCGTCAGAAGGGCAGGATGGGGTCGGACGTTCATCTGGCCTAGATTCTAACTCACCCCGGCGGACTGCCCAAAGGAATTTGAGGCCGTCCGCCGCTGCCCCGACTCACTTCCGGTCGGCCTCATGGTCAATTGCCGTATATGCTTCCGGTACGGACGCAACTTAGAAAAACTGAAGACGTTGAACATGGTGCTCGAAACGGCGAAAGAGGCTGAGATTTTGGCGTCAGAAGGCGTACAGATGAAACGCATCAAAACACTGACCGCAGAGATTCGGCGAGAAGCGCAAAAGGAACACGAAAGACTTAGAGGAGGTCAAAGAAAGAGAGAATCCTCAATTCCTACGCGGTACGAAACGTGCATGATTGGTATGCGCGAGGAATTTGACTTCGGCCGTTCATTCTTTCCGAACATGCTCGGAGAGATCACTCGACATGGATTGGCACGCTGATTGTGCCAATAGCCCGGCTGAGGTTGTCGCGAACTGCAAACTTCACCTCGTACTTGCCCGGAGGAAGGTGCCACAGAGATCAAGTTTTATGGGGACTTCAGACAGGTATCACTGATTAAGGGAATTCAGGGACATCAAGCCCTGGCGAAGATGCGACACATCTAAGCTCTTCTCAGGCCCCTCTCAGATGCAAACCGCGGCGTACCTCCGCTCCAGGCACTGGCTCATTACGCATCGCAGCCGCTTTGATCGCGTCCGCGTTGAGTCGCATTTCCTCAACAGATCACTCCAGAGACTTCGAAAGCTCGTCTGGAAGTAGCGAGAGAATTGTCTCCCAAACGACCCCGTCAATCCGCGCATCAATCCTGCAATAGCACTTCGGCACTGCGGCTTCGTCGGTAATTCGCACGGAATCCTGGCTGTTCTTCTGAGCTCGCAAAGTGAACTGGTGCCCCTCGATCTTCTTGAGGTCCCTGCTGAGCAGGTAGTAGAGCACCATGTTCCTAGTTCGCTCTACCTTGCCGGCTGCGGCCCGAGCCCGGTCCGCAAGCCGCGCGGACTCACTCCGGCAATACTGTTCTCGGGCTTCCATCATGCGCACAAAGCGGCCGATCCGGTCGACCTTCTCCCCGCGCGCCTCGCAGAATTGCTGGAACCGAGCGACCAGGTCTTCCGCGGCCTGACCTTCTGACTCAATCTGTCCTTCGATCTCTTCGAGCAGTCCGTCGAGTTCCACGTCGATCTCAAACAGCGAGCTTGCTTCTGCAATCGATGCCATCTGAGTTTCTCCTTCTCTGACTTTCTGAGTTCCTTGCCGGCATTATGCCGCTATATTCTCTTTCACCCAGACAGAGCGGGCGGCTCGATAGGCGAGAGCATCGACACGGGTCTGGACGGGATGCCCGCTGTGTCCCCTGATCCAGCGCCACCGAATGCTCATCCGCTCGTTCAGCTGAATCAACTCTGACCAAAGCTCCTGGTATTGCAAGTCCAGCCCGCGACTGTTGCGCCATCCCTGCCTCTGCCAACGGAAAACGCGGAAGCGCATTCCATGAATCAACAGGGTTTTTAGGCCAGAAATGTAAGTCATTTACGTTAAGCTATTTAAGTTCGGTGGAGGCATGTTGGCCCCGAAGGCTCCCAAAGCACAGAGCGCCCAGTTGAACGAATTCTGGGCGCTCCGGACAGGCCAATCGCTTTCGATGCACCGCCTGCTAGGCCGGCACGCCGATGAGTTTGATGCTGCCATTCTCCTTCTCAACGCTGACGATACACTTCTGGAGCCTGTAGTAGGGTACGCGGGTCAGATGCGCCTCCAACACGGCCTCGGGCTCATCAGCCAACTTTTTGGTGAGCTGGGGAAGGCCATTCTCCCCGGGTTCCGTCGACGACAGCGCATAGATGAAATCCGACGAGGGCGATGTCTCTTTCTTTCTCTCGGCGCGCCTCCGTCGAGCAGGGCGGGCTTCAGATTGCGGTATCTCAGCGTTTTGATCCATCACATTCCTTTCCTATGGCTGGGGCGCGTTGTTATCCGCGCTGATTTGTTGGGAGTGGAACTCTGCGATCATCAGGCCACTCGGGTCGCCGATTGACCGTATGCCTTCCACAAGCCGTACAGTGTAGGCCTCGGCAAGCTTCTGGTAAACCTCCCGGCGGTCGACCAGATGTGAGACATTGCGTGTCGCGTAGACGTGCCAGGTAAGGGGATCCGATGCGTCGGGTTGCGCCGAGGTGATTGTGACAACGGAGTGGGCGTGCTGGTCCTGAAGCTGTCCCACGGTGTTGTCCTGTCGCATCTTTTCGAGGACATCCAGCTTGAGGTTTGCCGTCATCATGGACAGCGCATCGGCCCAGTTCTGTCCCAGCGTGTGCTCGTCGTATCCCATGTACTCATTCACGAAGCTGACGACGAAATGCTCTTTCTCCAGGGCTGTTGGTGCTTCCCCGGCGTGGATCTCCTCTTGCCGTGCTGGTGCCGCTACGCCATGCGTTTCAGGTGAAATTACCGTCGCCTGTCCATCCGCCCCAATGCGAATAACGGTGGGCGGCTTCACGCGAGTGATGATCACCTCGCTCGCTAGCCCCGCAACGGCGAGCGCCAAACAGCAGGCGACCACTGCCATCCTGTTGGCGTAGGCCCGAAGTGCTCCGTCGGCCTCCCAAAACGGTGGGGCCTTGGACATGGATGCCATTTAGCCATTCCTCCTGTGCATATCCTTCTCAGCGATTTGTTTATCCATTTGCACTTCCTGGAGGCGCGGACTTCATGTTGGCATTCTGAACTGCAGATGGGGGCGGCCCTCCTCTATCAGCCGCTGGCGCTTGTGCAGCTGGAGTATTTGGCGGCGGTGCAGTGCCTCCGGTTCCGTTGCCGCCGCCGGCCTGAGCGGTCGCGCTGCCAGCCAT
>PLPU01000050.1:3330-3963 GCA_003159975.1 Acidobacteriaceae bacterium
ATTCCTATCACGATGGCCTGCAGTTGATTGACGCCAGACGCGATGGCGCCGCTGACGCCGCCACCGTTAAATGTGCCTGCTGTCAAGGTATTCAGGCTCACACTGAGTTTTGCCATGATCGCATACAGAATCGGCCATGCCGCCCATTCGGCCATCGATTGCAGGTAGTGCTTGGCTGCCGAAGCGGTCGCATTGCTCGGCAAAAGGGCCACGAGTAGCGGCCCAAGCGCAAACAGAATCAACCCCCAGCAGGTATACATGATTTCCAGCAAAAGCATCGCTACATAGAAGAGGAGGACCGTGAGGAAGATTACAACGTTATTCAGCAACGCCGCTAAATCGATGCCTGTGATAGACATGACATTGGACTGGTTTTGCCCAACAATATTGAGTAGCGATTGCTTATACGCCGTAGCAAAGTCCACACCTCCAGCTATGGTTACGGCGAGCTGAGAGAAGCCGTTGCTGACGTCCTGGAAGAATTGCTGCCAATACTGAAGAATAAGGGCGCAAGCTGCGCACTTCACAAGGCTGACTATCAGGTCGCGGGCACTTCCACCTCGTAAAAACGCTTCGTAAATGCTGAGCAGGAATATGGTGGCAAGGATGGCGAACGCGATACCTTGAATGGTG
>PLPU01000050.1:3990-5682 GCA_003159975.1 Acidobacteriaceae bacterium
GCGCTCATGTGCTTCATCTCATAGCCGGAATACGCCGTACTTGCAGACTCGAGGCGCAACAGTTGTGCAAACCCTCCTTGCGTGTACCCTTGAGCCTGGAGATTCCAGGCCGCTGCCTGGGCTGAAATCAGAGAAGCGGTGCCGGGCGCTGCGGTAGCCAGTTGTAACATCAACTGCTGCGATACTTGCTCTTCTTGGTTCGCAATCCCGTCCAGTTGAATAGCCTTCTTCATTGCCGCCTGCGCTTGAGCGTCCGACATGTCGACCACCAAGCGAGTATCCGTTGGGATAGCGGTCGTGGCTGGCAACGCACCGAATACCCTGGTGTAGTTGGCCGGGATCCCGCTCATGTTGCCCGGGAGCGATCCTATACTGCCCGTATTCCCCCCAAGCAACTGCTGCTCAAGTGCCATGGTCTCTGGCAACGTGGCACTATTCAGCGGTGAATGGAACAGGTTTTGGCCGGATTTGATAACCGACAAAAAACCATTGGCCATCATCTGTGCCTGTTGGATCTTGGCCAGAGGGTACATGACCGTCTGTTGGAACGTGTTCACAGACTTAGCGATCGTATTGACGTTGTTCAGGGGTACACTGACCGCTTTCATGATCGTCTGATTCAACTGATTCAGCGTCTGCATGATGACGGCCATCTCTTCTCCGAACTGTGCTCGTGCGGGCTGTGCCAGCATGGCAAAGAACAGGACGGCACCGGCCGCTGTCCAGATCGAACGATGGACAATATTTCTGCTCATTAGTGGGCTCCATTCAGCAGCTGTTGGAACGTTTGGATTGAATTCCCATGGCCTGCAGCGGATTGCTTGACCTGCGATATTTGTGCTGCAAGCTGGGTCGCGCGTTGGCGCAGCATGGAAGCAAGCAGCCGGTGCTGCACCGCTTGGGAGTGAAGCTGCACTACCGCGGACTCTGCTTGGATAAAGTCCGCAGTTCCCGGAGCCGCGCCGGCAGCCGCCTTCTGTAATTGACCAGCAACGTTGACGACTGTTGTCTCGTACTGGTCAGATTTGCTTGCCAGCACCAGAGCCTCGTTTGCGCTCGCATCCTCAATGTCAACCTGCCTGGCGACAGCCGGCGGGACTGTGTTGACGGCGAGGCGAGATCCGTAGACTGTGAGGTAGTTCGGCAGGATCGCCGATGGTGAAAGAGCGGTCGATGGCGGGCTGCTCAATGATGGCAAGTAGGGGATCATCGGCAAGCGGCCGTACATGCTGTTTTCGAGGGTGACCGTCTGCGGTATTGATGCGCTTTGGATTGCCACGCTTCTGAGCGAATTCATCAGCCCCCAGTAGGTCTGATACATGTTTTGCAGTTTCATCCCTATTTGCAAAAGCTGGGTCGCCGGCGCAACGACCTGCTGCAGGTTTGCCTGCATCTTCGCTTCTTCCTGGAACAGCTTGTTCATTTCCTGTCCCAACTGGTTGGCTGAACCCAGAATTGCAGAGAAGATGTTGCCGTCGTCTTGGGCTCTCGCAAAAGTCGGTATAAGCGCAAGCATGCCTGCTAACAGGCAGATGGCTGTGACCGCTATACCCAACGAGCGGCAGCCCCGCCGTTGGTTACCGCCGGAAGCGGGCCCCACTGCGATCAAACCGCTGTTACGTCTCTCGACGTAACGCGCTGCGGTGTGCGGATTCTTGAAGCTGCGTATTGTCATAGATCCCTCTCAATGGA
>PLPU01000453.1:0-3630 GCA_003159975.1 Acidobacteriaceae bacterium
GCGTCGTAGACCGGCTGCGCGTTGGGGTCTATGCCTGACTCGGTAAGTACGGCCTGCGGATCTGAGGCATCGCGAAACGTGCCTGCGCCCGCGAACACATAGGCAAAGGCGTTGCGCGTTGTTTCGACCTGAATGCGCTTCCGCTTGAAGGGCGGCACCGAGATGTCGACATAACGTGCGGCGACACTCGAATCGGTCGCGATGCCTTCGACCGGGCCCTGCTTGCCCCAGAACTCGCCACAGATGATGCGGGCGCGGGTGCCATCGTCCTCGGTGACCTCGGGGATGGCGGCGGCAGGGATGTCCTGGTAGCGCGGGTCGGTCATCTTATGCGCCGCGGGCAAGTTGGCCCAGAGCTGGAAGCCGTGCATGCGGCCCTGCGCGTCGCCTTTGGGCATCTCCTGGTGGAGAATGCCGCTGCCAGCGGTCATCCACTGGACGTCGCCGGCCGTCATGCGACCTTTGTTGCCCAGGCTGTCGCCGTGCGCGACCTCGCCGGCCAGCACATAGGTGATGGTTTCGATGCCGCGATGCGGGTGCCACGGGAATCCAGCCAGGTAGTCCGCCGGATTTTCGTTGCGGAAATCGTCGAGCAACAGGAACGGATCGAACTCTTTGGTCTTGCCGAAACCGAAGGCGCGCTGCAATTTGACGCCGGCGCCCTCGATGGTCGGCGTGGTTTGAATGATTTCCTTCACGGGGCGAAGGGACATGGTTGACCTCCTTTTGAGGCTACATTCATTGGATGCGCGAGGACGATATTCGTTGCAACAAGTATTCTTAGTGAAGAAGTGAATGAGTGAAGAAGCGAAAGAGTGAACGAGTGAAAGAGTGAATACGTTAACAGGATGCCTGCGGCTTCACTCCTTCACTTGTTCACTGCTTTTATGCGGCCCTGATGAACTGGACTTCCAGGCTGATGGAGACTTCTTCACCGACCAGGACGCCGCCGGTTTCGAGGGGTGAATTCCAGGTGAGGCCGAAGTCCTTGCGGTTGATTTTCGTCGTGGCGGAGAGACCGATCCGGTGGTTGCCCCAGGGGTCCTTGGAAGGCTCGCTGACATCCTCGACGGTGAGGGTCACCGACTTGGTGATGCCGTGCAGGGTGAGATCGCCGGTGACGGCATAATTGGGGCCTCCAGCGGACTCAATGTTGGTGGTTTTGAAGATGATGTTCGGGAATTTCTCGGCATCGAAGAAGTCGGCGCTCTTGAGATGGCTGTCGCGTTGGTCGTCGCCGGTTTTCAATGAGGAAATGGGAATGGAGACCTCGACAGCGGAGTGAGCGTATTTGGTTTCGTTCAGTTGGAGGACGCCGGAAAGGCCGCTGAAGCTGCCTTTCACGTTTGAAATCATCATGTGTTTGACCTTGAACTCGGCAACGGAGTGCGCGGGGTCGAGATTCCAGGTGGTGACGGTGCCGGGGGCGGCGATGGTTGTGTCCATGTGAAAATGCTCCTTTCAGTTCCTTTGATTCATCTTCTTTGATGCGGTTGCGGGATATATGTTGCAACAAGTAATTACAGTGAAGAAGTGAACGAGTGAAAAAGTGAACAAGTGCTCGGAAGTCCTGACGGGTCACGGAGCCTGGCGGAAGACTTCGGCTGCGCGCAGGGCCAGGCCGTGGGCTACCGAGGTGAATTCGTTGCCGGAGCGAATGCGGTCTTCACCGAAGCGGGTGGAAAAGATGCGGCGGACGGCGGGGACGAAGGAGGTTCCGCCGGTCAGGAAGACGCGGTCGACTTCCCCGGGGATGGACGCCGGCTTTGCTTAGAAGCGAGTCAATGCATGTTTCGATGGAGCGCAGGTCTTCGGCGATCCAGGCTTCAAATTCGGTGCGAGTGACGGGAATGCGCAGGTCGATGCTGACGTGGCTCTTCGGGGTGTCGCGGAAGCGGAATTCGGCGCGCTCGCTTTGCGATAGCGCGAACTTGACCTGCTGCACGGATTGATGAAGCCGGTAGCCGAGATCCTCGTCGACGATGCTGATGAGGGCTTCAATCTTCTCGGGTTCGAGGGCGCGGATGCGGGCGCTTTTCAGGATTTCGCGCACGTTGTTGGTGCGCAGGAAGGAGAGATAGTGCCAACGCTCCAGGTTGGCGTAGATCCACGCGGGGACGGCGGGAAGAAGCTTGTTGAGCGAGCGCGCTTCGGAGTCCGATCCGAGGGCCGGGGAGACGAGCTTGCGGACGATGCGGGCGTCAAATGCGTCGCCGGCCAGGCCTACTCCGCTGTTCCCGAGCAGGTGTTGCGGGGTGCGGCCGCCGCGGCGGATTTCGGGGCCGGCGCGGAGCAGGGAGAAATCGCTGGTGCCACCGCCGAAGTCACCGATCAAGAGCAGTTCGTCGTGGTCGAGAGTGGATTCATAGGCGGAAGCGGCGGCTACCGGCTCCAGTTCAAACTCAATCTGCTCGAAGCCGGCGAGGGTGAAGGCTTCGCGCAGGCGGGATTCGGCGAATTCGTTGTCCTGTTCGGTTTCCGCGCCGACAAACTGAACGGGGCGGCCGACGACGGCGCGGCGGATGGGGCGCTGGAACTGATTCTCAGCCTGGCGGCGGAGGTCACCGATGAGGCGGGAGAGAATGTCTTCGAGCTTGTGGCGGCGGCCAAAGATCTCGGTGCCGGTAAGCTGGCGGTTGGGCAGATGCGATTTGAGCGACTGGATGAGGCGGCCCTTTTCGTCGGCCTCAAGGTAGCGCTCGATGGCGGCGGGGCCGGTGAGCGAGTGGGTTCGGTTCAGTCCGGAGGCGGTTTTGAATTGTTCAAAATAGAGGACCGATCGAAAGGATGGAGTTTCCGCGCCCATAAACGGGAAGGTCGCGAGCTGGACGGGAGCTTCGCCCGCGAGCAGCGCTACGGAGCTGTTCGTGGTGCCGAAATCGATTCCAACACTGTCCGGCTGATACTTCGGTTGCGGCATTTACCCATTATTTCGCAGGCACCCCCGGTGGGGCAGACGGCACCTGCGGTGCGGCAGACGCTCGCTACCCGCTCGCACTGGCCTTTCTTGCTTGCCATACCGCAAAAGCGAGTCATGCGGCAAACGGTGGCTTTGAATGGCCTTCATCAACCCGGTGGTGCCCGTTATCCACCACCTGTCCACGGAGTCAGGCTTATTCTCATTAGAGACCAAGCCGTGTCCGATTTTGCCCAAACCGTGAAGCAGCAGGCCGACATCGTCAAGGTGATCGAGGGGTACATCCGTCTGCGCAAGGCGGGGGCGCAGAACTACTCGGGGCTGTGCCCGTTTCACAAGGAAAAGTCGCCGTCGTTCAGCGTGCATGCGGTGCGGCAGTTCTACCACTGCTTTGGGTGCCAGGCTTCGGGGGATGTGTTCAGCTTTGTGGGCAAGATTGAGAACGTCACCTTTCCCGAGGCGGTGCGGATTGTGGCGCAGAAGTGCGGGATTCCGCTGCCGAAGCGGGAGTTTTCGTCGCCGGAAGAGGCGGCGGAAGCGCGGCTGCGGGTGAAGCTGCTGGAGCTGCACGAGACTGCGACGGCGTGGTTTGAGGAGCAGTTGCAGGGGCCCGAGGGGGCTGTGGCGCGCGAGTACCTGGCTGGGCGGGGAATGACGCCGGAGGGGATCAAGGCTTTCCGGATGGGGTACGCGCCGGACAGCTTCAACGCGCT
>PLPU01000611.1:0-3588 GCA_003159975.1 Acidobacteriaceae bacterium
TCGCGTCTGTCTCGCCAGGTGAATCTGCAGTGCCACACAAAGTTATGCAGCAGAGTCACTTCAAGCGCCGCCGCGGACGCATACAGATAGTGCCCAGGCACCAACCTGTCAAACAGCGCCAGCGCGCCGAGTTGCACGGCCATCCCCATAGCTCCCACAAGGTTGAACTTGCTCCAGCGCACAAGTGCCTTCATGGCAACGGCTCCTGCCGATAAAGCTCCGCCGTATGCCGCACCGCAACAGTAATGGCCATCGCCAGCATGGCCGCCGCTGCAATCGTTCCTCCCACATCGAACAGCAATATCCTGTGCCCGAACAATACCGAGTAAGGACTGCGCAGCAGCGCAAGGTTCCCGATGATCAGCAGAATGCGAATCTCCGTCGGACCAAAGATCCCTTGCGACATTTCAAAGCAGCCCAGCGAATAGGTAGCAAGATAGCTTTCGCTCGACAGCAGCAGAAACGCCACAAGCATCGCCATCGCCGTCTGCCAATGCAGCAGCCCCGAGCAGCCCAGCCCGCACATAAGAGCGATAGAACCAAATATGTCCACCATGTGGTCGACATAGAATCCATAGCGAGGCCGCTGCTGCTGGCGCGCCCGAGCAAGCGTCCCATCCAAGCTGTCTCCCAGCCAGTTCAGCACAATGAACGCAATCACTCCGAGCAGCGCAAGCCTCTCGGAGCGCGCCACCGCATAGCAGATGCCTGCTCCAACCTGCGCGCCCAGCCCAAGCGCCGTGAGCTGGTCCGATGTAACCCACCGCGGCGTCCGTTCCGCCAGCCACTGCAGCACGCATTTCTCTAACCGAGCGGTCAGAGCCCGGTTGACTCGCCGCTCAGATGCAAAAACCACTTCTTGCTTCACCGAAACCGAATTCGCACTCACATTTCTCCTTTTCATTTCCATCTCACAAAACCTGCTTCCGCAGCGCCTCACGCACAGCCCGCAGAGTAAACTCCAGCGATTCCCGCGGAACAGACTCCACAAACGGCCCCACCACCCATCCCAGCCCGCGCGGTACGGCCCGCGTCAGAGACACTGACTCGATCTGCATATAGAGCCCGCCGTCCCGCTCCTCATAACTCCAGTAAGTATTCAGTCGCCACAGAAACCCATGTTCCTCGGCGCCACTCAACACACGCTCTGACTTACTCCCCGCCCCATCCACCTCATCAATCTGTGTGCTCCGCGAAATGGTGTACCCGTGCTGTCCATCGAGCCGCGCAAACGTAATGTCGTACGCCGTATCCATCACCACCGTGATCACATGCTTTTGCCGAACCCGCATCACCGCACGAAAACCATCCCCCTGCTGCGCCAGCACCGTCGCCCGAATCACCTGCGGCGCGAAGCGCTGAGGATACGCTTCGAAGTCCTTCATCAGTCGCTCAAAATCTGCAGCCGTCGCCCCCGGCGCAAACGCGGTCCCGCGCCAGTGGTGCAGCATTGCCCCCTCACTGCTCAAATCCGTGGCCGTCAGCTTCTCCACAATCAACTCGCCCTTGCGCAATCGCGTCGCGCCGCCCTGACCAACAGCCACAGGCGCAAGAAATCCGTTCTGCGACCGATGCTGCCCCGTCAGCCGCGCTTCAACCCCGCGCATATATGCGCTGAAAACCGACACCGCTGCCGGCGTGGGCTCCACCGCGGCGCACCACGGAGCCGCTGCCGCAAACAACACCAACAGCAGCCCGCCAACCCCCAGCCCACTCCGCAGATTCAAAACATGCCGTCCCGTCATGCCTTGCACCATGCCTCAGCCTGAACTTCAAATGCAATGCATGGAATCTCATTTGTTCAGGATTGATTCTCACCGTGCAAGTATTTACGCTGCTTTAATTTACAAGAAGTTGTACATTACCGGGCAGGTTGGAATTGAACTCCCGTTCGCGTACACTGATCCCCAGACAGGACAACCCATGACTGAACTTGAGCCAGCCCGGCGCTATCGTTTCGGCATCTTTGAAGCCGACGCTACCACCGGAGAGCTGCGGCGCAAGGGCGTCCGCATCAAGATGAACGGGCAGCCCTTCCAGATCCTCACCATGCTCCTCGAACGTCCCGGACAGTTGATCACGCGAGAAGAAATCTCGCATAAGCTTTGGCCCGACGGCGTCTTTGTGGATGCGGAACACGGCGTCAACTCCGCCGTCAATCGCATTCGTGAAGCCCTTGGCGACTCAGCCGCCAATCCAAGATTTGTTGAGACCATGGCCCGCCGCGGCTATCGCTTCGTCGCTCCTGTTGAACAAATCGTCTTCGATCAAGATCCGCCCACGCCCGAGACCGCGCCGCTACCCCTCGCGGCCGGAAACCCAACAGCGGTTCCAGAAGAACAAGCTGCGGCATTAGCGAAGCAGCCGGCAGTTCACGCGGAGCGCGAGCCCAATCTGGTCAGCCGTATTCTCGCCTCACCAGCCGAGCTTCCGCAAGCCTCCCATCGCGTCGTGCAGACGCTTTTCGTTCTGTTGCAGTTGATGTACGTGGCCTTCTACGTCGGTGCACTGACTAATCTGGCTGAGATCGAAGACCTCTTCTCGCCGCTGCCCAAATCCACTTTGGCGCTGAACGTCCTGATCGTGACCGCCGGAATCCTGATTCCCGTCCGCGCTTTCGTTCTCACCACGACACTTTTTTATGCCCCCGGCGCCCGCACCAATTTCCTGAAAATCTGGCCGGCTCTCCTTGCCCTCGATGAGTTGTGGGCGCTTTCGCCCTTCCTGCTCCTGCACCACATTAACTATGGCATGGCCCTGGCCTGCACCACGCTCCTCGTATATGCGCCATTCGCCCAGCGCTCCCTGGTCCTGATGGGCGCCGGCAGCAACTCGCACCAACCAGGCGCCCACCCTAATCCCTAATCCCTATTCGCTATTCCCTACCTTCACCAGCCGCATCAATCCCCGCGGCTTCAAATCCGCATTGAGAATCCTCCGTGTTTCCCCCATGCTTGCGCAGATTGCCTCTGCGGCCAGATGCCCCGACCGCGCCGCGCTCTCCATGGTCGAAGGCCAGCCTGTTGCTGTCCAGTCCCCAGCCAGAAAGCAATTCTGCCACGGCGAAACTGAAGTCGGCCGCGCAGCATCGATCCCCGGAGGCACCCCAAACGTTGCGCGCATCTCCTTAACGAGCACAGCCTTCTCCAGCTTTGCCGATGCGACGGCGGGAAAGAAGTCTCCCAATTCCCTCACCGCCAGGGCAATCGCTTCCTCACGGCCAAGCGCGGCAAAGGTCCGCGAGGCGCTCACCACCAACTCCACGTAACTCCCCTGCAACTTCCGCCACGGCTGCAAGCGGCCCTTGTTATACATCCAGTGAATCTCGCGGTCCAGCAGCACGGCGTGATCCAACTCGGTAATCTCGCGGTCAAACCACAAATGCACGCTGCAAATGGGCCAGGGCTCGTGACGTTCAAGCTGCTCGGCAAGCGCGTCGGCCCCATCTGCCGGCGGCAGGTTCGGCAGCAGCTTCGCCGTAGCCTCAAAAGGCATTGCCAGCACCAGAAAGTCGGACAGAAGCACACCATTGCGCGTATTCACTGACCATTGAAAACTCTCTTCATCCCATTCAGCGGACTCCACATT
>PLPU01000201.1:0-6887 GCA_003159975.1 Acidobacteriaceae bacterium
AAGCGGCTGGTGAACCTGGTGCCTCGGCGCGGCTTAATCGTTGCGTACGACGGGAGCGAAAACGTGACTGAGTGCGTCGAGCACGCGTTCTGCCGCGTCGAGCGCTACGGTTTTAGCGAGAACGCGGACTGGCGCATCCAGAACATGCGTCACGTGGACGGCCGCACGCGTTGGCAGGTCTGGCATAGCGGAACGATGTGGGCCCGGTTTGATATGCACCTGGCCGGCGAGCACAACGCGCTGAATGCCACGGCGGCGGCGGCGCTGGCCGCGGGACAGGGGATCGGCGTCGCCGCCATTCAGCAGGCGCTGGCCAGCTTCAAGAGCGTGAAGCGGCGGCTTGAAGTGCGCGCAAGCATTGGCGGCATCACGGTGATCGACGACTTTGCGCATCACCCCACGGCCATCCGCGAAACGCTGCGAGCGTTGCGTTCTGTCTATCCGCAAGCGCGCCTGTGGGCTGTGCTCGAACCGCGCTCCAATACGCTCCGGCGCAAGGTGCTGGAATCGGATCTGGTAGCCAGCCTGCGGCTCGCCGACCGCGTTGTGCTGGCCGGCGTCTATCAGCAGCAGCGTATTCCGAACGCCGAGAGACTTCATCCTGAAGATGTGGTGCGTGCGCTCAATGAACAGGGAACCAGGGCTGAACTTTTTCCGGATGCCGAGGCGATTGTCAACGCGATCGCGCCCCAACTTCAATCCGGCGATGTGGTCGCCATCCTTTCCAATGGCGGCTTTGGCGGCATTTATGAGAAACTTCCCGCGCGCCTCACAGCAATCCAGAGCCGAACGCCGTAAACTTGAAAGCGCCGCGCTCCAACCCGCCGCAGAAAGCATGCCACGCCATCCATGATCGCATCCCTTACATTGCTCGGAGTTATTCTCATCTTCAGCATTCCTGCGGCACTGGTCCTGATTCCCTTCACCGTTCTCACCGGCAATGTGACGCCGCTCTATCGCGTCTCAATCTGGATTGTCAGCACGGCATACTCGCTGGCGGGAATTCGTGTGGTGAGCGAGGGGCGGGAAAATGTGCCGTCGAACACGGCGTGCATCTTCATGTCGAACCATCTCTCGAACCTTGATCCGCCGGCTTTGTTGCCGCAGATTCCGGGGCGTACCGCGGCATTTTTCAAACAGTCGCTGATGAAGATTCCCGCATTGGGTTACGCCATGAGGCTGGCCGGGTTTGTGCCTGTCAGCCGCGACGGCAGCGCGCAAGGCGCGCAGGAGAGTGTGGCGGCGGCACGGAAAGTGTTGGAGAGCGGCGTCCACATCACCACTTTTGTTGAAGGCACGCGCTCCAAAGACGGGCGGTTGCTGCCCTTCAAAAAAGGCCCGTTCTACCTCGCGATGCAGACCGGCGCGCCCTGCATTCCCGTCTCGCTATGGGGCACGGAGGGGATGATGGCGAAGGGCAGCATGCGCATCACTCCCGGCACAGCGCATATTGTCTTCCACGAGCCGGTTTATCCGGCTAACTTTTCGACACGCGAGGATTTGCTGGAGGCAGTGCGCGCCGCTGTCGCTTCAGGGCTGCCGGAGTGGATGCGAGGGTAGAAACCGAAACACCAGCCCAAACAATGCTATTACGAACGCGGATTTCCATATGCAGCCCAGCAAAAACTTCATGGATTTGGAGAATTTCGCTAGAATATGGGCAGGGGAGCTGTCATGAATCGATCCGCCAGCAATCTTGCCGAGAAGCTTGACGCTCTCAGCCCGGAGCAGATCTCCACCGTGGATGAATTCGTCGAGTTCCTGCGCGTGCGCGGTCAGGATCGCGCTTTGACGCAAGCGGTCGCCGCCGCAAGCGAACCTGCATTCGGGGCAGTCTGGAATAACCCCGAAGACGACGTCTACGATGCCATTTGAATTCGGGGACGTGGTACTGGCACCCTTCCCATTCACAAACCAGGCCGCCTTCAAACAACGTCCCGCCGTTGTTGTCAGTAGCCGGGCTTACAACACCGCCAGGCCTGACGTAGTGATCATGCCGATCACAAGCCAGATTGGTTCCGGCTCCGGTTTGGGCGAGATGACGATAAGCGAATGGCAGCGGGCAAACCTGCTCAAGCCGTCGCCAATCAAACCGGTATTTGCAACGCTTGAACAGCGCCTCATCATCAGGCCACTTGGCATTCTCCAGGTCCAGGATCAATCCGCGTTGCGCGCCGCAATCGCCGCCGTGATCGGATAGGCAGGAGAAAACATAGCTGTCCCGGCCAGATTCGCCTAAATCCCATGTCTCAAAAGCGAGACATGGGGCACCCAGTTTTCACTCGCCAGATTTGGGGCACCCGGCAACAGTTCATCCACACCATAGGCCCGCGCTCACTGATTTATATGAACTGACTCACGGCTGCACGATTGCATTGTATCCATCGTTCAGCAGCTTCATGCGCCACTTGTTGGCGTCGTCGCGGGTGCTGAAGGGGCCGATGCGCACATGGATCATGCCATCCCCTGCGTCGCGATGCGAGGTGACCGGGTATCCGCGCTTACGCAAGGCATTGGCCAGCACCTCCGCGTCGTCCTGGTTGGAGACGGCGGCAATTTGCACCATCAGGGCGCCAGCCGTGGGCACGGCCGGCGAAAGTGCTCCGAGTTGGGTTGACTGCGGCTGATTGGCCGGGGGTGGCAGTGCGGGCCGGACTTGCGGTTGCGCGGGAGCCTGGCTCGACGGTGAAACCCCGGGAGTGCTCTTTAAAGCCTGCGCATCTGCAGCCTCAATTGGCCCAGCATCCGTACCTGCCGAGGAGTTGGCTGCATCGGTTGAGGCCGGCTGCACCGCGCTTGCCGGCGGCTTGGGGTGGGAGCCATCCGCCTGCAATGTGGTTTGCGCGCTTGCNNCCGAAGCAGAGCCCGCAGAGCAGAACCAGGCCAAAAAAGATGCCCAGCAGCGTCATGGAGCTCAACGTCAGTTCGGTGTCGCGCCGGGGTCGTGCAGGTTCCATCTCCCTCTCGTCGAAAGCTCCCCTCATTCCCGTCCTTTGCTCCGTATCCGACTGGCGGTAATTCTAAAGACACGCGTCGTTCTTGATTGTTTCACAATCCTGCTTCGACCTTCAAAGCTATCCGCCCGCTTCTACGACTGCTCGGGAGTTCACTTCCCCAGGGCACCGATTTTATTCAGCAGCGTAAGCAGTTCCATGGGCAGCGGGAAGACAATGGTGGTGTTCTTCTCGACGCCGATGTCGGCGAGGGTTTGCAGGTAGCGCAACTGAAGGGTCATGGGCTGCGTGGCCATCAACGCGGCCGCATCCACCAGCTTTTGCGCGGCGTTGAACTCGCCTTCGGCATGAATGATCTTGGAGCGCTTTTCGCGCTCCGCCTCGGCCTGCTTGGCCATGGCGCGCAGCATCTGCTCAGGCAGGTCCACCTGCTTCACTTCGACGGAAATTACCTTGACGCCGAATGGCTCGGTGCGCTGGTCGATGATGCTCTGAATGCGCAGATTGAGCGCGTCGCGATGGCTGAGCAGCGTGTCCAGTTCGACTTCGCCGAGCACGGAGCGGAGCGTGGTCTGCGCAAATTGCGAAGTCTGGTAGACGTAGTTGACCACCTTGATGGCGGCGTCGTTGNNGCGTTCACCTTGATGGTGACGTTGTCGCGCGTGATCACGTCCTGGGGCGGAACTTCAAGCACGTCCTGGCGCAAAGAGATGCGCACGATCTGATCGAATGGCCTGAAAACAAGGATGACGCCCGGACCCTTTGGCGTCGGAAGCGCACGGCCCAGCCGGAAAATCACTCCCCGCTCATATTCCCTCAATATCTTGATGGAGTTGATCAGATAAAGTACGACAATGGCGACCACAATTAGAATTGGATACATTTCGCTACCCTCACTCAGCACGGATTGTACTCCTGCGGGAGCTACGCCGCAGGATTTGCCGGTTCAGCCGGCGTGACGCGAAGCAGGTACTGCGCATGGCCTACCACGCGCAGCAAAACCCCGGCAGCCACGGGCTCGCTGGCCACCGCCTGCCAGATTTCCCCCTCCACAAGCACATGGCCCTCCGGCGTCAGAGGCTCCATGGCCCTGGCGATGCGGCCGATGAGCGCATCGATGCCGAGCTTGCTCTTCATGCGCCGCGCACGTACCGCCAGCCTCACCAGAAAAACCGTAATAATCCCGAACGCCGCGCTCACTGAAAACGCTACGGCTGGGCTGATGGCCATCTCCGGGACCGGCGCCGCCACCAGAGTGAGCGTGCCGAAGGTCAGGCAGACGATGCCGGCGATGGCCAGCGCGCCGTGCCCGCCGAACTTGGCCTCCAGCAGGAGCAAGGCCAATGCCGCCACCAGCAGCAACAGGGCGGTGTAGCGGATGGGCAGCAGATCGAGCCCGAAGATGGCCAGAAGCACCATCAGCGTACCGAGCGCGCCGGGAACGATGGTCCCAGGCGTGTTGAATTCGAGATAGATGAGGAGCGCGCCGCCGACCAGCATCAACAGGGCGACATTCGGGTTCACCAGCCAGCCCAGAAGCTGCTCGCGCAGGGTGGGCTTAATCAGATCGATCCGCGCGCCGGCCAGGTGCAGCGTCAGCTTGCTGCCGTCATTGCGCGTGATGGTCCGTCCATCGAGAGAGGCCAGCAGCGCGGCATCGTTGTTGGCGATCACGTCGATCAGGTGCTGATCGAGCGCCTCTTCGGCCGTGTAGGAGCGCGACGATGCGGCCGCGGCAGCCGCGGCCTCCGCATTACGTCCGCGCTTGCTCACATAGGAGCGCAAAAGCGCCTCGGCGTCGTTCTCAATTTTCTGCATCTCGGTATCGTCGATCTTGCCGAGCTCCGAAACAACGTGGGCCGCGCCCGCATTCGTGCCCGGAGCCATGGCCGCGACATCCGCCGACTCCAGCAGATAGAAGCCCGCCGACCCAGCTCGCGCCCCCGCCGGACCCACATACACAATCACCGGAACGCGCGAGTTCAGAATCGCGCCGATCATCGCGCGCATCGAGTCCAGCATGCCGCCCGGCGTATTCATTTCAACCAGCAGCGCCTGNNTGAATGGTGTCATTCAAAACCAGCTTGTCTACAATCGGTTGCTCAGCCTGCACCTGTGGAGCGAGAGCTGCAACGATCAGACCTGCGGCACAAAACAATCCAACCGGCAGCCCCAACATGCGAACGCGCTGCATCATGACTTGCTCCTTCAGGGCCTGCCTTCCGGCCCTACTTCTTCTGCCCTTCCCTGGCCTCGATCTGGCGACGCAGCTCGAGAGCCGCGCGGCTGGTCGCATCCAGCTTGAGAGCTGAGCCCACCTCTTTGTTTGCCTCGGCGAGATGGCCGCCGGCAAAATCCAGGCGCCCCAGCACCAGATACGCATCCGCCGTGGGTGCCAGTTCCAAAGCAGCATGCGCCTCTTTCCGTGCGGCGTCAGCGTTGCCGGTCCGCTCACGCACCTCGGCTAACCCCACATGCTCCTCGGCCAACGAGCCGTCCTCGGCCTCGGCGGATTGATAGATCCGCTCCGCTTCAAGCAGCAGACCGCGATTCAGATAGTCGGTCGCCTGGCCGGCCAGCTTTTCGGCTCGCTGGTGGGGCGTGAGCGCGGCCAGCCGCGACGCCTCCATCTGGTCAAGCATCTGCGCCGCCTGGCGGAAAGCAACGGCATCGAAGTTGCGCACAATCCTCTCCAGCGGATCGGCTTTCGGCTCGGCGGCCAGACTCGCATTCGCTTGCGCGGCCTGTCCGGGAACCGGCCCTTTCCATGCGGCCTCCAGCGACTGCGCCTCGCTGTCGTTTGGCCGCAGCTTGAGGCATTGCGCCAGCTCCGCCATCGCCTCGGCGGCCTGCCCGTGGCGCTTCAAACTGACCGCGAGGTTGAAGTGATAATCGGGTGCATCGGGGTCGGCGGCTACGGCCTGACGGAACAGCGCGATTCCGTCGTGACCCTGCCGGCTCACCGCAACTCCCTGGTTATTCACCACCTCGGCCAGCGGAAGAACGCGTGCGATGGCCCCAAACGACTGCTCGGCCTGGGGATAATCGCCTGAAAACATCAGCGAAAGCCCGCGGTAGAAGCCCGCCTCCAACACGTCCGGTCCCATGGACTCGGGATCGCCGCCGCCCACTTTGGCGAAGGCCGCCGCGGCCTGCTCATATTGCTGCCCGTTGTAGTCCTCGCGCCCCAACGCCATCCACGCCGCGCCGTAGTCGGGGCTCTCCGCCACCGCATGATTCAAATGGCGCAGCCGCTCCGCCTGGTCGGACTCCGAAATGCCCCGGATGTACTGCTCGAAGGCGTCCAGGCGCAGGCCCGCGCCCGCGGCCACAAAGGTCTCCTCGGCCACGCTGAAGCTGGGATCGAGTTCCCGCGTCAGCTTCCAAGCCAGCGAACTGAAGACGGCAATCAGGTCCTTCATTTCGCCGCGCGCGGTCACCGGCGCGCTCATGCGCAGATGCGGCACGTCCACCAACTGGGCCTCGGCTACAATGCCCGTGCCGTCGGTGAGATAGCTGCCCACCACAATCTGATCGGCATCCAGCGTCTGGGCCAGCTTGAGCGCGGTGGCGCGCGAAGGATGAAAACCCTCCGGCAGACCAAGATGGTCGAGAGCGTAGAGCCGATCAGCGCGGCTCATGGGCGCAAAGCCGGCAGCAGCAAACCGGCTGGTCAGAATCTCCGGCGCGGCCTCGCGAATCCACTCCAGGCTAGGCTGGCCGCTGCGGTTGTCAAACGGGAGGACCAGCAGGATTCGGCCCTTGCCCGCTGCTGCTGCCCCAGTCGCAGCAGAGCCGTTCCCCGCCGCCTGAGCGTGTGTGCTTGTCGATCCATAAACCAGGAAGAAAAAGGTGATTGCGAAGCTAAGTGCCGCAACGCTGGCTACCCGCGCGACCCGACCAAGACGTGATGAGAAAAATGTATGCACAACA
>PLPU01000201.1:6978-7245 GCA_003159975.1 Acidobacteriaceae bacterium
TTGCGCAAACCAATTTCCCGAAATTATTCTTGGGTCTCGCCGTTGGCGGAACGTCGAATTCAAGGCAAACGGAGAACAAAGCGTCATGAGCAATAAATGGTACGCGAGGCCCGTGCTGTTCGTAGCGAATATAGACAGGTCCGTCGACTTTTACGGGCAGCAGCTCGACTTCACGGAATCGTGGCGATATGAGGAAGATGGGAAAGCGTATGTCGCGCAAGTCGACCGCCTTGGTTGCGAGCTCATTCTCTCTTCTCAATGGCCCGA
>PLPU01000596.1:0-2638 GCA_003159975.1 Acidobacteriaceae bacterium
GGCTCCGGCCCTCGGCCCGGATGCTACACTCCGGCAAAAGGGGAACAGTGGATGAAGGCAACCAAAATCGAGTTTCGTTTCCGGGTAGTCATCATGGTGGCCGTCATCTTTCTTGGCTTTTGGGCGCCATGGATTGAACCCTGGGCATCACGCGCCAGCATTGCCGAGCGCATCCCAGTGCTTGAGTGGCTGGCCCTGGAACTCAGCCGCCATGGGTTGCTCAGCTTCACCGCAGCCTCGCCGGTGGTGATTGTCTGCGCCGCGCTGATCGCCGCTAAATCAGCGGCTCTGCGCATATGGGGCACGGCCTACCTTGGACCAGGCACGGTCAACAGTTCCCAGATGAAGGCTGGCGAAGTGCAGGCCAGCGGCCCTTATCGCTACGTTCGCAACCCGCTCTATCTTGGCTCGTGGGGAATGATTGCGGCGATGGCTTTCCTCATGCCGCCCACCGGCGCGCTCTTCACCATGGTGCTGCTCACAGTTTTTCTGATGCGCCTCATCCTTGCGGAAGAGGCCTTTCTCACTGCGCAGCTTGGCGAGCCCTATCGGCACTACCTCAGCGCCGTACCGCGCTTGATTCCGCGCCTGCGCACCACGCTGCCGCCCAGCAGCCAGCAGCCTCACTGGCTTCACGCCATGATTGCGGAGATCAATCCCATCGGCGTTTTCATCATCTTTGCGTTCCTCTCGTGGAGTTATAACAACCGCCTGATGATTCAAGCCATCCTGGTAAGTTTTGGCGTATCGCTCGTGGTGCGCGCGCTGATGCCGCATGTTCGAAAGGAAAACTCAACAATCGCTTAGCTCGCCGCAATCGCTTCCTTGGCTCTGCGTTTCGGGCCGCCCAGGTGCGTGAATCCAAAGCCCGCCGTGTATTTCAGCCCAAAGCCTAGCAGCCGGTCCACGCCAATGTGGTTCATCCAGATGAGCGCGACTGGTAACAGCGCAGGGCTGTGCAGCAACATGCCACACACGGCCAATGTAGCCGGCGTCGTGTAACTGTGAACTGCGTTGTAAATGCGCGCGCCGATATCCGGGCCGATCAGATAACCAAGCATGCTCAGATCAGGCGCCAGCCATAGCGCCGCGAACAACCACCAGCTTGCACCGGTGCGCGCGTAGAACATCGCGGCAAGTGCCGCTGCCGCAAGCCCCTCCAGACGAAGAAGCGTCAGAACGGGTGCTCCTACAACTGGAGTCGTATCGGGATTGAGCGGATGAGCAGTTGCAATCGCGGTGGGCATACTGCATGAGATGAGGCGGTGGAGGGAAGGGATTGAGTATTTGTGCGAGAGGGGTGACGCGCAAACAGAAAGAGGGGAAGAGCTCTGGGCTCCTCCCCTCTCGTCCGCAGTCCGGAATGCTACTTCTTGGCGGGAGCGATGACGTCCTTGGCGGCCTTGGCCACTCGGAACTTCACAACTGTCTTGGCCTTGATCTTGATGGCCGCGCCAGTCTGGGGGTTGCGGCCGATGCGCGCCTTGCGCTCTGCCTTCACGAGCCGGCCGATGCCGGGGATGACGAAGACACCGTTCTTCTTCGTTTCCTTGATCGCGGTCTCCGCCAGCAGATCGAGGAAGGCTGCGACTTGCTTGTTGGTCAGTTCGAGCTTCTCGGCCAGATGCCGCGTAAGAGCGGTCTTGGTCAATCCAGTTGCCATTTGTGTTCTCCTTCTGGGCCAGCCCTTGGGGCTGCCGATGTTCCTGGGCTTCCACCGCTTGATGCGTACCGCGTGGAGGAGGTGCGACCGATGTACGACTTGCACGAAACCCCTGTATCCATGCGGGTCTGGAGTACCCGTCGTTCGTTACAATGCGGCTTGGGACAGGGCAAAGTCAACCGAAAAAGCCCGTTTTCCACAAATTTCTTCGGAAATAGGCCATATTTTGCCTATATTTGCCTGAATTTACCCGGTTTTGGTGGTTTTGAGCCTTCTCTCCGGCCAACCGCGCGGTCTGACGTTGCCCAACGTGTGCTGGCTAATTCAGGCCAAAGAGCACTTTCCTCTTCGGCGCAAGCGATGCGGCGATGGGCGTATTCAGTGCATCCACCAGGGGCGCCAGCAGCTTGAAATGCTTGATCAGTGTCTGCGCGAAGCCTGTCTCCAGCGAAGCCTCAGCGGGTAATTCGGTGCGCAATCCCCACTGCTTGCACTTGATCAAATCCATCGCCGGATGCTCTGGAGGGAATCCCTTCGGCGGCCGCGTCAGTGCTTCGCCTTCAAAAACCGTGAAGGTTTTGCTGACGGCTGGCCGGTTCAGAATCTTGCGAAATGCGACGTGGTTTTCAAGCAGCCACTGGCGGATCGCGGCCAGTTGTTCCTTCTCCGGCATGTAGGCGCCTGCAGCAATCACCACGCCCTTGGGGCTCACCTGGAAGTAGTACCCCGCGCCCGAGGTCTTCTCCATCCCCATGTGACTCCACCATGCCGCCACGTGCGTCTTGTAGGGAAGCTTGTTGTTGCTGAATCGCGTGTCGCGATAGATGCGGAACAGCGACTTCTCCGCCGGGCGCACATGATTGGGAGCGAAGTCCGTCATTGCGTCGGTGATCTTGCGAACGATGGCGAGCATCGGCTCTTTCAGCTCGGCCTCGTAGACGGGCTTGCGCTCGTTGAACCATTCGCGGTCGTTGT
>PLPU01000221.1:0-4949 GCA_003159975.1 Acidobacteriaceae bacterium
AGGGAATAGGGATTAGAGAAGCAGCTTATAGAAATGCGGGTACAAGCGTAATTTTGGCATGGTATGATTGCTCGCCAATCGCCAAAGGGATCATCGCGAAAATCTGAAAAGGAGCTACGGGTATGATCGCTTCCCCGGTTTCCCGCATCTTGCGCTGGACATTTCCCCTGGTCCTGGCCGCGGTCTTCGCCGTTTCAGCAGGGGCGCACGCGCAATCGCTCGACTCCCACCACCCTGCGCCGCTGCAGCCGGGCGAGAACGACGGCACGGTAGACAACTTTGTGGGCAACAACTACTTCTATCTGACCGGCGGTCCGGGCGCGGTGACGATTGTGGTGAACTATAAGTCGATGGGGTTGCTGGGGAATGCGCAGCGCTCGTCACTCAATATCGAGCTGAGCGACGATAAGCGCTCCTGGGTGGAGAAGAGAACCATCTCGTCGCTTGCCTCTTCAAACTCGACCAAGATGGTAGGGAATCTGAAGGTGCCGACGCGTCTGATTCTTTCCGTTATGCCGCCTAGCGGGGGGCTGGTGCGCATGGGCGGTGACTACGCGGTAACGGCGACGGGGGCGGTAAAGTTTGATCCGGCGCCGAGCCCGACCGAGCTGATCGTGGGCACGTATACGCCGATGGTGGTTCACGACAACGAGGACACCTCGGCGAAGTTTGAGGCCAACGGCACTCTGGAGTTTGCCAGCGGAACGATGGGGCGGTGGAAACTGTTCGATGCCGGTTCGCACATGTACACGGTGCAGTATGCCAACACACGGATGAGCCTGAAGCTGATTCCGGGGCGCGGATTGGTGGATGCGCGCGACACTTCGAGTATTGTTTTTCAGCGCAATCGTTGAGGGCGAAGAGCAGGGAACAGGGAGTAAGGATCCTCCGGCAGAGCCGGAGGCTTTCGGTTGCTGGCCCCTCAAAGGGGCCTGATCGCAACCGGTGAAAAGCAAAAGCAACCGCAACAGAAACAGGGTTGCTAAACAATCGGCTTCGCCAAAGCGCAAGCAACAGCGGGAGGTATACTCCCGGAATTCTCAAAGTTCTACTGCCACCGCGGCAGAGCCGGGGGATCCCCCTTTGGAATTAGAGAACGGGCGCGCTGCTGCGGGCGATTTGTTCCGTCAGGGCTGGCCTGACCTTGTGCTATAGTTGCGCCTTAGATACCCCCCATGGAGATGCACGTGACTCTTGGACAGTTTCTTGGCAAGCAATTCATTCGGGTCATCGAGTGGAATGAGCCGGAAGACGGCATTCTGGCGTATCGCTTTCCCATGCGCGATCTGGAGATTGAAAACGGCGGAAAGCTGACGGTGAGCGAGTCGCAGATGGCGGCATTCGTGAACGAAGGCAAGATCGCAGATGTCTTCACCCCCGGCCTTTATACGTTGAACACGCGTAACCTGCCGCTGCTGACCGATCTGATGAACTGGGACAAGGCGTTTGAGTCGCCGTTCAAGTCAGAGGTTTACTTTTTCTCGACGCGCCTGGAGATGGACCAGAAGTGGGGCACGGCGACACCGATTACGATTCGCGACAAGGAGTTTGGCGCAGTGCGGCTGCGTTGCTACGGCATCTACTCTTATCGCATCGCCGACCCGAAGGTGTTTTTCAACCAGGTGAGCGGCACGCGCGAGGTCTACCGCGTGGAAGATCTGGAAGGCCAGTTGCGCGACACGATCGTTGGGCGGATGGGCGAGATTTTTGCAACCAGCGATCTGTCGTTCCTTGACATGACGGCGAAGCAGGGCGCGCTGGGCGACAAGGTCATCGAGCAGATCAAGCCGAGTTTTACGGCGTTGGGGTTGGCGCTGAATACGTTCGTGGTCCAGAATATTTCGCTTCCCGATGAGTTGCAGAAGATCCTCGACCAGCGGATCGGGATGAACATGGTGGGGGACCTGGGCAAATTTACGCAGTTTGAGGCGGCGGAATCGCTTGATATTGCGGCGGCTAACCAGGGCGGCGCGGCCGGGATGGGCATGGGATTGGGCGCGGGCGCGGCAGTGGCGCAAACGCTGTCGAATTCGCTCAGGTCGACGTTCAGCACAGCGGCCGCGGCAGGGCCGGTTGCGACGGGGCCTGTTGCGGCTGCTGTCGCTCCGGTGACAAGCGCGGATACGAAGTTCTGCATCGAGTGCGGACAACCGATTCCTCAACGCGCGAAGTTTTGCGCAGAATGTGGAAAGCCACAATGAACTGTCCTTCATGCGGTGCGCCGATGCGCCTCAAGCCGGATATGGTCACGTTCAAGTGCGACTACTGCCAGAACGTCTTTGCTCCGGCGCCGGACGACGATGGCGTGTGCGTGCTGGGCGAGACATGCGACCAGATGTGCCCGCTATGCAGCATTGCGCTGGAGCATGCAACGGTTGCCAAGACGCGCATCCGGTACTGCACCAAGTGCCACGGCATGCTGATTCCGATGGATATATTGCCTGCAGTGATTGAAGATCTGCGTGCCGGTCTGACGTCGACTGTGATTCCTCCGCCGGCCGATCCGAGCGAATTGCAACGCAAAATCAACTGCCCGCAATGTCATCGTCGTATGGAGACGCATTTCTACGCTGGTCCGGGGCATGTGATCGTGGACTCCTGCGAGCAATGCTGCGAGGTTTGGCTGGATGGCGGGGAACTGATGCGCATTGTGCACGCGGCTGGCGAGGATACTGTCATGAGCAGCCTGCCGCCGGCGCCGATACCGGGCGATCCTGGGTGGGTTGGAAATCCGTATGGAGAAACAGTCTCGGACCTTGCTACCGACACCATCATTGACGCGCTGGGGCGAACGCTTCTGGGGTGAGAGAAGCAGGGACTAGCCACCCCAGCGACGAAGACCTGTCGCCGGGGACCCCGGCAGGGAATAGGGATTAGGCATTAGCCCGTTGCATGCTTCACTCAAAATGGTGCCGGAGATTGGCTCGATATTGTGGTACCATTTCGGCAATTGGCGACTCCTCTTCAGCCAATCTCAAGTTCAGATCTTTCCAGGAGGTCAGCAGATGACTCAGTCTTCGCGACGCAGTTTTCTTAAAACCGGACTTGCCGCGGGCGCGCTTGCCGGCGCAGCCGGTCTTACGCTGAATGCGGAGACGCCGAAAGCGACGGATTGGGTGGCGCTTGGACGGTCGAACGTGAAGGTAACGCGGCTGGCGTTTGGTTGCGGCAGCATGAGCGGCCAGGTGCAAATGGGGCTGGGGCAGGACGGATTTACGCGGCTGGTGCGCTACGCGTACGACCGCGGGATTCGTTTCTTTGAGACGGCGGAGAGCTACGGCGACACGCCGCGGATGCTGGGCGTGGCGCTGAAGGGGCTGCCGCGGGAAAGCTACCGCATCATGCACAAGGTGACAACCTCCCACGCGGCCGATCCAACCCAGAAGCTCGATGAGTTGTGCAAGGCTGTGGATTTGGAGTACCTCGACATTATGCTGCTGCACTGGCAGCACGCGGCGACCTGGCCTGCGGACACCGCTCATTGGCAGGACGCGATTTTGCAGGCGGAACAGAAGAAAACGATCGTGAGCCACGGCGCTTCAGTGCATGGGCTGCCGGCGCTGAGGCAGGTGCCGGGCAACAAGTGGCTGGATGTGGCGATGATTCGCGTGAATCACACCGGAACGCGCATGGATGCGGAGATTCCCGACACGGATCAATTGGGCAACGTGAGCGAAGTGGTGCAGCATGTCCAGCAGGCGCGGAAGGCGGGCATGGGCGTGGTGAGCATGAAGCTGGTGGGCGAGGGCACGTTCGGCCATGAGGACCGGCAGAAGGCAATGCGGTTCGCGTTCAAGACCGCGGGCGTGGATTCGGTGACGATTGGTTACAAGAATACGCGCGAGATTGACGAGGCTATCGATAACCTGAATTTGGCGCTGGCGTAAGCAGCCTTATGCGTCCGCTTGACGCCGTGGCTGGGTTGCGGTACTTTTTCCTTACACGGGAAAGGAGGTTGATCCAGCTGATGCAAAGTGAATATTCCAGTTGTTTCGTACGTGAGGTGACTGAGGCCTAGGGCATCGCGCCCAGACCCCATGTAAGCCCCGGCGAAGGATCAGTTTCGCAAGGGCCCTGGCACTCGCGGCAGCGCGATGGCCTTAGTCCAATCCCAACAGTCCACCGGCAGCGGCCTGAGCATTGAGCTCAGGCCGCTGTTGTTTTTGGGTAGGAATTCGAAGGCGTCGCGGGCCGATTTGATTTGCGGAAATGCGAAGAAAAATGCCCCAGGAATGGTGCTTTTGGCGGGTTCTACCGACGACGTCTGGCTGTAAGTTGTTTGTTTTCTTAGGCCGCTGAAAATCTTTTTGGCTAAGTTGTTTGTTATCAACAGAGTAGTAAAGGGGGGTAGGGGGGGTACCCCGTTTTTGGCTTCCCACTGGCCGTTCACAGCTCCGATTTTCCGATGTGAGCGCAGGGTGGATTGAGGGGTTTCTTTCATGGCTTCCTTCCTCTTACTTCCATTGTGCGCGCATTGAGTTAAATAATCGGCAAAACCACCTGCGGTGGGGCGAAACGCTCGCGTGAGGCTCGCATTTATGCTCTCCCAGGTCTCAGGTGCGAGACCTGGGGCAACCGGCGTTTGGGCACTCGGACCGCCTGATTCCATAAGGGAGTTGGAGAGTTTCTCGAGGAGTTTTAGAGCGTCGTCCACTGGCGGTGGCGCCTGGCCGGAGGACATCTGGAGCCCGTAGAGGAGGACGGCGCCGCGGCGGGCGCTGATGTGGCCGTTGGCAAGGGCCTCCATGATTCGGTGGACGAAGAGCTGGGCGCCTTTGCTGTCGAGCCGGCTGGGCATTTCAATGCGGGCTTCGCGGGGGTGGGCGGGGCGCTGGGGGCGGGCGTGGAAGTAGCAGAACCCACTGCCCCGCATGGCGGGGGACTGGCAGTGGAGTCCGCTGGGCATGACGTGACGACATTCGTTGGGCATGAGGTCCTTTCTTACACGG
>PLPU01000508.1:0-4665 GCA_003159975.1 Acidobacteriaceae bacterium
TCGACTCCGATCTTCGGCTCCATTCCCCTCCTTGCTCTCGTCCAAGCCCCATCCAAAGATGAAAGCCAGGTAACCGGTTTTCATCGGTGTCCCGCCCCGTTTCATGCCGATCTGGTCGGATTTCCACAGCCCACACCCCCCTTTCAGGCCATTCGTACCAAGTCAGGTACCCCTTATCCACGTATTTTTTTGTTGCCGAGGTAGTTCTGGTCTGCTTATCCACGCATACTCTTGTCATAATCTGAGCAAGAGCGGTTTCTCCGTAACTGTTCCAGAACTCCGTGGACCTGGTCTCAAAACAGTGATCAGGGCCAGAATTCAAGAACACGAGTTCAACCCCGAGGCCGTGGGAGCACTCAAGAGTGACCAGCTATAGCCGTCAGGACGTGTTGCGTATCTTCCAGATCAGTACCCACCAGTTGCAGGGGTGGGTGCGAGCCGGACTCATTCCGCAGCAGCAGACCTACACATTCCAGGAACTTGGCCAACTGAGAACATTGCGCGCCCTGCGCGAGGAAGATGTTTCCGCAGCTTCAATACGGCACTCGATTGTGGCTATGAAAGCCGTGGCGGGGATGGCCAATCCTCTGCTTGAGGCCTGCCTGGTGCGCACCGGCACACGCCTCGCCTTCCGCCACATGGGCGCCATGGTCGATCCCATCCGCCGCCAGTTGCTCTTTGACTTCGAGCGGTTTGAACACATGGACCGCCCTTTCGCGGTCCCCGAGCCGGGTCCGCTCCGCCGTCCGGGGGCGGCCAATCCCAGCAGTGTGCAGGGGCGTTTTCTGGCCGCCGTCCAGGCGGAAGAGGCCGGCGAGAAGCAGCGCGCCATCGCCCTCTACGAGGAGATTCTGAAGATCGACCCGCAGTATGCGGCAGCCTACATCAACCTGGGCACCATCAACTTTCACCTGCGCCAGTTCGCCCGAGCCGAGGAGCTTTACCGTCGCGCCACCGAGGCCGATCCCGGCTACGTGCTGGCCTTCTTCGATCTCGGCAATGTGCTGGACGAGTTGCAGCGGCTGGACGAATCCATCGCCGCATACCGCCGCGCCGTTGCGCTCGCGCCCCGCTATGCCGACGCCCACTACAACCTGGCCTTGGCTTATGAGCGTACCGGCGAACACCGCCATGCTCTGCGCCACTGGCAGGCCTACGTCCGGCTCGACAACACCGGCCCCTGGGCCGATCACGCCCACGGACAAATCCGCAAGCTCCTCAGCCGCGAAAAGCTCTCCATCGCCTGGCGCGCAAAAAGCTTCATTCCGCCCCGCAAGGGATTGGCGGCGCTGGAACTGGTGAACAGCTAACCAGCCTGATTCGCCCTTTCTCCGCACCGGACATTCACCGTTGAGGGAAGCGCACACAGCCCTTCAGCGGCAGGCTTCGCCTCCAACAGCAACTTCTTTCGCATTCCGGTGTCTAACCAACTGGAGAATTCCGTGCGGTGTACCGGGAACCACCCTGGACACAACGGCGATTGCGCATTCGTGTCGGATCTCCTGTAACCCTTCCTGTCGCTCTCTGCAACAGGCGCACGCGCCCTTGGACCTCTATGCATCGAAGACGGTACGCAAGGACGCTGGTGTGTCTGCAATCTCAACGAGTAAATTCCCCCGAGGATGGCGAAGATGATAAACCTTGAAATTTCGCGCCGCATGCAGCTAAGGGTTTGCGGGCTGGCCGCGGCCTGCACAATGATGGCTGCTTCTCTTGGCGCTCAGAAAGTGAATCCCCGCATCCCCTCCGAAATCGGCAACATCGGCAATGCGGATCATTCAACCATTGCAGGCTCCCTTAACCCACATGCTCAGCCGCAGTTCGATACCGGCCGCCTGCCCTCCGGCACCCGCATCAACGGAATCACCATCGTCTTCAATCGCACCGCTCAGCAGGAAGCCGATCTGAAAGCGTTGATCGCCGCGCAACAGGACCCGGCTTCGCCGCTCTATCACCAGTGGCTCAGCCCCGATCAATTCGCCGCGCGCTTCGGCATGGCCGAGTCCGATTTGGACGCGGTGGAGAGCTGGCTCCAGCAACAGGGTTTTTCCATCGATTCCGTGGCCCGCAGCCAGAATGCTATCCACTTCTCCGGTAGCGCAGGTCAGGTGGAACAGGCCTTCCAGACCGAGATGCACACCTACAAGATGAACGGCGTACAGCATTTTGCGCCATCGACGGCGCTGAGCCTGCCCGCGGACCTTGCGCCCACCGTTCTGGGAATCAAGAACCTCGACGACTTCCGGCCGCAGGCGCATGTCGTATTCAATAAAAATGCGCGTGCGCGGAAGTCCTTTACCGGTGCCGGCAGCACCACCGCCAACAACGAGACCATCTTCTTCGCTCCCGGCGATATCGTCACCGCCTACGACATCCAACCGACATACAGCTCCGGATACACCGGTGTCGGCCAATCCATCACCCTGGTCGGCCAGTCGTCCATCCTGGTGAGTGACATCGCGGCTTTCCAGAACGCGGCCGGCCTCACGGTGAAGGCTCCCTCCGAGTTCCTCGTCCCGAACTCCGGCACCGCCGCGGTCTCCGACGGAGATGAAGGTGAGTCCGATCTGGATATCGAATGGTCCGGCGCCATCGCCACCGGCGCGACCATCAACTTCGTCTACACCGGCAACAACCCCAACTACGGCGCCTTTGACGCGCTTGAATACGCCATCGACGAGAACATCGGCACCATCATCAGTTCCAGCTACGGCACCTGCGAAGCAGCACTCGGCGGAGCAACTCTGGAAGCGAAGCTTGAGGAGGCCGCGACGCAGGGGCAAACCGTGATGGCCGCGGCCGGCGACGATGGATCCACCGACTGTTCCGGCATCTCCGGCTCCGGCCTCACCTCCGCGCAGCAGGAAGCACTGGCCGTCGATTACCCCGGCAGCAGCCAATACGTCACCAGCATGGGCGGCACCAGCATCTCCTCCACCGCCGACAACGGGGACTATCTCACCGTCGGCGACGGCTACTGGGAAGCAGATTCCTCCACCACCAGCAACATCCTCACCTCCGTGCAGCAATATATCCCCGAAATCGTCTGGAACGACAGCGCCCTGAGCGAGCAATATGGTGGCGGCCTTGCGGCCACCGGCGGCGGAAAGAGTTCACTCTTCACCAAGCCATCCTGGCAAACAGGAGTGCCGGGGATTCCCTCCGACGGCCAGCGCGATGTGCCGGATTTGGCACTCTACGCCTCACCCTACTACCCCGGCTACCTGTTCTGCAGCAGCGACAGCGGAACCAACGGCCCCTGGCAGCAAGGCCAGCAGAGCAGTTGCACTGCGGGCTTTGAAGATTCAGCAACCGGCGACCTGACCGCCGCCGGCGGCACCAGCTTCGATGCACCCATCTTCTCCGCCATGCTGGCCTTGATCAGCCAGAAGGCCGGCTATCCGGCTGAGCAGGGTCAGGGTCAAATCAATCCCACACTCTACAAGCTGGCCTCCAACAGCACAACCTATGCTTCGGCATTCCACGACATCACATCCGGCAACAACTATTGCGTGGGCTCGGGCTTGTGCACCGGCGCCAATGAGGGATACGTGGCCGGAACAGGCTATGACCAGGTGAGCGGCATCGGTTCAGTCGATCTCAGCAACCTGGCCAACGCGTGGCCGGCAAACACCACGACGCCGCCAGCATTGATTGCCACCACCACCACCGTCACCGCGTCGAATTCCGCTCCACTGGTCAACGTTTCTGACAGCTTCACCATCTCCGTAACAGCTGCCACAGGCACGCCCACAGGCAATGTATCGATCACCATCGACAGCAACGCGGCCATCACCGAACCCCTCACTTCAAACGGCACCTACGTTTACTCGACTTCCTTCGCCACCGCGGGAGCGCACACCGTCCTGGTCACCTACGCGGGCAACTCCACCTACGCAACCTCCAACGCAAGCGCGTCAGTGACCGTCGGCGTGAACAGTTCGGGTACGGGATCGATTGCCCTCGCAACCTCGCCGTCTACGCTCACAGTCGCCCAGGGCAGTTCCGGCACTGAGTCCATCACCGTGACTCCGTCCGGCGGCTACACCGGCACTGTCGTTCTCACCATCGACGCCGGCACGTCAGGCGACAGCGCGCTTCAGAACCTGTGCTGGCAATACACCAACTCGAACAGCTCCGGCAACGGGATTGTGCAGATTGCCGGAACCGCAGCCGTGACCTCCCAACTCACCCTCTACACCGACGCCACGTTCTGCCAGTCTGCGGGTGCAATGCGCAACAGAGCCATCCACTCCTTCAAAACGCTCCAGAACTCAGGCACCGCCAAAAACACCAGCGGGAACCCAGTGCCGTTCTCGGTCGCTTTTGCCGGGTTGCTGCTGGCGGGCTTCCTCGGCCGCCGTTCCCGCAAACTGCGCGGAATCACTGGTCTGATCGTTCTTGCGGCCGTGGGACTGGCGCTCACCGCGTGCAGCAGTAACGCCACCCTCTCCACCACCGTTTCCAATCCTCCCAAGGGAACCTACACCATCACGGTTACCGGGCAAGACCAGACAACAGCCAGCATCGAGGCAACCTCAGCCTTCACCTTCGTCATCAACTAACCAGCCTCCCTCAACAGGGGCGAACACCCACACGGTGTTCGCCCTTTTTTCTGCTCGCCGCGCTTCTTGAGCAGCTGAAGCTGGGTGCCCCATCCTTCGC
>PLPU01000573.1:0-5740 GCA_003159975.1 Acidobacteriaceae bacterium
CAGATGACAGATGACGGATGACAGATTGCAGATGACAGATTACAGGTTGCCGCCTGCGCCGAATTATGCGCGCTCGTTCAGACCGGATTTAAGCGTTCCCCACAATGCGGCGCCATGCGGCGTCCGGGAAGGATCCGGAGAAGCAGAAAGCCCAGCTCTGGGGCTGGGCTTTTGCGTTCAAATGCGGTTGAGGATTGCGATCCAAGGAAGCAAAAGCCGCCTCCCGGAGAACTTGCTACGGGCTGATGGTCTCCGTGGCGTGGGTGCCATGGGGAACCGACGCCAGCGCGGTTGGCTTGAACCCGGTTGGGTACGGTGTGGAAACTGTGGGAGTGAGTGTGCCGGTGACCGGGTCGAGCCTGAAGCCGGAGACGGAGTTTCCCTGCAGGTTTGCCGTATAGGCGAAGCGGCCCAGCGAGGGGTCGACGATCACGGCGACCGGGGTGGTGTCAGTGGCGTTTGCGGAGCTGCCGGTGGCATTGACCGCAGTGGAGGGCGCGCCGGTGGACAGGGTGATGTCGTAGGCTGAGATCGAGGAGTCAAGCGAGTTGGCAACATAGACGAACAGGCCGCGTGGATCAACGGTCACAGCCTGCGGTTCACTGCCGGTCTTGTAGGGGCCGCTGACCATGAAGTCGAGGACGCCGGTGCTTTGAACGATGTAGCCGACCAGTTCGTTGGAGGCAAAGTCGGTGACATAGACAAAGCGGTTTGCGGGGTCGGAGACGACGGAGGTGGGCTTGACGCCGGCCTCCCATGGGCTGCCTGAAACCGGGGTCAACGCACCGCCGGAGCCGACGGTGTAGCCCCAGATCCAGCCGGGGTTGGCGGTGCTGGTAACTGTTCCGCCGGGATTGTAGGCGGACTGATCGTAGCCGATGACGTAGACGGCGGAACCGTTGGCCAGAACGTCGACGCCGGTGGGGACGACGACGTCGTTGAGGTGGCCGGGGACGGCAAGTGTCACAGCACCGGCAGAACTGCCTGGCGCACCCGACGCGATGGGAAAGACGGCCAGCTGGGAGGGGTTGGCGCCGGAGCCGTTGTAGGCCACAAACAGGTCGGTCGCAGCAGCATTGACCGCGAGGGAAACGGGCGAAACGGCGGTTGAGAATGACGCCGTTTCCTTCATCGTCAGGACGCCATTGGCGGCAATGTCGAAGTGGACCACGGAGGAACCGCCAGAGCCAGTTCCCGCGTTGGCGACATAGAGGTTCTGATAGTCCGAAGTCACGGCCAGGGCAACCGGATTGACTCCGCCGGAGGGGACGGGGGCCGGTCCGACGCGGAGCGCACCGGTTTCGGAGTCCGCGGCATAGGTTTCGATCTGCCCGGCGGCGCCGGTTCCCGAGCCCGCGGAGTCGGCCACAAACACATAGTCGATGGTCGAGATCTCGCAGGAGGTCAAGAGTGAGGCGAGGAGAAGACCTGTAGTAGAGACCAGAAAAAGCTGGCTCAATTTGCTGAACTTCATGCGCTTCCTTCGTCGTGGGCTATCAAGCTGAAGCCCGAAGAATACTGGTTAAGTTGCCCCGTATGGATTGTAAGAGCCCGACACGGGGTGTTGCTACTCGGTTTGGCCGCGGCGGCGCCGGCTGCTACTTCGCTATGCCGGCCCCCATGCCGTTATGAGGAATTGCAATGATTGCGGTGGGCAGGGCGTCGACCGTGTAAGGAGCGTTCTGCGAATTGACCAGCGTGCCGGCGGTTGGGCTGAGCACGAAGCCGGAGACGGTGCCGCTGATTCCGCTGCCGAGATAGTTGGTGGTGTAAAGGAAATGGCTGGTTGAAGGATCGATGCCCATGGAAACCGGCTCGAGGCCGGTCGAGTACGTTCCCAGGCTGGTAAGGGCGCCGCTGCTCATTGAAAATGCCGTCACCGTCGAGTCCTGCGCGTTGGCGACGTAGAGGTACTGGTAAGTGGGGTCGGCGACAATCGCGGAGGGTTGGTTGCCGGTTGTGTACGGGCTGCCGCTGAGTTCGGTCAGGAGCCCGGTTCCGGAAGCGATGGTGTAGCCGTGGACCTGGCCCAGATGCGAGTCGGTGACATAGAGATAGGTGACCGGGGAACTGGCTGTGGTATTTGTGACGCTAGCCATGGCGGAGGGGCAGGTTCCTACAACAAAGGGCGCGTTGAGGAATGCGGTGGGGCAGGAACCGGTGGCAAAGGGCTTGGTGGTCAGAGGAGCGCCACCGTTGAGCGGGGTAAGCGCGCCGCCCGAGGCGACAGAGAAGCCGAATACATAATTTGCGGAAGTGTTCAGGTCGTACCCGGCGACGTATAGATAATCGCCGGAGGGAACAACGCTGAGGGCGGTCGGCTCGATTACGTCGGAGGGGCTGCTTGGTAGGCTCAACGGCCAGTAGGTCAAAGTGCCGTTGGCCAATGGATACGGCCCGATCGAATCGCTGGGAGGAGAAGTGGGCCCGACGGTAATTGGAAAGACGCCGATGGACCCCGAGCACGGAGCAGCAGTGGAGCAGATGGGCAGCGGCTGGTAGGTGTCGAGGACGAACAGGTTTTTGCCGTTGACGGCGACGGCGAGGGGGTAGATGCCGGGTGTGTTCACGGTGTTCTGCGGATAGAGCTTGCCGTCATTGCCGATGATGAACTGGACGATGGTGTTGTCGTCCTGATTGACCACGTAGAGATTGGTGTTGTCGGAAGAGACGGCTTCAGCCACCGGGTTGCGCCCGCCGGAGGGGAAAGGCGAAGTGGGAATGTGGCGCATGTAGCCGGATTCCGAGTTGATCTCGAGAACATCGAGCTCACCATAGTTGTTCGGCCCGGCGGCCTTGGAGCTGGCCACGAAGACGAAATCCACGGTAAGCGTTTCGCAGGCGGTCATCATTCCAGCCACCAGGAGGCTGGCCGCGGAGACCAGCAGCAGCTGGCTCGTTTTGTTGAACTTCATGCGCATCTTTCGTCAGCGGACCGGAACTCCGGTCCCGAAAAAATCAAGTTTGGAATCGAACCCCAGGGCGCCCTCAAAAAGAGCCGCGCCCGGCATTCGGCTACGTTTGATGAAGAATCCACCCATTGAAGAAACCTGGGATGGATTCCGGGGCGCGTGCATGGCGAGGAAGCCGGTTGGCCGGCACCCACCCCAGACACAAAGGTGCGGCACCCCGACCCACTAGTTCGTACGTCCGTCAACCAGGCACCATGTGGCCGGGCCCTGAAGCGCATAGGTGCTGGTCGAGCGCAAATTGGTGAGATCGCCTGAGTTCGGATCAACGGCGCGGCCGGTCACGCTGGAATCGTCGATGTCGGCCGAGTATACGAATTGGTCTGAAGGATCCTCGACCAGGCATTGCGGACCGGAGCCCGATCCAAACGGCTGGTCGGCGATGAAGTTGAGCTGGTAGGCAGGGCTGGTGGTGATGAAGTAGCCTGCCAACCCGCTGTTGGCGTTGGCGCCTGTGGTGTTATTTCCCTGGTTCGCCACGTAGACGAACTTGCCCTTGGACTCGACCATCAAATAGATGGGGTTGGCGAGGGTGGGGTCATCGGGAACGATCCCGCCCGACTCGGCCTGCAACGCGCCGTTGGAACCGACTGAGTAGGGAAGAATCTGGCTCTGGGCGGACTTGGAGGCGTTGTTAAAGTCGACAGTAATGGGTTCGTTGTCGAGCACGTAAATGATGCCACCGGCGTAGACGATCGCATTGCCCTGGCCGATGCCAAGCGGCTGCGCGGTGTTCTGGTTGATGGTCAACTGCCCGCTGGTGGAGTTGTAGGTGTAGGGAAATACCGAAGCGCCCCCAGTGTAAGGGTACGAGGTGGGAGGAGTTGATCCAAAGAGCGTAAGGAAGCTACCGCTTGCCTGGACGAAGTCGACCGGATTGGCCGGAACGGGGAAGTAGGGAAGCGCGGCGCCATTGGCCGCGGTCACCTGTGCGTTCACAATGAGTTGAAGGCGGCCGGTGGTCTGGTCGACTTTGAAGACCGTAACGTCGCCGCAGGTGGTGGTGGCGGCGCCGAGGGCCAGCGTGCAGGCATCTCCGGCGGCGGGAGCAGCGTTGACCGGGGAGTCGTGGTCAAGCACATAAATGAAACTCCCGGAGGAATCCGCGAGGATGCGGAAGGGGTTGATTCCCTGGCTGTAGAAAGTTTCCTGCGGGGTGAGGATGCCGTTGCCTCCCACCGCGAACTCGGTAATGTTGGAGCCAGTGCAGGGGTCGGCCAAGGTGCAGTCGCCGTTGCCCGCGGAGTTTACACCCCGGTTAAGTACATAAAGGAAGCGGCTGCCGGTGATGAGGATGGCACGGACCGGGTTGGCGCCGCCGGAACCTATTGGTAAGCCATGAATGGCTGTCAGCTTGCCCGTATTGTGATCGATGCTGAATCCGCTGATGATGCCGTTGCCGCCGGCCTGGGCGGTCACTGTGCCTGTCACATACAAATAACCGGTGGCATAACTCTCGATGCAAGACGTAACGCCGAGGATGACGCCTGCAGAGAGGGCGCTCAGCAGGAGGGCCTTTCCGAATTTCGTAAACTTCATGCGATTCCTTCATCCTGGTCAGGCGTGCGCCGCCAAGTTTGCTAGTTCCACAGCAGAGCTGGGTTGGGACGGGTCCCTGATGCATTGTAAAAGGCCAGGGCAGGTTGTGCCTAGTTCAAGCAGGAGACTAAGAACATCATACTGTTCCCAGGGCCACATGGCCGGGGGCGCGGTCCAATTCGAAGTCCGAGCCTTCCGATTGCGATTCTGGCGCGGTTGCCGTTTGGACGGCTGAAGAGCCAGAAACGTCAACGAGTTGAAGGTGCAAACATTCAAGATGGAGGATGCATGAAAAATCCCGATCCTTATACGAGTACCTATGTTTACCCTACCACCCCGGCATGCGCGGGCCGCGTTGCCCTGTGAGGCAGGGATTGCCTTCAAACACCGTGAACCGGGCGTGAGTGGCGGAGCCATGTCCGCACAGAATCATGGCTCCGCAGCGGGTTGAGCTACCAAACGCGGCAGGAGTTTACCGGGTACATGGGCTGACCTTTCGTGCAGCCGAAGGCCTTGCCGAATTCGCCGAAATTTTGCACGGCGCCGTTGGCGCGCCATTGGCCGGGCGAGTGGGGATCAGTGAGCGCGGCCTGGCGAGCCGACTGCTCGGTCTGATTCTGGCACCACACCTGGGCGAAGCTGATGAAGTAACGCTGCGCCTCAGTGTATCCTTCGATCTTGTCTTCGATGGATTTGTGCTCTTCCGCCAGCGTATCCAGCAGGGCCATGTAGGCGATGCGCAGGCCGCCGTTGTCGGCGGTGTTCTCGCCCAGGGTGAGCTTGCCATTCAGGTGTTGCGCCGGGGTATCGCCATGAACCGGAGCGACCTCAAAGCCGCTGTATTCGGCCACTTCGCAGTCGGTGCGTTCGGTGAAGGCCTTGCGGTCTTCTGGTGTCTGCCACTCGCGCAGGTTGCCTTTGCCGTCGTACTTCGAGCCTTCGTCGTCAAAGCCGTGCGTCATTTCGTGGCCGATGACCACGCCAATGCCGCCGAAGTTCACCGCCGGATCGACCGTGAAATCGAAGAACGGGGGCTGCAGAATGCCGGCGGGAAAGTTGATGTCGTTGAAAGAGGGATTGTAGTAGGCGTTGACGGTAGGCGGCGTCATGCCCCACTCCTTCTCGTCCACCGGCTTGCCCAGTTTGTTGAGGTTGTAGTCGCGCTGGAAGACAGCATCGCGCTGGAGGTCGCCGATCAGGTCGTCGCGCTTGACTTTGAGCGCAGAGTAGTC
>PLPU01000573.1:5768-8444 GCA_003159975.1 Acidobacteriaceae bacterium
GCGGCGGGCGGGAAGTGCAGCTTGACCCAGTCCTGACCTACGGCTTCGCCGAGGGCGCGGTCGGTCATGCTGGTGCACTGCTTCCATCGCGGCGTGGGCTCCTTCTGTCCGGCAAGAACCATGCCGAAGAAGGCGAAGTTTTCGTCGTAGAAGGCCTTGGGCAGGTTGGATGCCTCGGCGTGCAGCGTATGCCAGCGGAAGTAGGACTTCCATGCATCAACGGGCTCTGAGGAGATGAGACCGTCGACAGCCTTGAAGAAGTCGGGCGTGGCCACGTTGAGGGTGTCGAAAGGGCGCACCTTCACGTCTTTGAAGTAGACGCTGAAGTCGAAGTCAGGGGCCAGCTTCTGGAGGTCGACCAGCGTGTAGATGTGGTAGCGGTTTTCCGGCTCGCGCATGTCGGTGCGGCTGGTTGAGGCTTTGGCGAGCGCCGTCTCGATTTCCATGACCGCGGCGGCTTCTTTGGCGGCCTGGTCGGGCGTATCGCCAGCGAGCGTGAACATTTTGGTCACATGCTCGACGTACTGTTTGCGGATGCCCTGGAACCGCTTGCTGTCGACAATGTAGTAGTCGCGATCGGGCAGCGAGAGGCCGGCCTGTCCGAGCTCCGCAATCTGCTTGGAGGAGTCTTTCTCGTCCTGACCGACGCCAAAGCGGAACAGCGGCGCGGCACCGCCCTCGGCCTCGAGCTCGCCCATCAGCTTGCCCAGATTGTGCGCATCCTTCAGATCGGCGATGCGCTTGAGTTCAGGCTCGATGGGCGTAATGCTTTTCTGTTCAATGAGGTCAGTATTCATGCAGGCGGCATAGTAGTCGCCATACTTCTTTTCCAGCGGGGATTTGGGGCTGGTGGCGGCGGCGTCCAGTTCCTGCCACAGCAGGTAACGATTGCGCTCGCCGAGCAGCGAGAAAGACCGCGCCCAGCGCACCTGGTCTGGGGGAACCGCGTTTTCCTTGATCCAGTTGCCGCAGGCGTAGTGGTAAAAGTCGGTGCAGGGATCGACGGACTTGTCGATGGCGGAAAGGTCGAAGCTCTTGATGGATTGCGGCGGAGCGGGTTTGGATGCGTCGGCCTGCGGAGCTGCGGGCGCCTGCGCAAATGCGCTAGCGGCTGCCAGCAACAAGATGGAAGCGAAGCGAATACATTTCATCGAAATGTCTCTTTTCTTTTGGAATCATCAGGCGTGTCGCTCGCGGAGATAGAACGCCCAGGTGGAAGACAGGAATTTGAGCACACCGGGAAACCGGCACGGTGATTCGATTAGGAGCCTATCACGCAGACGACGAGGCACGGAAGAAAGACGCAGCCCGAGCCCGGGAGTAGAAGAGCAGCGACTGCGCCCCGGCTGGTTTGCTACACTCCGGTTCAACATCCCTGGAGGCGTAGGCATGATCCTGAACCGCAAACTTGCAATTGCCCTGTCCCTGGCAATCGGCACGGCTTTCCTCTCAGCACAACCGGCAGTGAAGCCGGAATCGAAGCGGACCCTGGTGCGCGCCGGGCACTTGCTCGACGTGAAGACCGGGAAACTGCTCGACGGACAGACGATCGTGGTGGTGGGCGACACGATCCAGGCGATCGCACCGACTGCTTCAGTGCCCGCAATGCCGGGCGACAAGGTGGTTGATCTGGGCGGATTGACGGTGCTGCCGGGTCTGATCGACGTGCATACGCACCTGACCATGAATACGGACTTCGATCCATATCATGAGGTCACGTCCACCGACGCCAAGGAAGCCATCAACGGAGTCGTCAACGCCCGCACTACGCTAATGGCCGGCATTACCACCGTGCGCAACGTGGGAGCCTATGGATTTACCGACGTGGACCTGCGCGACGCAATCAACTCCGGTCAGATTCCCGGGCCGCACATGCAGGTGAGCGGGCCGCTGCTGGGCATTACCGGCGGCCACTGCGACGACAACCTGCTGCCGATCAAATATCACGCGGTGGGCGACGGCGTGGCCGACGGCATTGCAGCCGTGCAGCACAAGGTGAGGGAGAACATCAAGTATGGAGCCGACCTCATCAAGATTTGCGCAACCGGCGGCGTGCTCTCAAAGGGCGANNGGGGCGCAAGGGATCCTCTGGGCCACGGAGGCCGGCGTCGATTCCATCGAGCACGGCAGCTACATCAACGACGAAGCCATTGCCGAGATGAAAAAGCGCGGGACGTACCTTGTGCCAACTTTGTATCTCGAAGACTGGATGCTGGAGTATGGCAATCTTCCGCCGTTTTATCACCAGAAGATGCTGGATACCATTGCCGTGGCCAAGAACAACATCAAGCACGCGATGCAAGCCGGCGTGAAGATCGCCATGGGCACCGATGCCGCGGTGTATCCGCACGGGCTGAATGCGCATGAGCTGGATGTTTATGTGAACCAGCTGGGCATGGCTCCGCTGACGGCGCTGCAGACCGCGACGCTGAACGCAGCCGATTTGATGGGTTGGACGGCGAAAACAGGCAGCCTGGAACCTGGGAAATGGGCGGACATTATCGCTGTTGAAAAGAATCCGGTGGACGATGTGAAGACGCTACAGGACGTGAAGTTTGTGATGAAGGCTGGCGTGGTTTACAAGGACCAGGGAATAGGGAATAGGGAATAGGGAATAGGGAATAGGGAATAGGGAATAGGGAATAGGGCACAGGGAACAGGGAATAGGGCACAGAA
>PLPU01000599.1:0-2839 GCA_003159975.1 Acidobacteriaceae bacterium
GTTGTCGAGGTTGAAGCGCGCCATGAACTGATCTTTGGCGGAGAATTTGTGATCGATGCGGACGGAAAGCTGTACCGCGTCGGTTGCGACTTTCGATGCGGTTGCGTAGGTGTGCGCCTGGTAGGAACCGGCCGTATAGTTGGGCAGCGGATAGCGTGCCAGCACAGCAGCAATGCCTGGATCGACGGGGACGGTCAGCGTGTCGGTTGAACCGTCGAGATAGGTGATGTTGTCGATGCCCGTCCGCTCCAGCGCTGTGGGCAAGGGCATTACCTGTGTGGTTCCCAGCACCTGCCGAAATGCCTGCGACTGCACAAAGTAGAAAGTGCGGTTGCGGCCATCGTAGATATGCGGGATGTAGACTGGCCCGCCATTGGTGAGCCCAAACTCGTTGCGGCGAAAAGGCGGAATGCGGCCCGGATACGCCGGCGTGGCGTGGTCAAAGTAGTTGCGCGCATCGAACGCGGAATTGCGCACAAATTCGAAGAACGAGCCGTGAAAGCCACTGGCGCCGGAGCGGGTAATGATGTTCGTGAAACCCGCGGCGCCGCGCCCAACGCTCGCGGGCATCCAGCCCGAGCTCGAATCGATTCGCTCCACGGCATCCACGTTGAAGTTGGGGAATGTGGACCCGCCCATCTCCGGATCGCTGATGTCGGCCCCATCCATGGCAAACGTAGCTTCCACTCCGCGCTGGCCGTTGATGGCGAATTGCGCGGTAAAGTTGGTGGCCCCGTTGGCGTCAGTCATCGTGCCCGCGGCCAGCAGAAGCAGCGTGCCGAAGTCGCGGCCGTTGAGCGGCAGCTCGCTCACTGCCTGGCTGGAAAGCTCCTCGCCGCCCGTAGCAGCCTGGCTGGTAAGTACCCCTACGGTGAGTTCGCCACGGCTCGAAAGGGTAAGCAATGCGGCAGGCGAGGCAGCGCTCACGTCGATCGGTTCAGCGAACTCAATCTTGCGGCCTTTCGTCTCGAGCATCAGCCGATATTGGCCGGCTGAAAGAGCCGCAAAGCGGAAATGACCGTCAGCGGACGTGGTTGCTTCTGCCTTGGCTCCTTTGCCGCTGAGACGAACCTTGGCGTCCGCAATGGGAGCACCGCCAGAATCGCGGAGCACGCCCTGCCAGCCGGGTTGCGCGGAGGTCTGCGCCCAAAGCGTCACGGTTGACAGAAAAACGACGAAGAGAATCAGGGGCTGCAAGCCCCTTCCTCTGCCTTTTGGAATGAAAGCGGCCAGCCCGAAACAGAATTGATTTTTCAAGTGAATGAGGCCTTTGGAAACGAAGACGGACGAATCCGCCGGATTGTCGGCACAGAGAATATCAACACGATGCGTATCAACAATTATAGTCGGCCGATTCATCCGAACCATACGTGCCGGGGCTCACAGCGCAAGGTGGATCAAGAACCCTCTACACTAACAACAGCGCATGACCGATTTGCAAGCAAGCACGGATACGATTGCCGCCATCTCCACGCCACCGGGCCGGGGCGGCATTGGCATTGTGCGCCTGAGCGGACCCGAGTCTGCCTCCATTGCCGCCCAATTGGTGCGGCTGCGCCAGCCATTGGAGCACGCGCGTGCTCGTTTAGCGGATGTATTGGATGGAGACCTGAACGAAGCAGTTCAAATGGATGGTGGTCGAATCGACGAAGCCCTCGTCACCTGGTTTGCCGCGCCCAACTCCTACACGGCTGAGGATGTCGTGGAGATCGCGGCGCACGGTTCACCCGTCGTGCTGGAGCTGCTGCTCAAGCGGGCGCTGACGCTGGGCGCGCGCCTGGCCGAGCCGGGCGAATTTACCCAGCGCGCATTCCTGGCCGGCCGTCTCGACCTGACCCAGGCTGAAGCGGTACGGGACCTGATTGAAGCGCAGACGCTAACCCAGGTGCGGCAGGCGGCTCGCCAGATGGGNNATTGCGCTGCTCGAAGCCGGCATTGACTTTGCCGAGGACGATGTGGACGTGACGCCTGCAAGCGAAATCGCGCGGCGCATCGCGGAGTTGACGCCGCCGCTGACAGCTCTCAAAGCCTCGTTTGCGCGCGGCCGCATCGTCCATGACGGCCTGACGCTGGCCATCGTAGGCCGTCCGAACGCAGGCAAGAGCTCGCTCTTCAACCGGCTGGTGGAGCGCGAGCGCGCCATCGTAACCGCAACGCCGGGAACCACGCGCGACCTGGTCACCGAGCGGATTTCGCTCGACGGCATTCCCCTGGAGCTGGTGGATACGGCCGGCCTGCGCGAAGGCCTCGAAGAGGCGGAGCAACTGGGCGTTGCGCGCAGCCGCGAGGCACTGGCGGACGCGGCGCTGGTGCTGGTGGTGCTGGACGCCACGCAGGCGCTCAACGACGAGGAACACCGTCTGCTCCAGGCCATCGAGGGCCGGCCCGCGCTGATCGTCGTGAACAAAAGCGACCTGGCGGAAAACGCCGAAGGGTCGCCTCAGTTTGTCGGTATTCCCGCGCTGCGAACTTCCGCCCTTCGAACTTCCGCCCTCACTGGAGAGGGCATTCCAGCGCTACGGGAGAGGATTCTCGCTCTGGCGACCGGTGGAGTTGCGGAAGAACCGGGTATGCTGACCAGCCTGCGCCACCACCAGGCCATTACCACCGCTCTGGCAGCGCTGGCGGATGCCGGCCAGGCCAACGCAAACGGCATCCCGCACGAGATGATCCTGCTCGATCTCTATCGCGCGCTCTGGGCTCTGGATTCGTTGACCGGCCAGACCACCTCCGACGACATCCTGAATCTGATTTTTTCCACATTCTGCATCGGAAAATAGAGGCGATCGCAAAAAGAACCCCGGCTTTCACCGGGGTTTCCCTGGAGGAGGGGAAATTC
>PLPU01000186.1:0-21887 GCA_003159975.1 Acidobacteriaceae bacterium
ATTGCGCAGATGATTCCGGTGCCAGTGCTGACGGGAACCGTGGAACAGGTAGAGAACCTGGAAGATTCTGCGCGGGCGGAGAAGGGGTTTGGGAGTTCGGGGCGTTGAGGAGCAGGGACTAAGGGACTGAGGGATCCCAGGTCCGAAAATCAGGACCTGGGGCACCCGCTTTGTTTGGACTGACTTGCTGACCTGCTACTGCTGAATTCCGAGGGTGTCGGTTTTGTGGTAGTTGGGGTAGGGCGGGATGGGAATCGCCGGGATGGGATTGGCTTTCAGCTCGTCGAGCACCAGCTTTACGCCGGTTTCGAGCTGGACGTCGTGGCCGGCGGCGACATCCCTGGGTAGTTCTTCAACCGTAACATCGGGCGCGATGCCGTGGTTCTCGACTTCCCAGTCACCGTTGAGGCCGTAGATGGCGTAGCGTGGCGCGGTGACATATCCGCCATCGATGAGCGGAGGATAGCCGCCGATGCCGACCAGTCCGCCCCAGGTGCGCGTGCCCACGAGTTTGCCGATGCCGGCCTTGCGGAAGTACCAGGGCATGGCGTCGCCGCCGGAGCCGGCATTCTGATTGATCAGCATGACTTTGGGTCCGAAGATGGCGCCGACGGGATCGTGAATTGGCTTGCCGTCGCGCTCGATTGCGCCGGAGAGCGGGAAGCGCTTGAGCACGTCGACCACGTAGTCTGCGATGAAGCCGCCGTCGTTGTAGCGCTCGTCGAGGACGAGGGCCTGCTTGTCGAGCTGCGAGTAAAAGTAGCGGTTGAAGTTGGTGTAACCCCTGGCGCCGGTGTCGGGCATGTAGACATAGGCAACTTTGCCGCCGGAGAGCTCATCGACCTTGCGCCGGTTGGCGTCGATCCAGTCCAGGTTGCGCAAGCCGGACTCGTCGCCGGTGGGTATTACGGTCACATCGCGGGCGTCTTTGCCATCGGGGTTGGGTCCGACATGGAGCACGGTCTGGTGGCCGGCGGTGCCGTCGAAGAAGGCGTAGAGGTTGTCGGAGGCGTGGAGGTCGCGGCCGTTGACCGCAAGCAGGTATTCTCCCTCCTTGACGTAGACGCCGGGGAGGGTGAGCGGAGAGGTCAGGCCGGGTGTCCAGTTCTGGCCGCCGAGGATTTTTGCGATGCGGTAGCGGTCGTGGTCGACGGTGTAGTCGGCGCCGAGCAGTCCGGTTTTGGGTGCGTCTTCGTGCGGACGCGGGCCGCCGATGAACATGTGGCCGATGTTGACTTCGCCCAGCATTTCGGTGGAGAGATAGCTGAACTCGGAGCGAGACGCCAGGCCATCGAGATAGGGCTTGTAGAGGGTCTCGATTTTGGGAATGCTGAGGCCGTGGGTGTGCGGATCGTAGAGGAAGTCGCGCTCAATGCGCCAGGTTTCGTGATAAATCTGATGCCACTCGGCACGCAGATCGATGATGGTGGAGAGGCCGCCGAGATTCAAGGGCTTGCCGGGGCTTCCGTCGCCGGGCTTCAGGTCGTCGGCGGAGGCGATGGTCCAGCCGCCGTGGCGGGCGTAGAGCACCTTGGAGCCGTCCTCAGAGAAGGTGAAGGCGTCGATGTCGCTCAGCACCGTTTCCGGGTTGCGCTTTTCGAGAGTGAACCGCCAGATGGCGCGGATGGGTGAACCGGGGAAATGGCTGGCGCGGCCGAACGGCGAACCCTCCGCAAGGTAGACGACACCGGTTTTTCCCGCGGTGATTCCGTAGTAGTTGCGGGCAGGAATGGGCAGCGCAAGGATGCGATCGCCGATTTTATCGAGATCGATCTTGACCTCGACGGGCTTGGCGTCCTTCTTGTCCTTATCCGCGTCTTTTTTGCCGGCATCTTTCTTATCGTCTTTGGCTGCGTCGTCCTTCTTATCCTTGTCGGCGTCGGCCTTGTCGTCTTTCTTGTCCTTATCTTTGTCTTTGTTGTCGTCGTCCTTTTTGGCTTCGTCCTTGATTTTTTCGTCGTCGCTTTCGGGGGGCACGGGGGAAGCGCCGTCCTTGGACAGGACGACGACATAGGCGGCGTTGGTTTGGGCGCGGTCGAGCGAAGACAGGTCGATGCCGGCCTTGGAAGGGCCGTCGTCGGTGGAGGCGAGGAAGTAGAGGTATTTGCCGTTGGGGTCGAACGCGGGGCTGATGGCGTCGCTCATGCCGTCAGTGACCTGCGTGAACTTATGCGTGTCAAGCGAGTAAAGGAAGATGGCATTGAGCTGGTTGTCGAGATCGCGGTGATAGGCGATCCACTTTGAATCGGGTGACCAGACCTGACCAAAGTCAACGCCGAAGCTGCCATAGATGCCTTTGTCCACCAGGACCGGCTTGCCTGACGGCACATCGACATACCAGAGGCGGAGGTGCTTGTCAGTGTAGGCGATGCGCTTGGAGTCGGGCGACCAGGTGGGGCCATAGAAGTAGCTGGGATCGGGGCCGAGGTCGATGACTGTGGGGGGCTTGAAGCCGGTCTGGTCGTGGAGGTAGAGCTGGTATTCACTGGAGGCATCAGAAAAATAGGCGATGGTCTTGCCGTCGGGGCTCCAGGAGGGGTCGCGCTCGGCGACGCCGGGGGTTTGGGTCAGGTTGCGGGTTTCGCCTTTTTCGCCGGGGACGGTGAAGATTTCGCCGTGGGCCTCAAATACGGCGCGGGCACCGGTGGGCGAGAGGCCGGCGTTCTGAATCTCCTCAGGGCTGAGTGCAATGCGGTGGGGGGCCAGGTTGGCGAGTTCGCCATGGACCTGGATGGAGACGGTTTTGTCGGTGTTGCCGGCGGTGTCAAGCAAGTGAATCGAGCCGAATTGTTCATAGACCAGGCCGCCGGGGCCGGCCTGAAAGGATTTAAAGTCGAAGCCGTTGTTGGGGACAACCTGGGTGACTTGCTTTGAGCCGGTATCGTACTTGAACAGGGACACGTGGCCGGCGCGGTCGGAGAGGAAGTAGACGGAGTCGCCGACCCACACCGGATTGGAATCGTTGGAGTTTTCGCGGGGCACCTTGACCAGGTCGAGGGTCTTGAGGTTGACGATCCAGATGGGCGTGGTCTGGCCGCCGTGGTACTGCTTCCAGGCAGGTTCCCACTTGGTGATGGGCTGGTAGGCGATGGACTCGCCATCGGGGGAGAAGGACCCCTGGATGCCGGTGGGAAGCGGCAGGGCTTCTGGAACTCCGGAGCCGTCGGCGTGGGCGCGGAACAGGCGTACGTAGTCGCGATGGCTGGCCAGGGAACTGAAAAACAGCAGGTCTTTGCCGTCGGGCGACCAGCCGACCACTTCGCTGCCATCGGGGCGCCAGGTGATGCGGCGGGGAACGCCACCGGTGGAGGGGATGACATAGGCGTCGGTGTTGCCGTTGAGATGGGCGGAGTAGGCGATGGAGGCTCCATCGGGGGAGTAGAACGGGCCTGCTTCAACGCGGCCGTCGGAGGTGAGGCGCTCGGCCTCGCCACCCTGGCGGCTGACCGTCCAGATGTCGTCGGCATAGAGGAAGGCGATGCGATCCTGGCTTAGGGAGGGGTTGCGGAGCAGAAGCGGGGGCTGGGTGGACGGCGTCTGGGCAAATGCAAAGGTTGGGAGAACCGTGGCCAGGGTGGGGAGAAAGAGAGCAAGCGCAAGCAGGGACCGTGTGCGGTTCATTCGTGTCTCCGGTGGTGGGTTTGGCTCGGAATTGGAGCAAAAAACAGATTTGGATTGGTTTGCCTGCATATGTTACGCCGGGGAGGAAACAAATGTTTCTAAAAATATTGATTCAGCAGCGGTTTTTTGCGGTACCCGCGGCGGGACCGGAACCCGCGGAGACCGTTTTGCGTATCAGGAGAAGAAAACAGCCCTTAATGGCTGCCTTTGAGGGCTGGGCGCGGCCTGATGCGCCGGTGTTTCGTCGTTAGCAGTAGCAATCCGGAGATCGCAGCGAGCGAAGATTGCGTACACTTGGGAGATAGTCTTCAAGAAAGCCACGGCAGGGAAAGCAGGGTCATGCAGTTCAGTGAAGCCGTCAAACTCGCGCTCCAATCGCTCTGGGCGAACAAGCTGCGCACCATTCTCACGCTGATTGGCGTGGTGATGGGGGTGGCATCGGTGATCATGGTGATTACCCTGGTGAACGGGGCCAACCGGTATGTGGCGACCAAGCTCACAGACCATGGCGCGGATGTGTTTACCGTGACGCGGATGGCCGGCGTGATCTTCAACCCCCAGGACTACTTCCGTTATCAAAAGCGCAAGATCCTGCGTTTCGAAGATTACCAGGCGGTGCGAGACGGCTGCAACGAATGCAGCGAGGTTGGGGCGTTGCTCGAGCGCACAACGGGCGTGGTCTACAACGGGCACTCGACCACCGACACCGACATGCGCGGCATGACGTGGACCATGATTGCGCTGAACAATACCAATGTGGTGATTGGTCGCGGCTTTACCCCCGCCGACGAAGAACACGGCACGCACAACGTGATTGTGGGATACGACATTGTGGACAACCTGCTTGGCGACGGCGATCCGATCGGCAAGGAGATTCGCGTCAACGGCATTCCGTACACGATTGTAGGCGTGGGCGACCGGCAGGGCAAGACGCTGGGGCAATCGCAGGACAACTGGGTTGCGGTGCCGATCAGCACGTATCAGCAGATCTACGGGTACAACGATTCGATCGATATCTATGCGCGCGCCAACGGGGACATTGCGGCGATGGAGCGGGCCAAGGACGAAGTGCGGGTGATTATGCGCGCCCGACGGCACGATGCTCCGGGCAGCGACGATGACTTCGAGTTGGAGACCAATGACACCTACATGGACATCTACAAGCAGATCACATCGATCTTCTTTACAGTGGTCGTGGGCATTTCTTCCATCTCGCTTGTGGTTGGCGGCATTGTGATCATGAACATCATGCTGGTGAGCGTGACGGAGCGAACGCGGGAGATCGGGGTGCGCAAGGCGCTGGGCGCACGGCAGCGCGATGTGCTGCTGCAGTTTCTTATCGAGAGCGCAACCATGGCGCTGATGGGCGGAGCGATCGGCGTGATTTGCGGAGTGGGCGTGGCCAAGATCATTACGCTGGTGATTGGATTTCCGACCAGCGTGCAGTTGTGGAGCGTGCTGCTGGGGTTGTTCATGGCNNTGCTAATCATGACGCAATCATTTCGGGACTTGCTGGTGTGGCAGAGATCGATGCAATTATCTGTATCCATTTATCGCCTGACAAAGGAATTTCCACGCGAAGAGGTTTATGGACTCACCAGCCAGATCCGGCGCGCGGCAGTTTCAGTGCCAAGCAATATTGCCGAGGGGCAACGGAGATTGACAGGGGGTGAATTCCGGCAGTTTCTTGGGATTGCCCGTGGATCAAATTTCGAGTTGCAAACACAACTCGAAATCGCGCGCGCACTTGAATTTGGAAATTCCAAGCTCATCGATCAGGCGGAGAGTCTGTCACATGAAGTGGGCAAGATGATTTACGGCCTCTTGGAATCGGTCAAGGAATCAAATTGATTGATCGGGTCTTTGAGAACTGACAACTGAAAACTGAGAACTAGGAGCTTTATGGCGCAGGGCCAAGTTCGTGAATCCGTAAAGATGGCTCTCGATACGTTGAGGGCTAACAAACTGCGCTCCGGGCTCACGATCCTGGGCATTGTCATCGGCGTGACGACGGTGATCGCCATTTCTTCGGTGATCAACGGCATCAACAACCGGGTAAGTGACTTTGCAAGCTCGCTGGGCACGAATGTGTTCTGGATCTATCATCTGCCGTTCGGCGTGCAGAAGCTCAGCACCGAGCAGCTGACGCGCAGGAAGCTGACCATCGATGACGTGATGGCGATTCGCGGACTGCCGCACGTGGTGGCTGCGGACGGAAGAGCGGTTTACGCAAAGGCATTCTATGTTGGCGGCATCAGCGCAAAGTACGAGGGGCACAAGGTCTCCGGCACCATCCTGGAGGGACACACGTCGCAGGTGGCGATTGTCTCGGAGCTGAACTTGAAGGAGGGACGTTTCTTCACCGATGGAGAGGATCAGCGTCATGCCGATGTGTGCGTGCTGGGCCACGACACCGCGGAACAATTATTTGTGAACGGGGAGGACCCGATCGGCAAGGATATCAATGTGGAGACGGGACTCTACACCGTGATCGGCGTGCTGGACAAGCGCAAGCAGCCTTTTGGCAGCGGCACGAACCCCAACGATAATGCCATCTTCTTTCCCATGGGTACGTTTCACAACCTGCATCCCGAAGTTACGGACATGTTTATCAGCGCGAAGTACGACGATCCGAAGAACAAGGCGCTGGTGGAGGACGAGATTCGGGAGTTACTGCGGATTCGCCGCAAGGTGAAGGTGGAGGCCGACGATAACTTCGAGATTTTTTCGCCGGACGGGCTGTTGAAGCTGTGGGGCAACATCACCGGCGGGCTGGTGGCATTCATGATCGCCGTTTCCAGCGTCGGCCTGATGGTGGGCGGGGTGGGGGTGATGAACATCATGCTGGTGAGCGTGACGGAGCGAACCCGCGAGATTGGCATCCGCAAGGCCATCGGAGCGACCAAGCAGACCATCCTGACCCAGTTCACCACAGAGGCCATCACGTTGTGCGCCGTGGGTGGCATTATTGGCGTGCTGGTGGGCGCCGTGCTCACGTGGATCGTTTACCTGTTGCCCATCGGGCTGCCGGCGACGCTTTCTACGCTTTGGGTGCTGGTGGGCTTCGGCGTCTCCTGCACAATCGGCCTGGTCTTTGGCATCTACCCGGCATGGAAGGCCGCGAACCTCGATCCGATTGAAGCGCTGAGGTACGAGTAAGGCAGTTTTAAGTTGTCAGTTTTAAGTTGTCAGTTCACAACTGCCCGGGAGCACAGCCACAAGCCGGAAGTTTTGATTCACCAATGGGAACTGAACGTTGGAGTTTTGCGTAACACTGGCCACTGATCACTGACAACTTAAAACTTACAACTGAAAACTGAAATCTGGCACTTCATGGAATTGAGAGAGGCCTTCAAACTCGCGCTGCAATCGCTTTGGGCGAACAAAATGCGCTCCATTCTTACCCTGCTGGGCGTGGTGATTGGCATTTCGTCCGTGATTACGGTTGTAACTTTGACGAACGGCGCCAAGCAGTTTGTGACCACCAAGATCAACAGCTACGGCGCCAGCGTGGTCACAGTCACCAAGACGCCGCAGACCTTCATGACCATTGAAGAATACCTCTCCTTCCAAAAGCGCAAGGACGTTACCGTCGACGACTACAAGGCTATTCTTGACGAATGCAAATCCTGCGTGTCGGTGGGCGCGGCGCGCGACTCCGCGGGCAAGGTCGTCTACGGTACCAAATCGACCACAGACACCGACATACGTGGCTGGACGTGGACCATGCCGGCGCTCTCCAATCTCAATATCGAGACGGGACGCTCCTTCACTGAGTCCGAGGACGAGCACAGCGCCCGCGTGGCCGTCGTCGGCACTGACATTGTGGACAATATGCTGGGCTCAGGCGACCCTCTGGGCAAAGAGATTCGCGTGGATGGCACACCCTACACGGTGATTGGGGTAAGCGAAGCTCAGGGCAAGATCATGGGCCAAAGCATGGATAACTGGGTTGCCATTCCTCTCACGGCCTATCTGCATTCTCACGGGGCGCACGATAGCATGACCGTCTATGTGGATGCCGGTGGCGGAGGCGAGGTGCTGGATGGGGTCTCCGACCAGTTGCGCACCATCATGCGCGCGCGCAGGCACCTGGCGCCGGACAGCCCGGACGCCTTCTCCATCGACACAAGCGCCACTTTTCAAAACTTTCTGGGCAAGATTCTCGACAGCTTTGGAGCAGTGGTGGTTGCGATCGCAGGCATCTCGCTGGTGATAGGCGGCATTGTCATTATGAACATCATGCTGGTGTCCGTCACCGAGCGCACCCGTGAAATCGGAGTTCGCAAGGCGCTGGGCGCGCGCCGCAAGGACATTCTTCTTCAGTTCCTCATCGAGTCCGCAACCATGGCGCTGGCCGGCGGAGTGATCGGCGTGATCGCGGGCATCTGCGTGGCCAAAACCATCACTCTGATCATCGCGTTTCCCTCGACGGTAGAACTCTGGTCAATCGTGGTCAGTTTGTTTGTTGCCACCGCTGTTGGCCTGTTTTTCGGCGTCTACCCCGCGTACAAGGCCGCGCAACTCGATCCCATCGTTGCCCTTCGATCGGAGTTATGAAAGCAGATGACAGGTTACAGATGACGGATTTCAGTTTTTGCGCAGGAAATGGTTTGCAGTTTTAAGCAGTTGGTTGCCGGAAAAAGAAAGAGCAGGGCTGGATTTCAAGACTGTCATCCGCAACCTGATTTACCAGGAGCTGTGAAGATGAGATTCGGCGACTCGAAAGAAGCTGTGCTGTTGGCGCTCGATACGCTGCGCAAGAACAAATTGCGCTCCGGGCTGACGATTCTCGGCATCTCCATCGGCATTGCGACGGTGATCCTGATCTCCTCGGCGATCAACGGGTTGAACAGCAATATAGCCGATTTCGTCAAATCGCTGGGCACCAACACTGTGCAGGTCTACCGCTTCGATCCATGGGGGCGCCGTCCCTCGACCGCGGATCTCAATCGTCCCAAGCTGACCTACGAAGACGGGCTGGCGTTACGGGAGCTACCTCATGTAGTTACCGCCGATCCCTGGCTCAGCTACCAGAACCCTCAGCTCGGGATAGGGGTTGTCTCGCTCAAGCACGGCGGCCGCAAGGTGGAAAACGCGGTCCTGGACGGCTCGACGACGGCGATCAGTCACTCAACCAACTTCGAGGTTCAGGAGGGGCGCATCTGGAGCGACGCCGAGGAGTCGCGCGCGGCGAGGGTGGTGATGCTGGGGCACGACTCCGCCGAGACGCTGTTTCCCAACGAGTCGCCGCTCGGCAAGGATATCGAATGTGAGGGCGGAGTCTTCACGGTGGTCGGCGTCTTTGCGCCGCAATTGGAACCCTTCGGCAGCGGTAGGAACCAGGCCGATAACTCGGCATATTTTCCCGTACCCACCTTCCGCCATCTTCATCCCGAGCTGGATGACTTTCATGTCACGGTGACCTACGACGATCCGGCAAACAAGCAGCTTGTGATAGAGGAGATACGAGACATGTTGCGCATCCGGCGCAAGGTCCGCCTGGAACAGGACGATAACTTCGTCATCTCCGGTCCGGACGCGCTGATGCGCCTGTGGAACGCGCTGACCATCGGACTGTTTTCCTTTATGGTGGCTGTTTCATCGGTAGGTTTGATGGTCGGCGGCGTCGGCGTGATGAACATCATGCTGGTCTCGGTCACGGAACGCACGCGGGAGATCGGAATTCGCAAGGCCATTGGAGCGACCAAAAAGAACATCCTTCTACAATTCACGCTGGAGGCCGTAACGCTGTGCATGGTTGGCGGCCTGTTCGGCGTTCTGGCAGGAGGCCTTTTCACGCTGATTCTGCATTTTGCCTTTTCCTTCCTCCATGCGGCTCTTTCGCTGACCTGGGTGTTGATCGCATTTGCGGTATCCTTCGCCATCGGTTTGATTTTCGGCATTTACCCTGCGTGGAAGGCCGCGGCGATGGACCCGATCGAGGCGTTGCGGTATGAGTAGAGGCAGTTGTCAGTTGTCAGTTGTCAGTTGTCAGTTGTCAGTTGTCAGTTGTCAGTTGTCAGTTGTCAGTTGTCAGGCGAAATGGTTGCGGGACTCGATTTAGTTGTCAACACTTAGTTTGCTTGTTCGTCGTTGGGGTTGTCGAAGTGTTCCGAGTTGGCAACCCGCAACTGACAACTGACAACTTAAAACTGATAACTGTCGTTTAGACTTACTGCTGTGATGCCGCATGCTGCCGCTCAATCCGTGGAAGTTCTTACCACGGTGCTGGCTTTGGCCGGCATGGGCTACTTCCTCGCCGCGATTGTTGCCGCACGCGTCTTTGTTGCATCACGGCGGGCGCCGTTGCAGCCTTTTGCGCCGGGGGTCAGCATTCTCAAATCGCTGAAGGGGCTTGACCCTGGGATGATCGAGGCCTTCCGCAGCCACTGCCGGCAGGACTATGCGGGAGACTATGAGCTGCTCTTTGGCGTATCGTCTCTCGACGATCCGGCGGTCGCGGCCGTGGAACAACTGAAGCTTGAGTTCCCCGAGCGCGCGATAGAACTGATTCTGTGCCCTGCGCGGCTGGGCACCAACGGCAAGGTCAGCACGCTTACCCAGCTTGCGGCCCATGCGCGCTACGACTACCTGCTGATCAACGACTCGGACATCACCGTCGGGCCGCACTATCTGGAGCGGGTGATGGCGCACTTTGCTGAGCCGCAGGTGGGGCTGGTGACCGCTCTTTATCGCGGCCGGGCGCACGGGACTCTTGCTTCGCGGCTTGAATCGCTGGGCATCGCTACGGACTTTCAGGCCGGAGTACTGCTCTCAAAGATGCTTGAGGGCGGATTGCATTACGGGCTGGGATCAACACTGGCCGTCAGCCGCGAAGCCCTCGACAAGATTGGCGGCCTCGCAACTCTGGTTGATTATCTGGCTGACGATTATGAGCTGGGCGCGCGCGTGGACCGGGCCGGCTTTCGCGTGGTGCTGAGCGCCGAGGTGGTTGAGACGGCGATACCCGCTTATGGCTGGCGCGGGTTTATTGATCACCAGTTGCGCTGGGCGCGCACCGTTCGAGACGCTCGGCCTGGAGGCTATGCGGGCCTGCTGTTTACGCACGGGTTGGCGTGGGCGCTTCTGAATGTGCTGGCCAGCGGGATGAGTCCAGTAAGCCTGTGGCTGCTGGGGCTCAGCTTCTTTTTACGGCTGGCATTGGCCATGACGGTGGGCGCGGAGGTGCTGGGCGACCACCAGGTGCTTCCCAGTCTGTGGCTGCTGCCGCTGCGCGATGTGGTGGCAATGGGTGTGTGGATTGCCGGGTTCGCGGGAAACACCATTGTGTGGCGCGGGGAGCGGTTTCTGCTCAAGGGCGGCAAGCTGCTCAAATCCGGCGAGTGAACAAACAAGCGCTGGAATGCATGCGCTAGCCTGCCGGGGTTTCGGCGGTGGTTGGATCGATGACCGTCCTCACCTGGAGGACACGATTGGCGGGAAATCCACCCAGCCGCGCGTGCTCGCGCACCACGTCTTCATTCGGGGCGATGTAGACACAGAAGATGGTGTCGTCAGTGACGTAGCTGTGCAGCCACTGAATCTGCGGTCCCAGGTTCCGCAATACGCTACAGGACGTTTCAGAGACAGCCCGCAATTGTTCCGGCGACATCGAACCGACTCCCGGAACCTGGCGTTCAATCACGAATTTCGGCATCGGCGACCTCTTTCTGAAAGGCAATTGCTCAAGTCTATCGAGCCATCAGGGCTTTGGAAACAAGATTCGGCTAACGCGAATGGATCATTTATGAGTGCGCTGGCACGCCTGCGAGCGACAATGCTATTGTGAGTGCCAAATGCCATTTGTAACGACTACAGAGTCCGGCGTATCGATTCAGGGGCCGACGGCCACGCTCATCTACGACGACTGGTACCCGGCGGTGCGGACAGATACGCTGCGCGCGGGTAAGCTGGCCACGGCGATGCTGCTGGATATTCCGCTGGTGCTGGGGCGGCGCAGCGACGGGCGCGTGTTTGCCATGCGCGACAGTTGCCCGCATCGGGGAATTCCGCTGAGCTACGGGTGGTTTGACGGCGAGCATGTCACTTGCCGGTACCACGGCTGGGAGTTTGAGCCGTGCAGCGGGCAGTGCGCGCTGATCCCATCGTTGAGCAGTCACGATCATCTGGACGCGACGCGGATTTTTGCAACCGCATTTCCATGCGAGGAACGGGACGGGTATGCGTGGGTTTACATTCCATCGGCGGGAACGGGGAGGAAAACCGATGGTGCGCAGCTAAGGCCAGTTCCAGAGCTCAGGAAGTTTGGGCCGCGCTACCGCACTGCGTTCCTCACCGCCGACCTGCCCTGCAACGTGGATCACGGGATCATCGGGTTGATGGATCCGGCGCATGGGCCGTTTGTGCACCAGGCCTGGTGGTGGCGATCGCGGGCGAGCATTCGCGAAAAGACCAAGCGGTTTGAGCCCATCCCAGAGGGCTTTCGCATGAGCGCGCATGCGCCCAGCGGCAACTCCGCGCCTTACAAGCTGCTGGGCGTGTACGGGCAGCCAATTGAAACAACGATTGACTTCATGTTGCCCAACCGGCGGACGGAAGTGATCCGCTGCGGAGAGAAGTGGTTTTCAAGCCTGACGACAGTGACGCCGGTGACTTCATCCACCTGCCGCATCGACGTGATCGCGGCTTGGAATGTCTTTTATCACGTGCCGTTTGTCACGCCGATTGCGAAGTTCTTTGGGGCGAAGTTTGTGCGGCAAGATCAGGTGACGATGATTCAGCAGGCCGAAGGTTTGCGGCACAATCCGAGCCTGATGCTGATTGACGACGCGGACAAGCCGGCCAAGTGGTACTTCGCGCTGAAACAGGCGCGGCTGGAGACGGCTCCGACAGGAGCCACGGCCAAACATCCCATGGATGGGCCGGTCGATCTTCACTGGCGCAGCTAGGGTCGCATTGCATGAGCATTCGCCTTCCAGTAGAATTCTCGTCCATGTCTACCTATCTGCTTATTCATGGCGCCTGGCACGGTGGTTGGTGCTGGCGCAGTGTTGTGCCGCTGCTCGAGGCCGCAGGCCACACGGTTCTGGCTCCGGATTTGCCTGGCCACGGAGACGATGAAACGCCCACGGCGTCTGTCACGCTTAAAGACTATGCCGACCGCATTTGCGAAATCGCTGCGGCTCAATCAGAACCGGTGATTTTGCTCGGCCACAGCATGGCGGGCGTCGCCATAACCCAGGCCGCCGAGGACTGCGCTGAGAAGGTCAAAGCTCTGGTGTATATGTGCGCATTCCTGCCGCGCAACGGGGACTCTCTGACGACGTGGGCATCGCAGGATAAGGAGAGCATGGTCAACCCATCCACGACTTTTCCCGTGGAGGAGGGAGTGATCGGACTCAATCCGCAATATATCCGCGAGGCGCTTTATGCGGACTGTTCGGAAGAGGATATAGCTTATGCACGGTCGCGCCTCGTGGACCAGTCCACCGAGCCTTTTCGGACGCCGGTGCAAACGACGGCTGAGCGCTGGGGACAGATTCCGCGATATTACATCGAATGCACGCTCGACCGTGCCATTACGCTGAGTCTGCAGCAGGAGATGCAAAAGCAATCGCCCTGCCGGGAGACATTTTCGATCGACACGGATCATTCGCCTTTCTTCTCTGAACCGGAGATTCTCGCGGATATTCTTGAACGGATTGCGACCCTGTAAAGAAGCGGGCATGTGAGGGCACGCGGCATGGCGCTGAAGACTCTTCAGGGAGCGACCACAGCGCGACGCTCCACTGTGAGCACGGTAATATCGTCGTCCTGTCCGAACAGCTCCGCTGTTTTAGCGATTTGGCCGGCGGAATCACAGCTCATCGCAGCGACGCGATCAAAGCCGAGGAGTTCGCCGGAATTGCCGCGCGCTTCGACAACACCGTCGGTGACGAGGGTGAGTTGTGTGTTGGGCGGGAAGATGAAGATCGCTTCAGGGTACGATGCAGCTGCGACCAGTCCGAGTGGCAGGCTGCTCTCGACCGCGAGCTCGGCTCCATTGAGATAGGGCGCGATGTGGCCTGCGTTGGCTACAATGAGCTTGCCGTCGGCGTCGGCGCGCAGACAAAGGCAGGTGGTGAATCCGCCTTGGCTGCGGCCCAGCATGCGCTGATTCATGGCGCTGAGAATCTCGCCGGGGCTCTGGGTGTAGTGGGCGAGCGTGCGCACGGTGCCAACGAGAAGAGAGACAGTCATGGCGGCGGGCATTCCCTTGCCGCTGACGTCCCCAATCACCACCAGCACTCCGCCCTGCGGCGTCCCGACAATCTGGTAGAAGTCCCCACCCACTTCGCCGGCCGGTTTGTAAATGGCCTCGATTAAGAAGCCGGGCAAGCGCGGCAGTTCCCGGGGAATGAGAACCTCCTGAACCTGCTGCGCGTTGCGGAACTCCTCGTCGCGCCGGCTTTGCCACTGAGTCTGCTCGGTCTGAAAGCGCCAGGCGGCGAAGGTAATGGCGACGAGCAAAAGCGTGTTGAGCACGGATTGGATGTCGAACTGGTTGCCGGCAATGGAGAAGAGCGGTTTTTGGAGCGGCGCCCAGAAACTCCAGTGGATCCAGCGCATGCCTGAATCGAACCAATTGCCAAATGCCTGAAAGATGTCGGCGAGCATGGCGACAATGGCGAGAAGCCAACGCTCCGCGTCGAGCCGGCGGCGAAAAGCGAAGATGACCAGGATGACGGCCCAGATCTCGATCAGCAATGAGGGAATGGTGAAGCCGACATCGAGCCCGAGGAAGAGGTGACCGGGCCATGTGGTCCAGTTGAAGAGTTGTAACGCGCCGTCGCCGAAGTTCCCGATGATCGCGACAGCGACCATCCACCAGGTCCAGCGGATGAGCCGCCGATTGTCACGCAGCCCGAGGAGATTGAGAAGCAGGAACCAGAGTGAGACGTCTTCAATGCAGACGACTGGGGCAATCAGGCCGTAGTTCCAGCGGAATCTGAGGAAGCCCGGAGCACCGGAGAAAATTAGCATCGGCAGCGGATGCATCATATAAAGCGCCAGCCACAAGAGCATCGTCTGACGGCGTTGACGCAGCCAGGCGAGCAACGCGAGGAGAGAAACCACGCTGCACAGAAGTGCGAGGCCGAGCTGCCAGAGATTGGCGCGGAGCCANNAAGAAAATGTAGGGGGCCTTCCAGATCCGGATAGCGAGTAAGCCGGATTGCGGCTGTCCCAGCGGGACGAAGGCGGGTAAATGAGGGCTGATCTCGGTGACTCCGCCGTTGGCCTGGTCGTACCAGACAGGGTCTGGCGGAAGCTTGCCGTAGCTGCCGACGAGGCGGCCGTTCCAATAGACCTCGGCAGCGTCTTGAATACCGGGCAGCGCAACCGCGAGCTGACCTTCCGCATTCTCCTCAGAGGGCACGATGGTGATGCGCCGCCGGTACCAGGCATAACCGGTCAAGTTTCGGAAGCCCTGGCCTTCCCAGGAGCGGCCGACCTGGATGCGCGCCCAATGGGAGTCATCCAGATTGGGCGATGCGTAGACCGGATCGTCACCCGGACGGAAGGCCCACGCTCCGTCTACAGGGACATAGGGCCGGCCCAGACTTTTTGCAAGGAATGGAGCATCCGCATCGTGGCTGGCGGCCGGGGCCACCAATGCACTGGAAGGCAACGCCGCGGAAGGGACAGCGCTGAGCAAAGCTCCGCAAAAGATCAGGATTCCGAGGGAACGAGGAAGCATCGTGACAAGCATACCTTGTGGCGGCAGCGGCTCGCGACGATTTGATTCACTGGTACGTCGACAAAATGCGGTGCCACGAGGCCCTGTCGACGGCAGCCTACCGATCACCGATCACTGAAAAACTGCTCTTCAATCTACCGGTGCTGTTTCGATGGCATCGTCGGCGGTGATGCTGGCGAAGTCGATGGAGAGACAGGTGGCGAGGTCATTGAAGCTCTTATCCCACCTGGGGTGATCGTCTTTGCCCTGCGCGGTCAGTCCCATGCTCGAGGAGCGCAGAATCTCATACCAGATGTTCTGGGCCTGCCACAGGTTGAGCTCGATGGGCAGTTCGACGAGGTTGCGGGCGAGGGTGAGTGCGCGGTCCAGCATCTCCAGCGAGCCGGCTGACAATTGCAGCTCGACCATGGCTCGCTTCATGCGCTGGTCGGCGATATAGCTGAGCGTGGCGGTTTCGAGCGGCACCTGGTCGGCCTTGGCGAGGGTGAGGAACGAACGCATCTGCGCAATGTCGATGGGATCGGTTTCGAGGGCGCGGCGAAGTCCCGCATTGATGGCGAAGCCCGCGGCCAGGGTGAGCGCGGGAGGCTTGGGCAGACCGGCCTGCGACAGGTAGTGCAGCAGGCTGGCGTGGTCCTCGTAGATGGTGGTCAGCGAGTTCTCAATATCCCACAGGGTCGAGTTCAGAATCAGCTCGACGATGCGCCGCTGCTCATCAGTGAAGAGCGAGGTGAGCGAGTAGTCCACATGGCCGTATTCGCGGTCGAGCAGGCGAATGACCTCAGGGAAGCGCGCGCGCTGCACGTGCTCCTCGGCCTGCGCGGCAAAGGCATCGAAGGCTGCTGCGTCCGCGTCGGTGTAGGGCTTTACGGCTGCGGTAATGTTCTGATCGCCAAAGTGCAACACCGCGAATGAAAAGCTTTGTTGATGGCCTGTGATGGTGCTGACGATGTGGGCCCGGCCGATCGCGAGGCGTCCGCGGCCCGAGGTGTGAATTGCGTAGGAGATGCGCCGCACGCGATAGCAAAAGAGATCGGTCTGATCGGCAAAGGACGAGAATACCGAGCTGATGGCGTAGTGCGCGGCCACCTGTTCGAGGCCCAGCTCCATGGTGTCGACGCATCGTTTATAGATTTGCGCGCCGTCGCCAAAGCGAGCTTCATTTGATTTGGCTTCGGCCATGCGCCGAAGAAAAGCGGGCTCGAGCGCGTCGGCCGGTTGGCCAAATACCTGCTTTGCAAGTTGCAGAACGCGCGCGGCATAAGCAATGATCTGCACCGTTTCGATGCCGCCAATGTCGTCGAAGAACCATCCGCAACTGGTGTACATCAACTGCGCGTGACGCTGCATTTCCATCAGCTCGAGAGCGCGGACCCGCTCGTCTTCCGACAGCGGATGTGTTGCATGGGACAGAAAGAACCGATCCACCCGGTCTGCGCCGCGGTCGAGCAGGACGTCAATGTAGGCATTGCGCGCGGCCCACACATCCTTGAATAGCGTTTTGCCCTCCTGTTCCGTGAGGGAAGCGATGCTGTCGCGGAGCTCATCGAGGGCCTGACGCAGCGGGGCGCGCCAAAGCTGATTGAAGGGGCGGCCGCCGTTGCATCCGCAGTTCGATCGCCAGCGCTCCACGCCGTGCGCGCAGCTCCACGAACTGTCCTCGACAATTTGCGCTTCGTACTCCGGCGGAAACTGATCGAGAAATTTCCCGTAGTTGGTGAGCTTGACGGCGCGGTCGCGCTCGAGCATGCGTAGCGCGTAGGCCAGCGCCATTTCGCCATGCTTGTGGTGATGGCCGTACGACTCGCCATCGGTGGCCACATGGACAAGCTGCGCCTGTGGGTTGTCACTGAAGCCGGCTTTCAATCGCGCGGCAAAATTCTCGCCCGAGTCGAGCAGGCCCTCGAATGCGATGGCGCGCGATGCCGCCCCGTTGTAGAAAAAGACAGCAATCGAAAGGCCGGATTGGAACCGCACCCGATAAGGATGCGTCGTCTCTACGGAGGAGCCGGGTGTATCTGTCCAAGCCGCATCTTCCTGGGGTTCTCCGTCGCGCAGCGGCCGCACGCGCGCACACTGGGACGGCGAGAGCAAGGTGAATTTCACGCCATGCCGCGCCATCAGCTCGAGCGACTCCGAATCCGCCGCGGTCTCGGCGAGCCACATTCCTTCGGGCGGCGCGCCGTAGTGGCGCCGATAGTCGGCAATGCCCCAGCGGATCTGCGTGACGCGGTCGCGGGTGTTGGCGAGCGGCATGATGATGTGGTTGTAGACCTGCGCCATGGCCGAGCTGTGGCCGCCATAGCTTTTTCGGCTGCGGCGCTCGCCATCGAGAATCATGCGGTAGGTGCGCTGCGCATTCTCCTTGAGCCAACTGAGCAGCGTGGGGCCGAAATTGAAGCTCATGCGCGCGTAGTTGTTTACGATACGCGTGATCTGGTTGCAATTGTTTTGAATACGCGCCGCGCCATTGGGGGCGTAGCACTCGGCGCAGATGCGCTCATTCCAGTCGTGATAGGGGGCTGCGGAATCCTGCGTCTCGACCGTCTCCAGCCAGGGGTTTTCCCGGGGCGGCTGGTAAAAATGTCCATGAATGCAAATGAAACGTTTGCTCGGCGCCATCAATTTTCCCATGCATGCCGGCAAAGCGGCTGCGTTTCACTATTGTAGGCTCGACCGTCCGGCTGGCGGTGTGTTGCGGGCCAGGTCGCAGGCGCGCCACAGGTACCAACTGGCGACGGAACGGAACGGCGCCCACTTTTTTCCCCTTTTGAGAAGTACCTCGGGTTTGGGCAGATCCGCGGCTTCAAGAGCGCGCGATTTCGGAAGCCGTTGAAAAGTGAGCGCGAATCCTTTGCGCACCCCATAGTCGGTTACCGGCAACACGTCGGGGCGTCCCATGCGGAAGATCAAGAGCATCTCGACCGTCCATGGGCCGATGCCGCGCACGGCGGTGAGCCGTTCGATGATTTCAGCGTCGGACATTTTCTTGATGGCCGCGTGGGTGGGCACAGTGCCGTCGAGGGTTTTGACGGCGAGGTCTTTGAACGCCTTGATTTTGTTGCCGGAAACACCGCAGGCGCGCAGCAGTTCATCTGGCGTATCAAGAAGGAGTTGGGGAGATGGGTCGCCGCGAAAGTGTTCGCGGACGCGGCGATGAATGGTGGCCGCGGCCTTGCCGTGGAGCTGCTGATAGAGGATGGATTCGAGTAGCGATTCAAATGGGGAAGGCGCGGGATCGAGCCGCAAAGTGAACGCGCCCACGCAATCGATGAGTGCGGCTAGCTTGGGGTCGCCGGCTCTTAAATGGGCAACGGCTTCAGCGGGATCGAAGGGAAGTTTGCGGCTCTTGCCGTCATGGATCATAGGCGAACAGTGTACCGTGCTGGGACTGGATGCCGGCAGACTTCACCTGAACAATGAGAGAAGTCGCGCCTCGCTGACCGCGCCCTAGTACCATTTAGAACAGGGAAGAAACAGGAGCACCAAAAGCCATGAAGATGCGGCCAGGAACGCAAACGGGATTTTTGCTGTGCGGCAAGGAGTGGATCGACGGCGATTCGTTTGAAGTGCGCTCGCCGTGGGACCAGGGGCTTGTGGGCCGCGTGACCATCGCCACCCGCGCCGACGCACGCCAGGCGGTGAGCCACGCGGTGGCCAGCCTGCGACGCGCGCGCGCGCTTCCGCGCTGGAAGCGCCGCGAGATTCTGGAGGACGTGGCCGCCTCATTGATCGAACAGAAGGAACGGTTCGCGCAGCTCATTGTTGCCGAGGCCGGCAAGCCGATTCGCCTGGCCCGCACTGAAGTCGACCGCGCCGTGCTCACGTTCAAGACCGCAGCCGAGGAAGCGGCGCGGCTGGGCGGCGAGAGCCTTCCGCTGGACCTGACCGAGGGCAACGAAGGCCGCTGGGGGCTGGTGCAGCGCTTTCCGGTGGGGCCGATCCTGGCCATCACGCCATTCAATTTTCCGCTGAACCTGGTAGCGCACAAGGTGGCGCCCGCGCTTGCCGCCGGCTGTCCCGTGATTTTGAAGCCGGCGCCGCAGACGCCTTTTACCGCTTTGGCTTTGGGCGAGGTAATTCTCAAGGCGGGATGGATCCCGGAAGCGCTGGCCATATTGCCGCTGAGCAACGCGGACACCGCGTGGCTGGCTGAAAAAGAAGACCGCGTCAAGCTGGTGAGCTTTACCGGGTCGTCCAAAGTTGGATGGGAACTGAAAGCGCACTCCGGCCGCAAGCGCGTTCTGCTCGAACTGGGAGGTAATGCCGCTCTGATTGTCCACAACGACTGGCTCGATCTGGATGACGCGGCCGCGCGCACGGCACATGCGGCTTTTGGGTTCGCCGGCCAGTCCTGCATCAGCGCCCAGCGCGTTTTTGTGCAGCGAAACATCTTTCAGACACTCCTGTGGAAGCTGGTCGAATACACCGCGAAACTGGTTACCGGAAGCCCGTCGGATGAGGCCACTGAGGTGGGTCCGCTGATTCGGCTCAGCGATGCGGAGCGCGTAGAGGCCTGGGTGAAGGAAGCAGTGGAGGGCGGCGCAAAGCTAGTGGCCGGCGGAGAACGCCGCGGCTCCATGGTCACCCCCGCCATCCTTACCGGAACCAAGCCGGGGATGAAGGTGCGCGACGAAGAGGTCTTTGGGCCGGTGGTCGTGGTAGAGCCTTATGAGGATTTCGAGGAAGCGCTGGCCTCGGTGAACCACTCCCGCTATGGGCTGCAAGCTGGGCTGCTGACGCGCGATGCAGGGCGGATTCTGACTGCGTACCGAGAGCTCGAAGTGGGCGCGCTGATCGTCGGCGATACCCCTAACTGGCGGCTGGATTCCATGCCCTACGGCGGTGTGAAAGACTCCGGGCTGGGCCGCGAAGGAATACGCTCCGCCATCGAAGAGATGACCGAACCCCGCATGCTGGTGATGAGCGGCCTGAGCTAGAGGCTCTGGGGTTGGCGGAGTTTCAAGCGTCGAGAGTTCTTGCGGAAAGCGAGATCGGAGTTAGTTTCGCAGCTGGGCGAAGCTCCCGATATAACTCAATTTGCAAATGCGGAGTTTGCTGCGCTTTCAGAGCGAAACCAGAGTTGGGGTGCCCTGTTGAGTTTTGTGCAGGGTTGCCGCTCCCTAGCAGGTCCCGTCGACTTGAGTGATATGGCTTCGGGATACTGTAACTCTGGTTTCGCTATATCCGCAGTTACCTATAAACAGCCAAATACAAAGTGGTTATTCAGAGTAAGTAGTCCCGATAGACCTTCAGCGTGGCCGTTGGCGATCGTCGTGGACCACCAACCGCAAAGGCGGAAAACTCTTAAGCCTGGAGAGATGGGCCGTCCTTTGCCTGGCGCCGATGGAGATTTTCTTGACGTCTGCCGTGTGACCAGAGAACAGGCCGCCGATTACGCTTCCTTCTTGCTCTTGGCCTTCTGTGCGGCCCAGCGCTTGCGTTGCGCATCTGCAATCCGCTTGCGCGCTTCGGGGCTCAACACATGCTTTTTTCTGGTCTTGGCCGTAGCGGGCGCCAGCTTGGTTTTACGCCCGGTCACCTTGATTTCAATGTTGGTTGTGCTGGCCAGCAGGGAGCGTACCTGGGTCAGTCTTGCGATTTCGGCATCAATTTGAGAAAGAATAGAATCAACAGACATAAGTCAAGAATAACTCAGAATGCCGGTTTTTGCACAGTTGGCAGACTACCTCGAGGCTGCGCACAAGAGAGGCCGTTGTTCTTCATTCCGGTTTGCCAACCGCCCCTGTCATCCTATGCTTTCTTGAGAAAAATGAAGGCCTGCTTTTTCTAACCCTGATCGGAGATAAGTCCTTTGCGGTTGAACTCATCCTGTATGCGTGTAAGCGGCCTGCTGGGCGAACGAAAGTCCATTAGAATCCACGGACTCATGTCTCTGAGTTGCGGAATCCGGTTGAGCATTCCGAATTGATGGCGATAGATATTGGCTTGATACTCCTCGGTCCAGCGATCGTTTTCGCCGCCGTGCAGTCCGGCTTTGGCATCGCCGCCAAACTCGCTGACGATCGGGGGCTTTTGATAGTCGACGCGCCAGTCAGTTATGTCGGCTGTCTCGGGATGCTGCTCATACGAGCCGATGTACTCGTTGAAGCCGATGACATCCAATGCCTTGCCGAAAGGGTCGTCGACGATCTTGGTGTGGCCCTCGGCGCACACCAGCAGCGCCGCGGTAATCAGGCGGGTTGGATCAAGCTCCCGGGCATGGGCGGCAAGAGCTTCAATGAAATGCGTGCGGGCATCGGTCGAGGGTGTCTCATTGGCCATGGACCAAAGGATAATCGCGGCGTGATTGCGTGAGGCGCCTATCTCCTCGTCTAACTGCTGCTCGGCTTTCAGGAAGACTTTGGGATTGTCGAATTCGAGAGCCCAGTAGACGGGGTTCTCGGACCATACCGGCAACCCCATGCGATCGGCGGCACGCAGCATGGTTTCGTGGTGCGGATCATGTGCAAGGCGCACAAAGTTGCAGCCAAGCTCGATGAGCGAGACATCGCGCGTAAGACCGCCGTAGTTCCACCAATCTGTTTGCAGAGTGGGAACGCCA
>PLPU01000127.1:0-16573 GCA_003159975.1 Acidobacteriaceae bacterium
ATCCTATCACTTCCCACAAGCCGACTTGAACGAAGCCGCTGTATACGAAGCGCCCGCATTGCGGCATCCGCATGTCTTGTTGTTCGCTCCAGATACAGCACTAAGACTTACCGTTACAGATGTAGGATCCGTATGCGCACATTTGACGCTGAAAAGGCTTGGCGCAATCCATCGGAAGATTCCCGCCGCGTCGCCAATCGCGGACCTCTCGCCGTCCTCTCCATTGCGGTATTTCCAAATTCCGCCCAACGTGACCGACGCCTCGGGCTGCCGCTTCAAACTCGAACAATGGGTACCCCAGCTCCCGATTTTGAGACCTGGGATTCCAGGAACCCCTCCCAGCGACCGTTTACTCCCCTTAAACGCCGATTGCGCCGGCCATGTTTGAGCCGGCCGGGTTTGCGATTCGAGTTGCAATGCTGAGTGGACGAGGCAATCCCTGTTTGGGGTGGTGGAATTGGATGCGTCCTTGGGAAGAGTCGCCGGCCTTCAGCGTCAATGCAGATGCCTTGCCAACGGAGTAGGAGGAACGCGAGATGCACGACCGCCAGCCGACTCAGCCCTTGATGTGAGAGGGCCTCTTCCACCGTCGAACCCAGCCAGGCCATGAATGCGCGTTCGCGTCGTCATGCTGACGGCGAAGCTCCAAGTACGTCCGCCAGTGCATTCCTTTGGGCTTGCCGGGGAAGGGGTCGTACATATTTGCAGTTCCGCCCAGCCGCTCGCGGATGGACTGTGCCAAGTTCAGTCCTCGGCGCCAGGCTGGCTTCCGCTGACTAACATATGCGAGACTGTGGCAATGTCGGCAGGCGAATATGATCTTGCCGTAGATAATCGCAACCCGGCGCCCACAGCCGTCCCCTGGGCAAAGAAACCATGCCCGCCCTCCCCCATAGTTGCACTGAAGCCATTCGAGGAGAACCGGATACTGGTCACGCTGCCAACTCTCGTCGGGATTGCCATACTCGTACGACAAAATTACCCTATCCTGTTCGGCCGTCACGTTGATCGATGCAGCCAATTTCCCATCCAGGTACCAGCGGTACGTGAATGATCGTCCAGGCCGGAGCAGGCCGCCTCGCTGGAGTTGTCGCACATCGAGAGCGGGATGTTCTCCGGTCCTCCCCTTCGTCTCGCAGCTCCAGCGGCGTCCGATTCCAAATCCGCCCATCTGCCACCCCCATTCACCGAAATCATAAGGCAGAATCCGTGATACGAGCCGATTTCCCGAGGCGCTGGAATCGAATTGGCCATATACCTTCTTCCATCTGGGTCAACGTAGTACCGCGATGCAACCGGCCACAGAGCCTCAGTTTCCTCATAGAGCAAGCTCAAGTCATTCGGATTGCGATGCCAAGGACGTTTGGATGGCTCTTGAGACACATTGCATGGAAAGTGCGGCTTCGCCTCTTTGGGGCTGGTTCGATGGTCCGGCCCGGACACACATGGAACGGCCAGTGAGCGCCTCTAAGGCATGAGTGGCACCCCGGCACCCGCCGCTACACACCGGCCCGACTTTGCACCGCCATCCAACAAATGAGCCGCACATCTTCGGGTTCAATCGGGTCCAAGGGGGCAGGAGGCGTGAAAGGCTCCAGCCCGAGCCTCTTGATCTCAGCCACCAATTCCAGCGAGGCCTGTCGAGGATTCTTCTCGCGGTTCCGGGCAAAAATCTCCTTGAGGGATCTCTCTTCCCGGCTCGGCATCGGAGCCTCGATTGAATCGATTGCGCGTTCAATCTCGCTCTGTTCTAAGTTCGCCGGCGGGAATCGGCGCAGATGTTCGGCCGCATCCCGCAATCCGCGGCTCACTCGCGGCTGAATGTTCGCGGGATCTGTATCGCGGGTCCAGTCGTTGAAGATGTCGGCCCTCGCCGTCTCCCACGCGGAGTAGGCAGCATTCAAATCGATTGGCTGGGCCGTTAAATCCTCTGGGCAAGCGATCAAGCGCAAGCATTCGAGATTGTCCCGCTTCGGCTCCAGTGCGCCCTTGGGGAGAAACCGGAGGAATAAGCGATCACCAATGAGCGCACAGAAGAAGTGTCCGTCCTCTTCGCCCAGCATCGACGATCCGCTTCCCCAAGGCAGTTTGCGAATCTCATCCGCATACTTCTCCAGACCCTTGCGCAGTTCCTGCCGATACTCCTCTCCAGAGTAAGCATTCTGCTTTTGTCCACCCATCACAAAGATGGTTGCGTCTTCTTGCTTGAGCTTCTCAATCTCTTCCCGTTCGTCGGCGAAAACCACCTCAACGGTATCCGCTCCTGGAATCACCTCGCTTTCGACTCCCACCGTTCGGGCGGCGGTCGTTAGCTTTGCACGGATGCGCCGTTCCAACTCCAGCAAGTCTTCCAGGCGCCGATCCGGAAAGAAGCAGCGCAAATAAACGTCGCGATGTGGGCTACCAATTCTGTCAACTCGCCCATGCCTTTGCACCAGTCGCATGGGATTCCACGGCAGATCATAGTTGATAATGTGGCGCGCCTGTTGCAGGTTGACGCCTTCGGCCAGAACATCGGTCGTTACCAGAATGTCGAATCGGTCTTCGTCGGAGCCCGGTGGCGCTTCTGAGGAAATTGGCGCGAATCCAAAGACGGCCTGCTCCCGGTTCACGCCCATGTAACCCTCATCCCCGCGAACGCAGGTCATCCTGTAGCGATAATCTGCGAGCCGGTGATCCTCAGCCAAAGCATCACTGAGGTAGTCGGCAATCCATTTCGCCGTATCCGCAAAGTAGGAAAAAACGATGACCTTCCGTTTGTCGCATTTCTCCTGTGGAGTCAACGATTCTTCGTTTGCTTGGCGAAGAATTTCCAAGAGTTCCGGCACAAGGGCGCGCAACTTGGGATCATGTTCCTTGGTTACTGCGCCTGCGCGCCTCGCGTAGTCCGCAAGTAATTCCTGGTCGGCTTCGACCGCCGCGCGAAGGGCGACGACATCGTAGCCGACAATCGGGTCCGCCCCAACATCTTTGAACAATTCCTCCAACGCCTCATCGTTGTCAGTCTGAAGCAACTCTTCGATTTCTTCGGCCTTCAACACGAATCCATTCTCAAGGCCTTTGACAAATGCTCCGCAGGCATCAGCCATTTTCTTTGTGGTCTTGGCGAAAGCCATCGCAGAGGATTCCATCCGTTTGAGCAACCCGGAACGCAGCAAGCCCACCAAGGCTAGTTCCGTTTGATCGACCATCCCACCGCTGTCCAGTCGGTACTTAGATGGCGTGTAGCGCGCCAGCGTCAGCCGGGGCTCACCGTTCTCCGGGGCGAGGTCCTCTTCAAACCGGTCAAGGAATCCTGGAAGCACCGCATCAAGCGAGTAATTCACGGCGCGAACGTGCGGGTCTGGAAAGCGAATCGGGATAAGCTGCCCGCCTGGACCCTGGACGGTATCGTTCGGATAGTAGCGTTGCACAAAATGCCGTGTGCGTCGCACCGTGGTGGCATCCAGCAGGTCGAAGAGCACATCCGGCGAGAGATCGTCGGGATTCATCCGCATCGCGTGCAAGAATCGCTCTTTGATCGAACGGATACCGACGCCGGCGAAGGCTGCGTCATTGCGAATGAAGTAAGACAGCAGGCAATACAGGTCCATCAGGGAGTTGTTCACCGGCGTAGCCGACATCAGCACCAGCTTTTTGGGAGGTGTGCCCATCAGTAGAGCCCGCAGGGCCTTGGCGCGCAATGAGGATGGATTGCGAAAGGCCTGCGCCTCGTCCACCACCACCAGCGAATAGTCCTTTGGAGCCTGTTCAAGATACCGATTCGGCCCCATACCCAACTGCTTTTCGTTGGCAAGCTGCTCGTAACTGATGCACTCAAGGTAGAACTGGTGCTTGTGCCGGAAGCGCTCCCATGTTCCGTCTCTCAGCGCGGCGGGGGCTATCAGGAGGGCGCGCTGGCGATGGTCCACCACGACACTTCGAAGCAGTTCGCCGCCAATGAAGGATTTGCCCAACCCAACGCCGTCAGCGATCAGCACGCCATTGTGCTGTCCCAGGATGCGCCTTGCTCGCCACACGCCATCTTCCTGAAACCCGGTCAAGCGAATGCGATCCTGTTTGAAATCCTCCTTCTCTAATTCGAGTTCATCCTTGTAGCGCTCCCACAGTACGCGAAGATAGATCAGGTACGGCGGATACAACTCGTAGCGCGCGCGATAGACCTCCACCAGGTCGTAGGGGACCGATTCTTCCCACAGCGAGTTGAACCAGCCGCGCACCTTGGCAACAGGAGTTGGGTCGTAGCGGCCCATGTTCAGTTCCAGGTTTCTCGTCAGTCCGGCCAGTGTGAAGTTCGAGGAGCCGGAGATCACGCCCTCATCGTCGGTGGAGAAGAGAAAGGCCTTGCCGTGCAGAAAGCCCTTCTCATAGCGACGCACTTCCATGCGGCCGGCTTCGAGGAACTCCAGCAGCTTTCGGACTGCACCCTCGGCCGGGGCGTTGAACTCCAGCAGGTTGCGATCCCGCTCCAGGCCCTCTGTCTGACTGCTAAGAGCGTCGCGCACCAGCTTGGCCTCAAAGCCCGCGCCCAGTGGATCGCCTGGCATTCGCATGGGGCGCATCGGTGGGGGCGATGGCTCGGCGCCCAGGAGCAGCCGCACGCCCTTTAACAGCTTCAAACGCTCCACCAACAACGAGAAGCCCTCGGGGTTGAAGTAGCCGGTGGCAATGTCAAGCTCCTGCGGCGCAATGTGCGTGGCGGCGAGCCAGTCCATGTGCGCGCGCAGGGCGTCTGCAAGCGACAGTTCGCGGTTGTCCACAAACTCGGGCTTGTGCGGCGGAACCGGGTTGTTCAGGTTCAAAGTCTCGTCTGCCATCTCTTGTAGTGCCTCAGCGTAGCTTCCAGGCGCTGGTGGTAATCCCAACTCTCGTGGAAGGTTTCGAAGATGTGGCGCAGGTGCGCCTCGGTGAGCCCATACAGGTGGGCTACCGCGGCGTCCAGTTCGTTGATTCGGTCTTCCTTCTCATCCGGTTCCAGCGGGCCGCACTCCACGCCCACCGCGGCCGCCCAAGTGGCGAAGCGCTCATCTGGGCAGGCCAGCCGTCCGGAAAGCTCGACTACGCGCTTCCAGAGCGGGCTGGAGCGATCTGGCCGGGGAATCGGAAACGGATTCAGTACATGGAAATTGAGATGAATCTCCACGAATCTGCGCGCATACCAGTCTAGGGGCAGGGAGGCCATCGCCCCCAGCAGGAAGGCCTGGTCCCGCTCATCGCCACGTTGCCAGAGAAGGTAAGGCGCTGCATTGCTTACAAAGAGGTTCGGCGGCAGGAGTGCGGTGCGCACTGTCCGGGTGTCGGTTGCGCGCGTCACATCGCGGAAGGCAATTCGTGCGTGATTGCAGGGCAATGTAGCAGGATCGCGCCGCCACTGCCACGTAAATCCCATAAAGACGGACTTGGTGCTGGCCCGCTCACGAGTTTTTTGCAGTTCCTTGCGAACCTTATCTGGATTGGCCCACGCGTAGTATGTGCCAGTGTCCGGCTCCCACAGATCAAAGGATTCGCCCTTGAAGACCGGCCAGTAACCAGCGGGCTGACTATCCGCGAACTTCATCAGCGGTTTGTCATTCGTGGCATGGAGCTCCGTGTGTGGCCGCGCACGCCAAGTCAATTCGTCATCCAGGTCAAGGCGCGGAGCCTTGCGTAGTTGCGCGAACACACCAAGGGAATCGTCTGTTGGTAATAGCGGCAAGGAAGCCGAGTCGGTCCAGGAAAGCACCTCGCGCACAAGGTAGCGGGGCGTCGGGCGGGCAGTTCCGGCCAGAAAGCGATCTAGACTGTTGTAGGGGCCACGGAGTGGCATTGTCGCAGCAGTTGCAGGCTGCAATTTGAGCCAAGCAACCAAGACGAACGTGTATTGCGGGTGCACGTCGCCAAAGACCCACTGGCGGTTATTCAACAGCATGGTCAGATCTTCAAACTGGCACTGTTCAAAGAGACTGCGGCGGAACTCTTCGCTGCCTTTGGCGGCAAAGGCCGAGCGCGGCATCACTACTGCAACGCGACCGGAACCCTCCCGCGCCAGCGCCAGAAAGCGCCATGCGGCTGCCTTATAAGTGTCCGGATCTCCGGTGCCCATTCCAGGAAATGGCCCCTTCACAAGCATCGCGCGAAGCAACTCTGCTTCTGCCACTTCTTGTTCGTATTGCAGCACCAAATCCGGGCGCTCGCGCCTCAGTAGTTTCTTCGCCGTCTCCTGATCCTTTTGTTTGAGCGAATGGAAGCCGGGCTGGTGACGCGTCCAGAAGCGATCCTCTTCGACCGTGGCTTCCTCCCATGGAGGATTGCCAAGGATCACATCAAAGCCGGGGTGTTCACGCAGAAAGACCTCGGGAAAGGCTATCGGGAAATGGAAGGGTGGCATGGCCTGGAGTGCCTTGCGCGCGCGTTTGTGCAGCGTAGAGCCTGCGAGAGAGACAAGTTGGCCGTTCCAATGGCTAGCGTCTTGAAAGAGCGTTCCACGAATATCGTCGTCGATTCGCGCCGCGGTCAGAACATCGAAGAGCGCCTCGGCGCCGGCGACAGATTCGTGTGCCTGCTGAAAGGCAACGCGTGCGCTCTGAATCTCGGCTGCCGAGGCATCGGAGAGCCGTCCGAGTTGGCCCAGCGCTCCGCGCGCCTGACCAATCAGCGCCTCGGCAGTCAGTTGTTGAAAGAGCGATCCAGCTACAGTGCGTAGCCAATCGTCGGCTTCGGCGATGGTGGCGATTCCAGCGAGAGAGTTGCCGGTTCCTTGCACGCGGAGGCCAAGACCAGTCCAGAGGAGATCCACACAGCCGCCACCTCTACATGGTTGATGAATCCAGCCTTGCCAGCACCCGCCAGGTGCAGGCGTTCATGGAGAAGATCGGGCCCCAAGATCGAGTGCTTCTTATCGGCGACACACGCCAGCATCAGAGCGTCGATGCAGGCAAACCCTTCGAGCAGATGCAGCAGGCCGGAATGCAAACTTCGCAGCTTGACCAGATCATGCGGCAGAAAGACCCGGAGCTGCTTCGCGCGGTTGAACACCTGTCAAAGAACGAGACTGCAATCGGTTTGACGCTCTTGCAACAGCAGGGCCGCGTCACCGAGATACCGGATAATGCCCAGCGCATTGAGGCCATCGCCAAGGACTACGTCGCCAAGCCGGAAAAAACGCTGGTCGTCTCGCCCGACAATGCCAGCCGCCTGGAAATCAACAATGCTATCCGCACCGAATTGCAGACATCCGGCGCCGTCTCCAAAGAGAATCACAGCATGAACGTCCTCACGCCGCGATCCGACATGACCAGCGTTGATCGAAGCTGGGCAGCGCGATACCAGCCAGACGACGTTCTCCATTACACGCGGGGCAGCAAGGGACACGGAATCGAGCGGGGCAGCTATGCAACCGTGCTTTCCACCAACCACAAAGACAACCAGATCACCGTCCAGAAGCCAGACGGTCAGCAAGCCACATATGACCCGAAGCGGCTGCAAGGAATCGCGGCATATCGGGAGGGTTGCCGCGATTTTGCTCAGGGCGACCGCATCCAGTTCACTGCCAACAACCGCGAACTGGCTGTCTCGAACCGCGATCTGGGGACCATCGAACAGATAGACCGGAATCAGGTCAGCGTGAAGATGGACGGCGCGAAAGAGCGCACTTTGACTTTCGACGCCGCGCAAATGCGGCACTTCGACCATGGCTACGCCGTGACCTCGCACAGTTCCCAGGGGCTAACCGCAGACAGGGTATTGGTGAATATGGACACGAAAGTCCACCCGGAACTCATCAACACCCGCTTCGCCTACGTCTCCGTATCCCGCGCTTCCGAAGACGTGCGGATTTACACCAACGACGTCGCGATCCTTAGTGAACGCCTCAGTACCGACGTGACAAAGACCTCAGCCGTAGACCTTCAAAAAACCCAGGCCGAATCAACCCTCAACCAGCAAACCCAGACAAAGGAGCCACCAATGACCAACAGCAGAGAGCACTCGCAAGAGGAACTACGTCGCCAGATTCTTGCCGAGACGAACATCCACGCACCAGAAAGCATCAGCGCCACTGCCGAAATCAAGCATCGGCACAATGCTCCAATCCAAACAGCCCTACCAAATGAAGCCTCAGACTATGAGTGGAAGCGCGAGACCGGCGAGATCCAGAGCTACCAGCACAACCACGCGGGAAGCTGGCTGCACATTGACCCGCAAGGCCAGTTCTATGACCGCCAAGCGCAGCCGATCACGCGGGAGACGGCTCTTGAGCAATCCGGCCAATCCTCGGCTCACTCAATGGGCGACAACGCCCAAATGCCGTCCGGCAGGAAAGACAACACCGACCTCGGCTTAGGTCTGTAAACCGCAACAATTCCTGAAGCCTCTTTCGCGAAACGTGCGAGGTCAGTGTGATGAAAGGCGGCCATCGCAGCGAATGTTGCGATTCGTCATCACACGCGAATAAAGAACGACGAATTGAAACCATGACCGCGACGAAACCATTTGAGAGAACCAAGCAGTTTGTCCACCGGAACGGAATCGTAAAGCCCCGCGACATTGAGGGGGCGGCGTCCCGCACGAGTACCTGCTGCGCCTCCACCGATAGCGCAAACTGAATAGGACTTGGCGGGGAATCTATGCTCTGCCAGACGCGGCGGTAACGGGACTCCGCGCCCATGTGAGGGCTACAAGGGCCGTGGATACAGCAAGATAGTAGGAATCGAGCCCAGGCAACTACCGCTTCGGCCATGTGCTCCGAGAGCGAGACGCAGGGGTCAAATGAAGGAATCCAGTTTGCCAAAGGCCTTGGAGGTCAACTAATATAACGCCACGTTTCCACTTGGAAGTCTCCCCGCCTTCAATCTGGGACTCTGCACAACCGGCCCTTCTTCGGTTTGGGAGTTGCTATGGGTTCTTTTGGCGTATGTCTTTCTTCTGCTTCTGTTTGCTGTCCCCTCCGATTATCCACTAGACAGCCAAGCCCAGACTGTACCGAGCCAGCGGCATTTACGGTTCTGGACCTCAATAGACGTGATACGGGAAGCCGGAAACAGGCTCCCAGGAGATGAAGATGATACGTACGATTTCAATTTCGATAGGGCTGTTGGCGGTTGGCCTCTTGACCGCGTTTGCGCAGTCGCCGGAGCCCATGGGCATGATTCACGGCCATGTGACCAATCCGACTGGCGGTTCTCCCGCCTCTGGCTATGTGAGCCTCTCCACGGATAGCGGGCGCACCAGCAGATACACCTTTCAGGTCAACAGCAGCGGCGATTTTCAGGGTGAGGCCGCTCCCGGCACCTACACCATCGTCTTCCGCCAGCCGGATACGCCGCCCGACAAGATAATCGACTCCATCAAAAACATAGACATCGTGGCCGGCCAGGACACTGCCCAGGATATCGACATGTCCCGCAAGGAGTTCATCGACAAACTGCGTCCGGAGCAGCGAGAGCAGCTCGAAAAGATCAAGCAGCACAATTCGGAAGCCATGAAGGCTAATGATGTCATCAGGGTCCTTAACGCCGATCTGCGGATATGCACACAGGACATCAAGGATGTCGATAGCGCGACCGATCCTCAGACCAAGGCAGCCAAGTATCGGGAGATTGAGACCCTGATGTCGAGAGACACCCAAGCTAAGCCAGATGCCTCTGTTCTGTGGGCTGAGTTGGGTCAAGCGCAGCTTGGATTGATGAAGTACCGTGAGGCGGAATCGTCTTTCACCAAGGCGCTTGAACTTGAAAGCGCTTCGAAGCGCCCCAATCCACAAATTCAGAGTTTGGCCAACTCTGCGCTGGCCCAAATCCACGAGAGGACGGGCATGGGCGCCGGGACAGATGCGAGAACTCCAGTGCTAAATCAACCAGCGCAGGCGTCTGCACTACCAGCCCCCACGCAGCACCAATATGAGGACCTTGCGCCCCCACCCTCTCCTCCGGCCCCAGCGCCAACCATCTCGATGGGGCAGACGAAGGCTCAAGTAACCGCAGCTTTCGGGGAGCCACAGAGGAAGGCGGCGGCAGGACCAAAGGAAATCTACTTCTACACGGACCTGAAGATGAAGGTTACCTTCATCAACGGAAAAGTGAGCAGCATTGAATAGGGGTTAGCGAAATCCAGTAGAGAAAGAGGGGAGGATCATGCAAGTTGTAATGCGAACTTTGATCTTTTCTTTGGCGGCAGTTGTGTTTTGCAGCATCACGCAACCGATCCAGGCCCAGGCCCAGGCCGATGCTGGGCAATCATCTTCTTTTCAAGGAAAGTACATTAGGCAAGACAAGACCAGCGACTTCATGACGCTCGGCCCTGACGGAGTGTTCGACCTCTTTCTGGGCGGAAAACTCTACGGGGGAACCTACAAGATCGAGGGTGACACCCTCAGCGTGACAGGACCTCGAATTAATCGCCATTTAAAAGAAACTCAAATCACTGGCAACACGATTCGCGATCCTCTGGGGACGCTATGGGAGAAACAAGTTGAATCTTCCCCAGCACTCGCACCGGTTCAGGGTCAGGGAGAGCAGGCTGCCCCAGTTGGACCATATGCCGCGTTCGCTGGGGAGTATCTCACTAAAACATCAGGCCAGCGATTCTTTTTTCAACCTGATGGCTCCTGTACCATTAGCAATCCTAATGGTACGCAAGTTCCAGGCCAATTCATCGTCGATGGAGATTGGATTAGAGTTGCGATGAAAGTATTTAGTACTAACATTCCTCTCACGAACTTCAAAATACAAGGGGACAAGCTGTACATGAACGGGATAATAGATCCAGCCGCAGAGCTTGTTAGGCAAGGGGTCCCGCCAGCGCCTGCACCCGAATCGGAAGTCGTAGCCCCGCCCGCTCCCGCGCAGCGCCAATATGAGGACGTTGCGCCACCGCCGCCTCCGCCCGCCCCAGCACCAACCATCTCGATGGGGCAGACGAAAACTCAAGTGACAGCCGCGTTCGGGGAACCACAGCGGAAGGCGGCGGCAGGACCAAAGGAAATCTACTTCTACACGGACCTGAAGATGAAGGTCACTTTTACTAACGGAAAAGTGAGCAGCATTGAATAGGCGCCAGTGCGTTTGGGCGGAGCGCCAAGAGGTGACAGTTGGCGCATTTTTCTAACGATTGCCTAGGAGTTTCTTCGAATCAGATGGTTTCGTATGACGGTGCCCGGCTAGCTGAACTCATGGCACAAATGAGAAGAGTGGAAAGGAGTTTCTCGGTATGAATAGGACGTGGTTATTAGTCGCATTGATCGGCGGTCTGTTTTTTGGTGGGACGCTCCAAGCCCAACAGCCCAACTTCTCTGGGGTATACGTCAGTACGACAAAGGCGCAACTCCAGCTCAATCCCGATGGATCACTTACTATTCGGAGCGCGAATGGTAGGGTATCTCCCGGTCGGTTCACTGTGAATGGCGATACGTTAACGCTTATCGATTCCACGGGTAGTTTATATCCATTAACTATTCGTGGGGACAATCTTTACCGCGACGGAGGCCTAGCTTGGATCTGGCGGGGGACGCCGACACCGGCCCAGGCCGATGCTGGGCAATCACCCGCGCAAGATCAGAGTGGCCAACAAGCTGCGGTTTCTGGGAAGTACGACCTGGAGAATGGGAGCGCACAAGTCATTTTTGGTTCTGATACTTCATGCGTCATGTTCCTTCCGGGCGGCAAACCGAGCAATGGCCATTACTACGTGAACGGAGATACGTTGACCATAAACTGCACCAACAGTGGATACCGCTTCAGTTTCAAGATTCAAGGAGACAGGTTTGTCGCAGACAATGGGCAGGTATGGATTCGAGAAGGGGGTACCCCAGCGCCTTCAACGGCTGAAGCTACGGCAGTTTTGCCAGTTTCCGCGCAACGCCAATATGAGGATCTAGCGCCCCCTCCTTCTCCGCCCGCCCCAGCGCCAACCATCTCGATGGGGCAGACGAAGGCTCAAGTTACCGCCGCTTTCGGGGAGCCACAGCGGAAGGCAACGGCAGGAGCAAAGGAGATCTTCTTTTACACGGACATGAAGATGAAGGTCACCTTTACGAACGGAAAAGTGAGCAGCATTGAATAGGCGTCAGCACATTTGGGATGGAGGGCTCAGGGGCCGAAATGCGGGGCATGTTTCTATCGTTTTATAAGCGTCCTCCACAACTGATGAAAGGGGAAAGGCATATGGATCAGGTACGGTGGTATCGGGCGTTAGGATTGGTCGCAATCACACCGATCCTCAGTCTTACGCTGGCAGCGCAATCGGGCGACCCGGTGGCGGCGCTTCAGGGAAGGCTCAACTCGCAATTCAAACTTACGACCACGACAAAGAATCTTACGGAGATAGTTACCGCCGGCGATGTGGTTGTACTGCATAAGGACGGGCTGAAAATGTCTGCCCTGGCTTCACCCCTGGCGGAGTCGAGCACGTACAAGGATGGAAAGATCGGGGGAGGAGGAGGGAAGAGATTTTGGGGTTCGCTCGGAGTCGCTGCGCTGCAAGGAGTGGCGGCGGGACTGGACCCGGCTGGCGGGAGCGTGCCTGCCGACATTCCGGGGCAAACATTTGGGTCCGGTCAAAAATTCTGGGTTCTGGCGGCTACTGCTCAGAAGGACGGGGTTCTCTTCAAACTCTACTCAGATCCCAACGACAACGGTGTCCGCTATCATGCGGACCTGAAGATTCTCTATCCCAACAAAAAGCAGGTGCCGCCCATCGATGCGGCTCTGCAATTGATCTCCGAGGTCCTGACGGTGGATCAGGCCCCACAAGAAGCGGCAGCGCCACCACCTCCACCTCCGCCTCCACCGACACCGCCGCCGCCGCAGCGGCAATACGACGACGTAGCACCGCCACCCCCTCCACCTGTCCCTGCGGTAACCATCGCCCAGGGCCAGACCAGGACTCAAGTAACTACAGCTTTTGGGGAGCCTCAGAAGAAGACCGTGGTTGGTGCGAAGACGGTCTACTACTACACGGACATGAAGATGAAGGTCACCTTCACCAATGGAAAAGTCAGCAGCATTGAATAGGCGTCAGCAAACCCGAAATGGGGAGCAACACTCAAAGATCGAGAGAGGAAAGGGTATCCAATGACCATGCCAGTTATTCGTAGAACCATGAGGAATGGTTCAGTAGCACTGATTGTTGCCGGGGTCCTGTGTGTTGGTACCCTGGCAGGCGCCGACAACAAGAAAGCCCCTCCGCCAGCCAAGCCGGCTACAGCGGCTGCACCCGCTCCCAGGCCGGCACCGCCGCCTGCCGCAAGGCCGGCGGGCAATTCGGGCGGCGGGGCTGTGCCGCGGCCGAGCACCAGCAGCCCCTCGGTGAACCGTCCAGCCACTACCAGCCCTTCTGTGAACCGCCCTGCCACCGGCCTAACAGGCAGCACCCCCCACACTGCGATCAGAACTTCTTCGGCTTATGCTCCCAGAAACACCAAGGAAATGACTAGCCAAAGCGGCAGCGCGATCAGACTGCGTTCCGACGGCAAGGCGAGCGACGTGCATGACGCCAAAAGGGGCATGGATGTCCATCACGGTTTGAACGGAGGCCAAAGGGTTTCGGTCGAACGCGCCGACCACAGCCGGACCGTGTTTCAAAAGGGCCGGCCGGGATATGTGCAACATCCGTATACCTTCCGCAGCCACGAGTTTGCCCAGCGCAACTATTTCTATCACGGCCGCGCCTACAACCACCTCTACTACGGCTATGCCTACCGCGGGGGCTATCTTAACGTCTACGCCCCAAGCATGTATTATGGGGCGGGCTTTTACGGTTGGGCGTACAACCCATGGGCTTCGCCCATCGCCTTCGGGTGGGGATTTGGGGGCAGTCCCTGGTATGGGTATTACGGCTACTACTTCTCGCCTTATTCGTCGTACCCCTCGGCCTCGTATTGGCTGACCGACTACATGATCTCGTCGGATTTACAGGCGAGCTATGCAGCGCACCAGGAAGCCGGCGAGGTTGACGGCGCTGCTCCCGCGGCCGCTGGGCCACCAGAGCTTACGCCTGAGGTGAAGCAGCAGATCGCCGACGAAATCAGGAATCAGTTGGCGCTGGAGAACCAGGAGGCGGCGCTCAATGCGCACCAGATCGAAGTGGACCCAGGTTCTAGCGGCATCGATCGAACTCTGAGCGATGCGACCAAGGGCAAGCAGCATGTATTTGTGGTCGGTGCCGCGTTGGATGTCGTGGATGCCTCGCAGACGGAGTGTACGCTGAGCGATGGCGATGTGCTAGCGCTACAGAAGGCGCCGCCTACCGACGCAAAGGCCGTAGATTTGGTCGTACTCTCCAGCAAGGGCGGCCAGGAGTGCCAGAAACAAGCCGTGGTTTCCGTCGCGTTTGAAGATTTGCAGGAGATGCAGAACCACATGCGGGAGACCATCGACCAGGGGCTACAGGAATTGCAAGCCAAGCAAGGCAAGGGTGGGTTGCCGGCTATGCCGTCTTCAGCCCAAGCCCCGCCAGCACCTGCACTGTATGCCTCGATTGCGCCTCCGCCCGATCCTAATGCGGCCGCTGAGATTCAGCAGCAGGCCCAACAGGCCGACCAGGCTGAGAAGGAAGTGACCGCCGAGGCAACGCAACCGAACACTAACCGGTAAACACTGCCCCGTGCCGGTCTGGCCACTTGTTGCATGCGGTCAGAAAACCGGCACGGGGTAACTTTCTTTGCCACCGGCCCTCTTTGGTGAACAAAGGAATCAAGAAGACGATCCACATCAACAAAACCCTGCCGGTCACCTGCCATGGTGGAGTGACGACCGGCGTCAAACGATCAGCTAGCCGCGATGAGTGTGTAACTCCCTTGAGTTGACATGACAAACAGACATTGCACAAAGTGTGGGAGAGAAGTGGCTGAGGGCAAACGCTTCTGCGGAGGGTGTGGTCAAGCCATGCCCATGGTGGCCGCCCCTGCGCAGCCCGAGGCGGCGGTAATGCCCAAGTCTGCGGCCCTATCCTGCGTAATGTGCGGAACGGTCCTTGCCCCAGGCAAACGGTTCTGTAGGCAGTGCGGCCACGCAATCGATGCACCGGCGCTGGCTGCGGCAGTCGAAGCCGCTCCCGCCGGGAAGAGCGGAACTCCAATACAAGAAACCAAGGCCGTGGATTTCTCGCCCGCAGTGGCAGTTGCCGCTCCGGAGGGGATGCAGATACCTGCGGGGGATGAGCTATCGCCTGTTCCGGCAAGTTCCGAAATAGCTGGGGAACCGGATGTTTCGCTCCATGCACCGAATGGATCAGCAACCGCTTGGACTTCCCATTGGGAAGCTGTCGAGCGAAAATCGCCGGATTCTCCCCTAGCCACCCTCGCATCCGGTTTCAGCGCTTTGCCTCCTGCGCCGCGTGGCGGGTCAATGCAGAAGATCGGAATCGCTATCGGCATTGCCGCGTCTGTGCTAGTGGTGGCAGGAGTCTGGGCATTTTACGCCTATGCCCATCGAAGCGTTTCCTCCGAAGCCAAGACAGCTTCCGAATCGCAACGTGCCATGGCGCCGCTGCCGGAGCAATCTGCCAAGCCTTCCGCGAGCATTCCCGCCACTTCCGCTCCCAGTATGCCGCAGTCGCAACCCAGGTCAGGAACATCGACGGCATCGGCAACTTTGCCTACGAAAATACCGCAGGACATGGGGCAGCACACAGCAAAGGAAACCCAACAAGCAGAACCCAAGTCGCTTGCACTCCCACTTCCGCAGCCCCCCGTGACCGCAGCGGTGCATTCAGGTGTCCTGCACTATCAGGGACCACCGGTGCCATATAACGGGGTGGTTGTCTTTGACAATTTGCCCCAGGCTCGGCTCAAGTTCAACTTTGACCGCCAGGCGTGGCTTCTCACCATCAAGCCCAACCCGGATGGCACGAAAAAGGTTACCCTTACTTCGCAAAAGTCGGGCGACCAGACGAGTTGCGATCTGGGTTGGGAGACAGTTGAGTGAGTGACCTCCTACGTGGAGCACCTCGATGATGAGCTGCAATATGGCGAATGACTCCGCTAATAGCCAGTTAGAGAGCATCCACCAGACACACCGAGGGAGCCAAAGTGATCAATGCCTGGAAGTCTTGATCACATTAAGCTCCTCTTCTCGGACGATCTTCCAACCCTCAGGGGAATTCGCGAAGGTCAGCCTTTCAATTTCCTCCCCTGAAGAGGTCTTCCCATCGATTTGCTTAGTGTCCCAAGTCTTATGAAACGTAGCCGCAGCCCTGCTGGGAATAATCCTGTCATCAGGATCGTTCAAGGCTGGTAACATCTCAACTTTGATGTCATCGATTTGGTAGGTTTGGATATACTTGATGCGCGCAAAAGCCGAATGGAAGTATCCATGAATCTGATCGCGGCTCACATTGTCTCTACGAAAATACTTTTCCACTGTGGGGGCATATGAGGCGGTCAAAGCGGTTGAGTTCTTGGAACGGAAAGCATCTGCCCAGAGGGACACCGCCTGTTGAACCTGCTGTTTAGAATCGGAAATTCGAGAGGCGATAGCCCTATGCCTATAGGCATTCCAGGCCAGAAAGCCACAGGTGCCAACCATCACCATTAGGGCCATAACGATCACGCCGGCCGTATTCCGCTTTGAATGGCTATTAAAGCATTTCTCCTATTGCT